>DASWMP010000065.1:0-43849 GCA_036399695.1 Thermoanaerobaculia bacterium | reverse complement strand
GTCGCCGGCGCTCAGTCCTCGAACTACCTCGTCATTCCGGCCGCGGGTGACGTGGTCGGCGGGAACGGGACGCACTTCCGCTCCGATATCACCATCTACAACCTGCGCGGCCAGTCGCAGCGGGTGGAGCTGGTGTTCGCGCCCGCGGGGGGCTCGGCGAACCCGCCGCGCCGCACGGTGCTCATCCCGCCGCTCAGCACCCTCTCCTCGGAGAACTTCGTGGTCGAGGTCATCGGTTCCACCGGCCTCGGCGCGATCACGCTGCGCGCTGTCGACGCCAACGGTGCCCTCGACCCGAACGGCAGCCTGTACGGCACGTCGCGCATCTGGACGCCGCAGCCGCCGGACGGCGAAGGGACGACCTCGCAGTCGATGCCGGTCCTGCCGCAGTCGGAGGTCAACCACACGCACCTGGTCTTCGTCGGTCACCGGCAGTCGCAGCAGTACCGCAACAACGTCGGCATCGCCAACTTCGATGCGACCACGACGCAGACGTTCCGCATCACGGTCAGCGGCTCGGTCCCGACCTTCGCGCCGGTGATCCATGAAGTGACGCTGCCGCCGATGGCGACCTCGCAGATCGGCGTGCAGTGGCCGGACGATCCCGAGCTCCGCGTGGACGTCGAAGTGCTGCCGCAGCCGGGCGGCGGACGGGGCACGTTCTGGCTGGCGTACATGTCGTCGGTCGACAACGTGACGGGCGATAGCTGGTCCACGCTCGGCGTCGAGGTCGCGCCTCGTTGAAGCGTGCACTCGCGCCGCTGATCCTGCTGGTTGTGCTGCTCGCCGCCTGCCGCACGACCGCGCCGCCGCCGGTACCGGAGCTCCAGCGGAACGACATCGAGGCGTCGGTCTGGCGGCGTATCCGGAAAGAGCGCGTCGAGAAGCTGCTCCCCGCGGCCATGCGTGCCGCGGGCGTCGACGCCTGGGCCGTCTTCGTGCGCGAGAACGCGAACGACCCGCTGGCGATGCACGTCGGCGGGGAGAACGCCGGCGGCACCGCCGCCATCCTTTTCTTCCTGGAAGGGAATCGCGTGCGGTCGGTGGCGCTCTCGCCGGCAGGGGAGGCGACGGCTTTGCGTGACATCGCGCTGCACGATCGTGTGGAATCGATCGACCGTGCGGCGGATGTCTTCGCGCTCACCGCCGCGGAGCTGCGCGACGCGAAGCGGATCGCTGTCAACTCCGGCGCACGTCCGGCGGCGGACGGCTTGTCGTATTCGCAGCGGCGGGCATTCGAAGAGGCGCTCGGCGATGCGTCGCGGCTCGTGCCGTCGGAGGAGCTGGTCGTCCGCTGGCTTTCGGTGAAGCTGCCGGAGGAAGTGGAGATCATGCGCCGCGCCGCCATCGTCACGGCGCAGCTCGAGGAGGAGGCGTACCGCGCGATCGTCCCGGGCGTGACGCGCGATTCCGACGTGGCCGTGTACCTCAAGCGCCGCATGCGCGAGCTCGGCTACGACGACGCCTGGGCGCCCGAGCAGAATCCGAACGTGAATTCAGGCCCCGACCGCGGTCACTCGCACGCCACCGAGCGGGTCATCCAGCGGGGCGACATCATCCAGACGGACTTTGGCGTGAAAGTCGGCGGCGTCTGGTGTACCGACATCCAGCGTTTTGCGTACGTGCTGCGCGAAGGTGAGCGCACCGCGCCGCCCGACGTGCTGCAGCGCTGGGAGAACGGCAAACAGGGCAGCCGCATCGCCCTCGCGGCGATGAAGCCGGGCGTCCGCGGCTACGATGTGGATGCCGCCCAGCGCGCCTGGATGCAGGCGCAAGGCTCGGAGCCGGTGCCCTGGTCGACAGGACACCCCGTCGGCTACTGGGCGCACGACATGGGCCCGGCGCTCGGCGGCGCCCAACGCACCACCCCGCCCGCCGGCGATGCGCTGCGCTTGTTGGAGCCCGGCCAGACGTTCGCCTTCGACGGTTTCTTCGCCTGGAAGCTCACGGGAGAAGAGACCAAGACCATTTCGGTCGAGGAGATGGCCGTGGTCACCGCGACTGGTGCGGAGTACCTGATGCCGCCGCAGGAGGAGTTGATCCTCGTGGGCGGGCGGGGGAGACGATAGGACCAATGGCGGTAGGGTTGGCGCTCACCTCCAAGTGCTAACCTGTATCTGTTGAGTCGCCACGACAAACTACTGGAGCAGGTCCTCAGTGGCAGGTCGGATGCAAATATTCGCTTTGAAGACCTGCGCACACTGCTGCTCGCGCTTGGCTTCATCGAACGCACGCGCGGAAGCCACCACGTCTTCGGCAGACCCGATGTCGAAGAACAGATCAACCTCCAGCGTGACGGTGCGAAAGCAAAGCCGTATCAGGTGAAGCAGGTGCGCGCGATCATTCTGCGGCACGATCTGCGGGAGAGCTAAACGTGGAAAACCGCTACGAGATCATCATCTTCTGGAGTGATGAGGACGGATCGTTCATTGCGGACGTACCGGAGTTGCCGGGGTGCATGGCTCACGGGACGTCACACGCCGAAGCTCTTGCCAACGCGGAGGTAGCGATCGGATTGTGGCTCGACACGGCCCGGGAACTTGGCCGGTCGATTCCTCAGCCCAAAGGGAGACGGCTTCTCTACGCTTGAGCTGTTCGTGAACGTGGAGCAGGGGAGACGATAGGACCTATGGGACTCATGGGACCTATGGTTCCCATTTGGCGGTCCCATAGGTCCCCGCGGGCTACGCAGACTGCTGCGCTACGCGGTCAACTTCTCCCAGTCCCCTTCGGGGGCGTCCATGGCCAGGGCCAGGCCGCCGTCGGAGCCGACGAAAACCGGGTCTTCCATGTAGCGGACCTTGCCGCCGCCCACCGAGCGCAGCGCCGTTTCCAGGGCGGTGCCGAGGCCGCGGATCAGGCCGCCGCCGCCGCTGAGGATGATGTTGTTGCGGACGCGCTCCTGGAACTCCGGTTCCACGCGGGCCAGCAGGTCGAGCATCGTCTCCACGACCGGCGCGAGCAGCGTCTCGCAGGCGGTCTTGATCTCGGCGGTGATGTCGAGCTCCGTCGGGACGCCGCGTACCGGGGCCGTGACCATGATCCGCTCGCGCGAATCGTTGACGAAGCTGAACTTTTCCTTCCACTCGCGGACCATGAACACGGTCACGTTCGCCTGCGGGTAGCGCTCTTCGATCAGCTTGAGGAGCTGCGTGTCGATCGAATCGCCGGCCACGGTGAGCGTGCGCTGGTCCTCTTCCGTCGGGTAGCGGCCCTTCATGACGCAGAAGTCGGTCGTGCCGGCGCCGATGTCGATGATCATCGTGTGCAGCAGGGCGTCGAGGCCGTAGGCGACGGCGAAGGGCTCGGAGACGATCAGGAGGCTGTCGACGATGCCCTTCATCGAATTGCGGAGGTACTGCTTGTTCGTCCGGAGCGCGGCAGCCGGAACGCCGACGACGGCGCGCACGTTTGAGGCGTGGACGCGGCCGTTGGAGCTGACGCCGACGAGGCGCAGCAGGTGCTTGAGCAGCTCGCGCACCGCTTCGACGTCCTTTTCCGAGCCTTCTTTCAGCAGCCCGCGCTCGAGCGGGCGGTGGAGGTCGAGCATCGTGCGGTTCGAGACCGCCTCGTGACCGATCAGCACTTCGCGCTTCAGCACCTTGCGGGCGACCATGTCGACCGGCCAGCCGACGAAACTGTCGACGACGAAGCGCTCGCCGTTCGAGGCGGAGATCGCGCTTCGCGAGGTCCCGAGGTCGATGCCGACGTGGAGGAGCTCAGCCATGTTTTCGTTCCTTTCCGTTGCTTCAGTGACTTCTGCTTCCGGGGTGCTGAACGGCGACTCGACGATGGCCGGTCCGCGTGGTTCCAGCTCGAAGACGTCCTCTCCGGGAGCATCGGGTTCGGTGAGCTCGGTCTCGCGCACGATGCGCGGACGCAGCGAGCGCGCCGCGTCGCGCAGGGTGACCCGGGCCGTTCGCGCCGGGCGGGCCAGGCGGCGAAACTGTTCAAAGTCCGTTCGGTTAACCATTCGCACTCGCGTACGCCCGGATCCCCTCGAAGAGTGCCTGGGCGATTTTCTGCCGGTACTCGGGGCGGCCGAGCATTGCTGCCTCCTTCTCGTTCGACATACAGCCGACTTCCGCGAGGATGGCCGGCATGTCGGTGGCGACGAGGACGAGGAACGGCGCGCGCTTGACGCCCCAGTTCTCGAGTCCCGGGTCGTCGGTGCGCAGGCCGCCGAACAGCTTCTCCTGCACGTGCGTCGCGAGCTGATGTGACTCATCGCGGCGGGCGTCGGCGTAAACGCCGTCGAGCAGCTTTCTCATATCGGCGATGGAGTAGCCGGAGACGCGGTTCTCCGTCGCGGCGAGCGCGGTGAGCGACGGATCGTTCGTCGGACCGAGGTAGTACGTCTCGATGCCGCGGCTGGCCGTGTGCTTCACGATCGTGTTCACGTGGATCGAGATGAAGATGTCGCTTTTCGACTGGTTGGCCAGCCTGGCGCGCTCGTTGAGCGCCACGGTGCGGTCGTCGGGACGGGTGACGATCACCTCGAAGCCGTTCGCCTCGAGGAGCTTCCGCAGGCGGTAGCCGACGTCGAGCGTGACTTCCTTCTCCCGCAGCGTCAGCGCCGTGGCGCCCGGATCGCTGCCGCCGTGGCCTGAGTCGAGGACCACGCGGCGGACGGCCAGCGGAAAAGCGGCCGAGGTGACGCGCTCGGTGCTCGGCGGCAGGACGCTCATCGCCGCCACCTTGCGAGGTGGCATCTGCCGCGCCCGTACCTGCGCGATGGCGGCCGGAACGGGCGACGGATTGGGTGTGGCCGACATTGTCAGCCACGTCGCCCCGGCCAGACCGGCAGGCACGAGCAGGAACGAGGCAACGCGCGCAACGACGCGTCCCCAGCGTCGCTCCCGCCGGAGTGCACGCGGAGGAAGCCCGCGGATCGTGTCGAGATTGTCGGCGACGGCTTCAGCCAGCAGCCGGCGTTTGACGCGATCGATGTTGCCCGCTCTCATGCCCATGACCCGAAATACCGATCGGACTGGCTATTCTAGCGGAGTTGGGCGGTTGGCGGTACGCTCGCTGGGGGTGAAGTTGGCGGTTGGCGGTACGCTCGCTGCGCTCGCTCGCGGTTGGCGGTGGCCAGAAGCACACCGGTTACCGATGTGGCGCCGTGCTTTGGCGGTATCGTCGCGCACGGGTCTCATCCACCGCCAACCGCGAGCGAGCGCCAGCGAGCGTACCGCCAACCGCCCAACTGCTTCACCGCCTCACCGCCGCCGTCTCCTCCTGCAGCACGCGCGCGTAGTCCTCGACGGCCGGTTCCAGCGCGCGCACGATCTGGCGGGGGCGGCCGGTCTCGTCGATCCGGACGCAGGTGAAGAACAGGGGGGCGCCGATCCGTCTGGCGAAGTGGAACGTGGCGGGGGAGATGCGGAACGTGCCGAAGACCGTCTCCACCTTCACCGGGTTCAGCTCCTCGTCCACGTTGTCGACGAGCATCAGCACCACTTCCTTCTCTGCGAGGCGCGACCGGATCTGGACGAAGAGGTTCGGGGAGCGGAGCAGCACGCGGGGAGGGATGCGCGTCCCCCAGATCAGCGGGCGAGGCTCGACGTACCCCCGCACGGTCGAGACGGGGATGCCCCGGTCGTGCAGCCAGCGCGTGGTCAGCACGTTGAGCGGATAGTGGGCGCTGACGAAGAGGCCGCCGCGCTGCGCGATCGTCTCCTGCAGGTCCGCCGGGCCGTCGTAGACGAGCTTCGGCGTGAAGGAGATGTGGGCGTAGTTCAGCGCGGCCAGCATCGTCCGCAGCGACTCGTCGAAGACGTGCGTGCAGGCGTAGAGGCCGGGCCGGCGCATGAGCAGCGGTCCGATGGTCCGGGCGAGCAGGGGGACCAGTGCGAGCGCGAGGCGGAAGATCATGCCTCGCGGGCGTGTGCTCGATGCAGTTCCCACCAGGCCCGTCCGCCGCGGCGTGCGCCCTCGAGCGCCTGTTTGCGCGCTTCCTCGGTCCTGGCGACGTCGGCGATCATCATCGCCGCCTCCAGGCCGTGCCGGTCGTCCGCCGTGACGTGCTCGCTGAGGAACTCCAGCGCCTCGTCGGACAAGCCGTAGCGCTCCCGGAAGAGCGGGATCAGCGTGCGGTAGAGCGGGGGGACGTTCGCCTCCTGGCCGACCGCAAAGTAGGCGAAGGGTCCGAGCCAGTTGCCGTCGCGCAGCGCCTGCGTGAACCACCGCGGACGAACGAACGGCGCGGCGGCGAGCTCCGCGTCCGTGGCCCCGGTCGCGCGAGCGAAGCGCCGGCCGAGCGAGCCGTGGCCGCGCTCCGGCACGACCGTGACGCCCTTCGCCGGGACGTACGTCGTCACCCCTTCCTCCTCCAGCAGGTTGCCGATGAGGGAGTGGCGCACGCGCGGCTCGTCGCATTCGGCCAGGACCGACGAGAGGACACGAGGGAAGCCGCTGGCGATGGCGTACGTGGCGATGCCGTAGCGTTTCAGGGAGTCCGGCGAGATCCCTTCGCGCAACCGCAGCACGAACGGGTTCTGCGTCACGTCAGCGGGGCGTGCGGCGTCCACGAGCCGGGTGGCAAAGTCAGTGACCGGCAGCGCCGACATCAGTAGCCACCTTCATTCGCGATCACGTGCTCCATGAAGGGGGCGACCATGCCTTCCGGCGTGAGGCGTCCGCGGACCGTGCTGCCGAGGTCCGGCCAGCAGGTGAGCTGGACGCGCACGCGGCCGTGCGTGAAATCGTGCGAGTAGCTGGTGCGCTCGCGGCGGTCGACGCTGTCGGCGTCGATGGCGGCGGCATTCGAGAAGATGTCGAGCAGTTCGTCGAGCGTCAGCGGCGCGTTCTTCATGTAGCGCCCCATCGCCCCCTGCGCGCGGAGATGCAGCTCGCGGATCGAGCGCCGCTTGCGGATCTCCGGCAGCACGCGCGCGACTTCATGCTCGTTGACGCCTCGAATGACGATCATGCCGAGAGACGTGAAGATGTGCTCTTTCGCGAGATTGTCGAACGCCTGCGCCTTCAGCGCGGCGCAGCGCATGCCGTCGATGGCGTGATACAGCTCGTCATCGAAGCCGCCGTTGAACGAGAGATACGCGATCTGCAGGCCGGCGTCCTTCAGCGTGCGCAGATAGGCGCGATCCGCCAGCTTCAGGCCATTGGACACGAGGACAGGATGATGGCCGTGGGCGCGGACGTCGCGGATCAGCTCCGGCAGGTCCTCGCGCATCGTCGGCTCCGCGCCGACGAGCCGCACGTACGTGCCGCGCGGCAGGCGGGCGAAGATGCTGCTCAGCCACTTCGCGTCCAGGTCCGGAATGGTGCGGTTCGGGATGTAGCAGTTCTTACATCCCATGTTGCATTTGTGGGTGATGTCGACGATGACGGTCTCGTACGGAGAGTCTTCAGGAGAGTAGGTACGTTCGACGATTCTGGTCTCGAGCTCTGCAAGCATTTGGAGGCGGATTCTCGCACATCAGAGGTCGACTTCAGGCGGCTCCGGCGTCTCTTTCAGCAGCTCGAATCCTTCCGAGCGGGCGACGTACGTGGCGATCGTCAGATCGCCCGTCACGTTGAGTACGGTGCGGCACATGTCCAGGATGCGATCGACGCCGAGAATGATGGCGATGAGCGCCGGATTGACGCCGATCTGCGCGAGGACGACGATGATGAACGGGATCGAGCCGGATGGGACGCCGGCGGTGCCGATGCCGCCGAGGATGGCCAGGTAGACGACCATCAACTGCTGAGCGATGGTCAGGTCGAGTCCGGCGAGCTGCGCCAGGAACAGGACCGTCACTCCTTCGTAGAGCGCGGTGCCGTTCTGGTTGGCCGTGGCCCCCACGGTCAACACGAACGAGTTGATGTCGCGCGGCACACCGAGGTTCTCCTCCGAGACGCGCAGCGCCGTCGGCAGCGTGGCGTTCGAGGACGACGTCGAGAAGGCGGTGATCATCACCGTCTTGATCCGCTTGAAGAAGGTCAGCGGGTTGATTCGCGACAGCAGCGCCACGGACAGCGAGTAGACGCCGAACATGTGCAGCGCGAGCCCGAGCAGCACCGTGACGACGAACCAGCCGAGGCTGACCAGCAGGCCGAAGCCGAAGCGGGCCGTCATCGTGAAGAGGAGGCAGAACACCGCGACCGGCGCGAGCCGCATCACGAGCTGGATCGCCTTCTCCACCGTCTCGTAGATCCCTTCCACCGCGGCCAGGAGGGGCCGCGAGCGGTCGGCCGGAACCATCGTCAGGGAGATGCCGAAGAAGAGGGTGAAGAACATCAGCCCGAGCATGTCGGGCGTTTCGCGTCCGATCGAGAAGAAGAGATTCGTCGGGACGATCGTCTTGACGGCTTTGAGCAGCGGCGCGTCGGTGGTCTTGGCCCCGCCGATGGCCGTCTCGACGGTCTTCTGCGCGTCCATGCTGTATTGCTGTGCGAGCTGGTCGCGGACGGCGGGATCGACCCGTTTGCCCGGCTTGATCGTGTTGGCGAGCGTCAGGCCGATGACGACGCTGATCGCGGAGATGACGAGCGTGTAGACGAGCGACTTCACGCCGATGCGCCCGATGCGCCGCAGATCGCCGAGCCCGGCGACGCCGAGGAGCAGGCTCGAAAAGACGAGCGGCACGACGAGGAGCAGGAGCAGGCGGAGGAAAAGCTGCCCGATCGGATTCGTGAGCTGCTCGGCGATGAACGTCAGCACCGGCGCTTTGGCGCCCATGTAGTGGTTGAGCGTCCCGCCGATCACCGCCCCGCTGACGAGGCCGATCAGGATCTTCGTGTGAAGAGCAACCCGTCGTTTTTCGAGCTCTGCCATGGGCGGGGATAGTACCCGCGTTTCTTGTTTTTGGTTTTCGGTTTTGGGGCGGGTGTGGGACGTCCTCCGGTGTAGCCCGCACAGCCGCGACGAAGGAACGGGCGGCACGGTCTTGTTGCCATCGACCCGTCCCGCCGTTGATGGGTTACCGGACCGTGCCACCCGCAGGTCCTTGCAGTGGAGGACGGACAATCCTGTCCGTCCTCCACTGCAACGTTTGCCTGCCCGCCTACCCCTCGTGCTCTTCCTTGCGGCCGCCGATCTCCCCGATCTCCGGCGCCGGGGCGGGCGTGAACGACTCCCGGATGTCCGTCGTGCTCATGTAGTGCAGCCGGGCGTTCTGCTGATAGGCAGCGGCGTCGGTCACCAGGCGGTTGAGCAGCTTCACGTGCCGGCGTTCGTGCACGAACCGCTTGAGCTCCGGATACAGAGCTCCCGCGGCCGCCAGGGCGAAGGCGAAGAGGCTCTCGATGATGCGGATGAACGGCAGGGCCATGATCATGACGCCGATCAGCAGGCCGCCCAGGGCGAACGCACCGCGGGCCATCGGATCGCCGCTGCGCCAGACGCCGAAGGCGCTGCGCTCCAGCGCATTCATCTCCTTCGCCGCGACGATGTACTGCGGCATCACCGTATCCATCACCTCGGTCGAAAGCGCCTGCCAGTACGCCGCCGAACCGCCGAACTCGTCGTAGGCCTTCCGGATCTGCTGCAGCTTCTTCTCGGCGACGCTCGCCAGATGCGCTTCATCGTCAATGCCGCGCCGCCGGTGCTCACACTCCTCGAGCACGACGAAGACGACACTGCCGAAGTCGTACTCCGGTCCCGCGATGTTCAGCATGACGGCGTTGCCCGTTGCCCGTTATCCGCTGTCCGTCTCGCCTTTGCCGTGCTGCCCGCCGTCACGACCGGAGAACGGACAACGGAGAACGGACAACGCGTCCTCACGGCTGCTCCTTCGACTGCTGGTACTGGATCACGCCCAGTTGCTGCAGCAGCTTGTTGCCGTCGATGATCACGTTGCTGCCGTTCGGCATCTTCGGGATCTGGCGGATCTCCTTTTTTTGCAGCGCGTCGATGAGCTGCAGGCTGACGTAGGCATCGCCGGCGCTGCTGTTGAGGGCGTTGCGCTCCTTGCGGATGCCTTCGGCGACGGCCTGCTTCTCCGTCAGCACCGCCTGCGCTTCCTGCTTGCGGCGGACGAGGTACGCATCCGACGCGCGTTGTGCCTGCGCCAGCTCGCCTTGTGTGCGCGTCAACTGCTCCGTCAGCGCGGCCATCTTCGTCTGCAGGTTGGCGATGTTCGCCTCCTGCGTGGCCAGGATCTGCGCCTCGAGCTTCTCGGCCTGCTTCTCCGCCTCTTTGCGCTGATTGATCAGCGTCTGGTAGTCGGGCTTGAAGGAGAAATCGCCGAGGATGATCTGTTCGATGACGATGCCGTAAGGCTTCAGTTGCGCGTCGAGGAGGCGTGTCGCGTCGCGCGCGGCGGCGAAGCGCAGATCGGGGTTGTAGTACTCCTCGGAATCGAGGCGGTTCAGCACGTCCCGGACGTAGGCGCGCGCGTTCGGGCGGACGAGCTGCTGTTCGAGCTCCTGCGTCGTCGGCGCCACGAGCTGCCAGATGTGCGCGGCCTTCGTCGGATCGACGCGCCAGCGCACCGTGACGTCCGTCTCGATGTCGTTGCCGTCGCGCGTCTTGAAGCGCAGGTCGTCCTTGTCGCTGCCGCGGTCGTTCTTCTTCGCCGACATGATCAGGCTCTGCGTCGAGATGTCGAACGTCGTCCAGTCATTGACGAACGGCGCGAAAAAGTAGGTGGCGCCGGGATCGGCAATTTCGGTGGCGCGGGTGATCTTGTTGAAGCGGACGCCAACCTGCGTCGCTTCCGTCGTATGCGGCGTGCAGGCGGCGGTGGCGAGCAGTAGGAGCAGTGCTGCGACCAGGGTTCTCATTTCGGGCTCCTCGACAGACGCTCGAGGTCCGTCGGATCCTCGCTGATGTAAATCGGTCCTTTGATGCTGTTGAGCAGTGCGAGGCCTCTGCGCAGCCGGAGGAGCTTCTCCGACCCGGCCCCTTCCATGGCCCGGTTGATGGCCTCGAGCCCCTGCGTCTCCGCCGTCTTCACGAGCAGGTCGGCCTCGGCGCGGCGGGAGCGTTCGTACAGGTCGCGATCGGCGCGCAACGACGTGATCTGCGCCTGGAACTCCGCCGTCCGCAGATTGATCGCGTTCTCTCCCTCGGCCGTTGCCCGCTTCAGGCGCGTCTCCACCTCCGCCTGTTTGGCCAGCGCGCGGTTCGTCAGTACCGACTGGTCCTGGATCTTCTTCTGTTCCGTGAGCTGCTGGAACGTGTCCGGATAGTCGTATTGGCGGATGAGGATGTCGGCGAGCAGCAGTCCGTTCTCGCGGAAGCGCTGGGCCAGCTCGTTCCGCATGTCGTGCGCCTTGATGAGCCGGCGATCGCGGTAGAACTCCTCGGCACGCAGCTCGCCGAGGTGCTGCTTGACCGCCGGATCGGTGAAGCGGATGACGACGTTGTCCTCATAGGCGCGGCCGAAGCCGAATTTCGACACGACGAGGAACGGATCGGCGATGCGGTAGAGCACAGTGACGTCGACCGCGACCGGGTAGCCGTCGACGGTCGGGACGTTGATCGCCGGCACGGAGCGATGCATGCCGCCGCTCTCCCCCTGCGAGGTCGTGAACTCGAGCGTCTGCAGGTTCCGCTGGAACGTGCGGATCGTCTCGTAGCCGCGGATCTGCCGGCGGTAACCTGGATAGACGAGCGCTTTCTGCAGGCCTTTGCTCGGGCCGAACGAGACCTGGCGCAGGCCGATCTCGCCGGGCGAGACGTACGTCACGAGGCAGCCGCGCACGAAGAAGAGCGGCGAGAGGACGAGCAGCACCTTCAGCATCAGGCGGACGAGACCACCTCCGCGGAAGGAGAAAGAGGGGACGTTCACCCTGAAGCCGGCCTTGAAGCGCGGCGGAGGCGTTGCGCTTTCGAACATTTTCATTCGCTCGGGAACTACGTTGATTGGACCGCGGCGGTTCGCACCGCGGGGACGATTTCACCTGGACTTTACGCCGATTTTAGATGATCCGCCGCCGGGATGCGCGAATAGCGGACCGTGGGTTAGAATTCGCGCTTCCGGTGCGCCGGCCGTCTCACGGACTGCCTACCTCGGTGCGCCAGCAGACCCGACAGGAGTTAAAGGATCAGGATGACTGCCACTCTCGAAACCACACATCAATTCGACGCCGCCATCAGCGCGGGACGCGAGCCTTACAAAGTTAAAGATCTCTCGCAGGCCACGCTCGGCCGCTCGGAGATCCGCCTGGCCGAGCACGAGATGCCCGGCCTCATGGCCCTGCGCGAGCAGTACGCGGGGCAGCAGCCGCTCGCCGGTGCGAAGGTCATGGGCTCCCTGCACATGACGATTCAGACCGCCGTGCTGATCGAGACCCTCAATCTGCTCGGCGCCGACGTGAGGTGGGTGAGCTGCAACATCTTCTCGACGCAGGACCACGCCGCGGCCGCGGTGGTCGTCGGCCGTCCCGAGACGGGCGGCACGATCGACAGCCCGCGCGGCATCCCGGTGTTCGCCTGGAAGGGTGAGACGCTGGAGGAGTATTGGTGGTGCACGTCCGAGGCGCTGATGTGGCCGGACGGCAGCGGCCCGACGCTCATCGTCGATGACGGCGGCGACGCGACACTCCTCGTCCACAAAGGCGTCGAGTTCGAAGGCCACGGTCATGTCCCGGAGTTCAACCCGTCCGACGATCCGGAAGAGTGGGGCGTCATCCTCGACCTCCTGCGCGCCGAGCTCGCGCGCGATCCGCAGCGCTGGACCCGCGTGGCGAAAGACATCCGCGGTGTGTCCGAAGAGACGACCACCGGCGTGCATCGCCTCTATCAGATGCAGGAAGCGAACGAGCTCCTGTTCCCGGCCATCAACGTCAATGACTCCGTGACGAAGTCGAAGTTCGACAACATCTACGGCTGCCGCCACTCGGTCATCGACGGCCTCAATCGCGCGACCGACGTCATGCTGGCCGGCAAGCTGGCGGTCGTCTGCGGCTTCGGCGAGGTCGGCAAGGGCTGCGCGCAGGCACTGCGCGGCCAGGGCTCCCGCGTCGTCGTCACCGAGATCGATCCGATCTGTGCATTACAGGCGGCCATGGAAGGGTTCGAAGTGCGCGTCCTCGAGAACGTCCTCGAGAAGGCCGACATCTTCGTGACCGCCACCGGCAACAAAAACGTCATTACGGCCGAGCACATGGCCCGTATGAAACACAACGCCATCGTCAGCAATATCGGCCATTTCGATAATGAGATCGACATGGCCGGCCTGAAGAAGTATCCGGGTGTAAAGCGCAACCAGATCAAGCCGCAGTACGATGAATGGACGTTTTCCGACGGCCACTCTGTGCTCATCCTGGCCGAAGGGCGCCTGATGAATCTCGGCTGCGCTACCGGCCATCCGTCCTTCGTCATGTCCGCATCGTTCACCAATCAAGTCCTTGCACAACTCGCTCTGTGGCAGAACAGCGGCGAATACGGCAAGCAGGTTTACGTGCTGCCGAAGAAGCTCGATGAAGAGGTGGCCCGTCTGCACCTCGATCACCTCGGTGTGGAGCTGACGCCACTGACGCCGGATCAGTCGAAATACCTGGGTATCCCTGTAAGCGGCCCGTACAAGAGCGATCACTATCGCTACTAGTGCTGCACAGTGCATTCAAACGATTGAAAAGCGGGCAAATGCCCGCTTTTTTGTTTGACACGACTGCCGCTGTTGCACAACACTCAGTGCGAGTGCTCTACGAGGAGGAGAAGTAAATGGCAAGACCTAGACAAGCATCCGGTCCCCTTACCCCGGGCCAGGCCAGCTATGTGCTGGATCGACTGATCCGCGATCGCCGGTTGTCGGCCGGCGAGATTGCGCGGTATGTCGGTGAGATGAGAAGCGAGATCGACGAGCTCGAGGAGCGTCTGGCCCGTCTGCGCGCAGCGCATGGCGGCGAGTCGGGCGGCAGCAGCAGCACCGGCAGTGGAGCGACCGCTCGTCGCCGTCCGGGCCGCCCGCCCGGCCGTCGCGCCGCGGCTGCCGGCAGCGAGACCGGTACCACGGGCCGCCGCCGCGGCCGTCCGGCCAAAGCCGCAAATGCCGGCGGCAACGAAGGCAGCGGCTCGAGCGAAGGGACGGGCTCGACCCGCGGACGCAAAGCTGGTGGACGCGGCCGCAAGTCGTCTTCCAGCATCACGGCCGAGCAGCTCGCCTCGCGCCAGCTCCAGGGACGCTACCTGGCCCTGGTGCGCCAGTTCTCTGAGAATCGCCGCGGGCAGTACGCCAAGCTGGCGAAGGAGAAGGGCCGCGAAGCCGCCATCAAGGATATGCAGGACGCGTTGAAGAAGTAGTTACTGACAGGTTGCACGAACAAAAGGCCGGCGCTGTGCGCCGGCCTTCTTGTTTGTGCAGCCGTTGCCCGTTGTCCGTCTCTGCACGGACGGACGGGCGGGCGGGACGGACAACGGACAACGAACAACGGAAAACGTACTGTCCTACGGCGTCACAGTCGTGATCAACTGCGTCTGATTATTCGTCACGGTGGCGAACGTCCAGAAGCGGCTGCCCGCTGTGAGCGGCTGTACCTCGATGCGCAGGCTGAGCGGCGTCGTGGCGGAGCGCGCCAGCTCGACGTTCAGGGACGCATAGGCGGCCTGCGACGGGAACGGACCCGTCTCCGTCGTCTCGGGCGTCACGGTGTAGGTGGCGATCGGCAGGGCCGGGTCGACACCTTCCTGCAGCGGATAAACGCGGACGCTGAACTGCGCTCCTGCCTTCGCCATCTCGTAGACGCGCAGGTTGATACGGAACGCCGGGTCGAGCGGCACATCCGTCAGGTACGCGGTCTTCGTCAGGAACTGGCTCTCACGGACGACTGGCAGCGACGTGCCGGCATTGAGGTTCTGCCGCGACGTATCGGCCACGCGGAGGCTGTAGGAGATCTGTGACGCATCGTCGGCCGTGACGTAGAGCAGCCGCGACACGTTCGCCGTCGGCACGCGGAAGAAAACCGGCAGGTTGTGCAGCGTTTCCTGCGCTTCGACCGTCCGCCACAGCGGCACCGAGGCGGGGCAGACCTGATCGGCCGGACAGACCCACGGCGCAACCTGAGCCTGTGTCGCACCATTGTTGCGCAGCCAGAACTCGGTAGCCCACTTGGAGCCGTCGGCACCGTTGACGATGCCGTCCGTGTAGACCGGGAGGAGCACCGTTTCGTACGACGGGCTCGGGCCGCCGCCATAGGTGAACGAATGAGGCGCGGTGGTGGTGCGGCCGTCGCCGGTCAGCACGGCCACGTCCACTACGCCGGGCTGACCTTCGGGCGTCGTCACGACGATGTGCTCATCATCGGACGACACGAGGGTGGCCAGACGCCCGCCAAACGAGACGCGCACGGGGCAGGGAAGGGCGCAGGCGAAGTTGGGCGGCAGATCGAAATAATCGCCCTTGATCGTGACCTGCGTGCCGCCGGACGGCGGGCCAAAAGAGGGGTTGATGCTGGTGATGACGGGATTCGGATAATCGGCGGCGAAGGTGGGAAGGGCAAAGAGAACAACCAGAAGACAAAAGTAAATACGTTTCACTGAGAACACCTCATCAAAGACTTCGCCCTAAGTACGGGCGCTCCGGACGAAGCGTCTGGTGACGCGGCTCACGCCGTTACGGTTTCTTTGCCAGAGCGCGGATGTACGTCACCACCTCTTTGATCTGAGCCGCGTTCATGGCGCTCTTGAACGGCGGCATCTTTCCCTTGCCGTTCGCGATGGTCGCCGCGAGCTGGTCGTCCGTCTGTTTCTGCACCGCGGCGCTCCGCAGGTCGCCCGCCTTGAGGGACTTGCCGGTGGGCGTGTTGCCGCTGCCGTCGGCGCCGTGGCAGGTGACGCAAGCCTTCCCTTTGTAGAGGCTCGGGCCCCCGTCATCAGCGAACGCGGCAAGAGACGTGAAGAGGACGAGGAGGAAGGTCAGCGAACGCATGGCCGGAAGGAGAATAGCATTGCGCAGTTTTGTCATTTGTCTCGTGCTCGTGACGATCGGATGTACGGCCTCACCGGAGCAGCAGAGTGGAGGCGCGCCGCCGCCCTCGGCGACGCAGACGCAGACGCCGCCGGGCACGCAGCAGCCGTCCGGCGAGATCACTGAGACCCAGCCCGTCCCTCCGTCCACACAGACCACCGCACCGGTGCCGCCCGTTACGTCGACGGCTGCGCAGACGCCGCCCGCGCGGCCGCAGCGCGAGATCACGATCGACGGCGTGGAGAACGCGAACCCGCTGGTCGTCACCGGCCTGGCCCGCACGTTCGAGAACAACGTCGTCATTCGTGTGCGCGACGCCCGCGGCGCGCTGATCACCGAGACGTTCACCACCAGCAACGGCGAGATGGGCCATCACAACCCCTACCGCGCGACCGTCTGGCTGACGCGCCATCCCGGCAGCTCCGTCACCGTCGAAGCGCTCGAATACTCGGCGAAGGACGGCTCCGACCGCTCGCTGGTGTCGCGGCGCATGCCGTTCAACATCGCGCCTGTGACGGTCGAGCTGGCCCTGCCCTCCGATCCGCAACGCGACTGCACGAAGACACGCATCGTGAAGCGGGAGCTGCCGAAAACCGTCTCGATGGTGCGTGTGCTCGTAGAGGCCCTGATCGCCGAGCCGTCGCCTTTCCCGAAAGGCTCCCGTGTCGAGTCGGTCAATCTGCGGGGCGGCGTCGTGACCGTCGACTTCAACGAGCGGCTGCGCAACGTCGGCGGCTCCTGTGCCGCACAGGCGATCCGCGCCTCGGTGACGGGCACGCTCAGCCGCCTGCCGAACGTCCGCGAGGTCGTCATCACGGCGGCCGGTAACCGGGATCAGGCGCTGCAGCCGTGACGTACACTCGGTTGCCATGCGCAAACTCCTGCTCGTTCTGCTGGTGATGATGGTCTGCGCGCCGATGGATGCCCAGCACGGGCCCGGCGCGCAAACCGCGCCCGGCGCGCAAACCGCGCCCGGCGCGCAGACTGTCACGCTGCTGCACTTCTCCGACTACCACTCGCACGCGCTGCCGTTCTACTCCGAAGGGCGCGAGTCGCAGGGAGGCATCGCCCGGGCCATCGGCTATATGAAGCGGGAGAAGGCGCGAGGAGCGCTCGTCTTCAGCGGCGGCGACATGATCAACAAGGGCTCGCCCGCCTGGTCCGACCGCTACACCTGCGCCGAGTGGCCCTGGCTGAACAACATCGTCGACGCCATGGCCTTCGGCAATCACGAGCCGGACTACGGCCGCGAACCCTTCGAGCAGTGCGCCGACCGCCTGACGTATCCGATCCTCAGCGCGAACGCGGCCGGTTTCCGCCGCCATCGCATCATCGAAACGAACGGCCTCCGCCTGGGCGTGTTCGCCGTCGCCGGCGACGACTTTCCGCAGCTCGTCAAGGCGCCGGGCCTCGTCTTCGGTGATCCGGTCGCCGCCGCGCGTGACGCGGTCCGCGAGCTGCGCGATGCGAAGGTCGATGCCGTCGTCATGATCGGCCACCAGACCACTGAGAGCGATTACGTGCTGGCCAAAGCCGTCGAAGGCATCGACGTGATCTTCGGCTCGCACAGCCATCACAAGCAGGAGCTGACGCGGATCCCCGGCACGCAGACGTGGTTCATCTCCCCGTCGCAGTACCTGACGTACATCAGCCGCCTCGAGCTGACGGTGGCGAACGGCCGCGTGACCTCCGTGCGCGGCGGCCTCGTGCCAGTCGATGCGTCAATGCGTGAGGACGAGGAGATCGCCCGCAAGGTCGCACGCATGCAGCAGGACCTCGAAGCCGATCCTCGCTATCGCGAGCTGTTCGTCCCGCTCTTCGCGCTGCCGGCCCCGCTCACCGTCGACGCCCTCGGCGCCCGCACAGTCCGACTGATGCGCGACGTGGCCAAAGCCGACGTGGCCCTCTCGACGAAGAGCAGCTTCCGCCAGCCCCTCCCCGCCGGCGTCATCACCATGGACACGCTCATGGGCGCGCTGCCGTACGACAATGCCCTCGTAGCCTGCACCATGCGCGGCGACGAGCTGCGCCGCGTGCTGGCCTCAGCGCATGCGTACGTGGCCGCCCCCGCGACCATCGATCCCGCCCGCAGCTACCGCGTCGCCACCACCGACTACGCCGCCCACGTAGCGTACAAGTTCACCTGCCAGGTGGAGGACACGGGGTTGAAGGTGCGCAGTGAGGTGCGTAAGGGCTTCTAGGGCGGGGGCGGGGGCTAGTGGCTTCGGGGGGTGTCCGAAAGATCACCCGGCCGGGCCTCGCGTGACGTCGAGGTCGAGAGTGGGCGAGAAACAGTGCGGCCACCGTGAAACACGATGCGTCGACGGTGAAACACGGTGCGTCGACGCCGACTACAACCACCCCTTCTCCCGTGCGATCCTCGCCGCCTCCACCCGATTCCCCGCCCCTAGCTTGTTGATCGCTTCCGACAAATAATTCCGCACCGTCCCCTCGGATAACCGCAGCGCACCGGCAATGTCGGCGCTGGTCTGCCCTTCGCCGGCCATGCGCAGCACCTGGCGCTCGCGGTCCGTCAGTGGATCGGGCTCGCTCCACGCTTCCGCGGCCAGCTCGGGGTCGACCACCCGTCCGCCCTGCCGCACGCGGCGGACCGCGTTCGCGAGCTGCTCGGCAGGGGAGTCCTTGAGCAGATAGCCGGAGGCCCCTGCTTCGAGCGCGCGCCGCAGATAGCCGCCGCGGGCGAAGGTCGTCAGGATGATGACGCGTGTCGGCAATTGCGCCCGGCGCACCGCGGCGGCCAGCTCCAGGCCTGTCATCTTCGGCATCTCGATGTCGGTGAGCAGCACGTCGGGACGCTGCTTTTCGCAGAGCGCCAGCGCCTCTTCGCCGTCGTGCGCGCGGCCGACGACCTCCAGATCACCTTCGATCTCCAGCAGCGCGGCGAGCGCGCCGAGGACCATTGCCTGGTCTTCGGCGATTACAACGCGGATCACGCCGTCTCCCGGATCTGCGGCGACGCCAGGAACGTCAGCGGCAGCGTCATGGTCAGCACCGTGCCGCCGGAGCTCTCGCGCGTCAGCTTTCCGCCGAGCGATTGCAGGCGTTCGTGCATCCCGGTGAGGCCGGTGCCGAACGGTGCCTTCGTGCCGCGGCCGTCGTCGGCGACCGTCATCGTCAGCAGGTCGCCGGCGGCGCGCAGAGTGATGCGGCAACGCTTCGCACGGGCGTGGCGGACGATGTTCGTCACCGCCTCACGCATCGCCAGCGAGAGGACGACCTCGTGCGACGGCGGAAGCGAGATCGGCTCCAGCTCTGCTTCCAGCGTGACGCCGGCGGAGGCCAGCGCCTCGCGCGTGGCTTCGAGCTCCGCCTGCAGGCCGCCGCTGCGGTAGCCGCGGACTGCCGCGCGCACCTGCGTCAGCGCGTCGCGAGAGATCCGCTCCACCTCCGTGATCTCCTTCCGCGCGCGCTCCGGATCGCGTTCCGCCAGCTTCGAGGCCAGCTCCGACTTCAGGATGATGAGCGACAGCGTGTGGCCGAGGAGGTCGTGCAGGTCGCGGGCGATCCGCTCACGCTCCGCCACCTGGGCGAGGTGCTCGATCTCCGCGTGCGCCAGCCTGAGGCGGGCGTTCGTCCGTCCCACCTGCGCGTAATGGAGATTGATCCAGCCGATCAGCACCGTAAAGACGAGCGGCCAGGCCGTGCTCAGCCAGTCGTAGCGAAGGAACGCCGCTTCGATGGCGCAGACGGCCGTGATCGCGGCGATGGCCCGCACCGCCCCTGCCGGCGTCGGCAAACGCGCCGCATGTCCGGCGGCGTAGATGAAGAACGCGGCGGCACCGAACGAGATGGGCCAGAACGCTACGCCCATCGCCGTCGTCGCTACGAGGATCAGCGCCAGCTCCAGGCCACGCGCCCAGTGGCCGCGCAGATAGAGCGCCACGAAGACGAGCGTTGCCGCGCTGTACAACAGCCAGTCCCCCGGCCGGCTGTGCGGCTTCATCGCCGGCGTGAGCGCGAACGGGACGATGTAGATCAGCCAGGCGTAGGGCGTCCAGCCGAGGTTGTGGTCGTGGGGGATCAGGCGCATGGTGGGGATTCTAGTAGGCAGTAGGCAGTTGGCGGTTGGCAGTAGGTTTTTCGGCGATTTTCCACTGCCAACCGCCAACTGCCTACTCACTCACGCGTATCTCTTCCCCTCATCGCGCCGGTACCCCACGTACGCCAGCGCGGTGAAGAGTGCCGTGGCTCCGACGAGCGCGAGCACGTGCGTCGACGTGGCGATTCCCGGCCGGCCGGCGCCGATGGCGCGGAGGGCGAGCTGCGACAGGTGGAACGGCGGCAGGAACAAAGCGAGCGTCTGCAGCGGCTTCGGGAGGAACCAGATCGGCACCCAGAGACCGGCGAGAAACGACATCGGCAGGTAGATCAGATTGACGATCGGCACCGCCGACGTTTCGCTCGTGAAGTAGCCGACGGCCAGGCCGAGGGCGGAGAACGTGGTCGCGCCGGCGATCAGGACCGCGAAGAGGCGCGCTCCCTGGGCGAACGTCAGCGACACGCCGGCCGCCAGGATGCCGGTGGCCATCAGGCCGAGGACGACGGCAGCGCTGAAGATCATGGCCATGGCGATCTTGGCCACGAAGTAGGCGCTGACGGGCATCGGTGTCGTCCGCTTCGCCTCCAGCAGCCCCTTGCCGCGCTCGATCGCTACCGTGATGCCGAAGCCGAACAGCGACGCGCCGATCACCCCGAACGCGCCGTACGTGGCCATCAGATACGCCGCCATCTTCACCGCTCCGACCTGGCGCTGCCCCATGGCTACGCCGAAGAACAGATAGAAGAGGATGGGAAAGAGGACCGTCGGCAGCGAATAGGCCGGCGTCCGGAGGAGCTTGAGGAGCTCGTACTTGATCTCGAGCAGATGGATGCGCAGCATCAGATTTCTCCCTGGCGTTCTTCGGTCATGGCGACGAAGGCGTCTTCCAGCGACGCCGCGTTTCCCTTGATCTCGGCGGGCGTGCCTTCGGCCAGCAGCTCCCCGCGATGAATGACGGCGATCCGGCTCGCCAGCGCTTCGGCTTCGGCCAGGTAGTGCGTCGTCAGCAGCACCGACTTGCCGCGGGCGACAAAGGCGCGGATCTGCCGCCAGAGGCCGCGCCGGGATTCGACGTCCAGGCCGACCGTCGGCTCGTCGAGAATCAGCAGGTCGGGATTCCCGCAGATGCTCAGCGCGAAGAGCACGCGCTGCTTCTGCCCGCCCGAGAGCGCGCCGAACTTGCGGTCCTCCAGCCCCTGCAGCCCCGCCGCCTCGATCACGTCCGCGAGCGGCAACGGCGCCGGGTAGTAGCTGGAAAAGAGATGGATGTGCTCCCGGACGCGCAGCACGTCCGGCACCTGCCCCACTTGCAGCATCGCCCCGGTGCGCGCCCGATTCGCCGCATCCCGCGGATCCGCCCCGAACACCCGCACCATCCCGGAGTCCGGCTTCGCCAGCCCCAGCAGCAGCCGGACAGCGGTCGTCTTCCCGGCCCCATTCGCCCCGAGCAGCGCCAGCAGCTCGCCGGGATGAATCGAAAGAGTCAGATCGCGCAGCGCCACGACGGAGCCATAAGCCTTGGTGATCCGCCCGAGGTGGGCGGGCAGGGGAGTGTCGAGTACCGCCCGCAACGGGACGGGCATGGCGAGTGAGGTCATAGCGACAGGATCGGTTCGTCCCGCGCGCCGCGGGATTGCAGAACGTCACTACCCGCAGGTGACGAATGTCAGATGAGGGCCCTGGGCCCCGGGCCCGGGGCCCAGTGGGTGTCGGACGCGAGGTTCGGGGGAATCCCGGGCTCCATCCCGTGCAGCCCCCGAAACGAGGGTCTGACCCCCCACCGAACCCCGGGGCCCCGATCCTGGGCCCGAGGTTCGGAGGGCATCCCGGGCTCAATCCCGTGCAGCCCCCCGAACCAAGGGTCTGACCCCACCGGGCCCCGAGCCCCGGGCCCTGGCTTCGATCTCAGGCGCGAGGTTCGGGGGCGCTGCCGTAGCTCAGCGGTCAGCCCCCGGAACCTCGGGTCTGACCCCCACCGGGCCCCGGGCCCCGATCCCTGGGCCCCGGCGCGGGAACAAACTAGCCCTAATCGCACCTCATGGATATCATGCGCCCGTTATGGAGCCTACGCGCGCTTCGACGCGCGCTGCATCTTCAGTCGCATCCTCACTGCCACACCCCTATCGCGAGGTGAACTCCGAAATGACGTGGTTCGGGAACTTCTACCGCTCTGCCATTGGCAAGAAGGCGGTCATGGCGGTCACCGGCGTGATCCTCTTCGGCTTCGTGTTGATTCACATGATCGGCAACCTGAAGGTCTACCTCGGGGCCGAGCACTTCAACACCTATGGCCGCTTTCTCCGTACCGTCGGTGCGCCGATGGTGCCGGAGTCGGGACTCCTCTGGATCGCCCGTATCGTCCTGCTGACCGCCGTCGTCCTCCACATCTGGGCGGCCTACCAGACGACGATGATGAGCCGCGCGGCGCGGCCCGTGGCCTATCACAACCGGCAGTTCGTCGAGGCTTCGTACGCCTCGCGGACAATGCGCTGGGGCGGGGTCATCATCCTGCTGTTCGTCATCTACCACATCCTCCACTTCACCACCGGGCAGGCCCATCCCGACTTCGTGCACGGCGATCCGTACCACAACTTCGTGGCCGGCTTTCAGGTCTGGTGGGTGTCGGCGTTCTACATCGTCGCCAACCTCGCCCTCGGCCTGCACCTCTACCACGGCGTCTGGAGCATGTTCAATTCGCTGGGCCTCAACCACCCGAAGTTCAACGCCTGGCGGCGCACCTTCGCGACCACCTTCGCCATCATCGTCACGGTGGGCAACGTCTCGTTCCCGCTCGCCGTCCTCATGGGAATTGTGAGGTAAGCCATCGATGCAGCTCGATAGCAAGATCCCCGCTGGTCCTCTCGCGAACAAATGGTCCGACGCGAAGGCCCATTACAAGCTGGTCAACCCGGCCAACAAGCGCAAGTACGACATCATCGTCGTCGGCGCGGGTCTGGCCGGCGCCTCGGCCGCCGCGACGCTCGGTGAGCTCGGCTACAACGTCAAGTGCTTCGTCTACCACGACTCTCCCCGCCGCGCGCACTCCATCGCAGCGCAGGGGGGCATCAACGCCGCGAAGAACTACCGCAACGACGGCGACAGCATCTATCGCCTCTTCTACGACACGATCAAAGGCGGCGACTACCGCGCCCGTGAAGCGAACGTCCATCGCCTCGCCGAGCTGTCGGTGAACATCATCGACCAGGCGGTCGCGCAGGGTGTGCCGCTCGCCCGCGAGTACGCCGGCCTCCTCGAGAACCGCTCGTTCGGCGGCGTGCAGGTCTCGCGTACCTTCTACGCGCGCGGCCAGACAGGGCAGCAGCTCCTCCTCGGCGCGTTCCAGGCGCTCGAGCGGCAGATCGCCCTCGGCACGGTCAAGCAGTACAACCGCCACGACATGCTCGACCTGGTCGTCGTCGACGGCCACGCCAAAGGCATCATCACGCGCGACCTGCGGACCGGGAAGATCGAGGCGCATGCGGCCGATGCCGTCGTCCTTGGCACCGGCGGCTACGTCAACGTCTTCTATCTCTCGACCAACGCCAAAGCCTCGAACGCCACTGCCATCTGGCGTGCGCATCGCCGCGGCGCCGCGTTCGCCAATCCCTGCTACACACAGATCCATCCGACCTGCATCCCGCAGAGCGGCGATTTCCAGTCGAAGCTGACGCTCATGTCCGAGTCGCTGCGCAACGACGGCCGCATCTGGGTGCCGAAGGCGCAGGGCGACAAGCGCAACCCGCGGGAGATCCCGGAGGGGGAGCGCGACTACTACCTCGAGCGCAAGTACCCGAGCTTCGGCAACCTCGCGCCGCGGGACATCGCCTCGCGCGCGGCGAAGGAAGCATGCGACGACGGGCGCGGCATCGGTCCGGGCGGACGCGGCGTCTATCTCGACTTCGCCGACGCCATCAAGCGGCTCGGACGCAACGTCATCGAAGAGCGCTACGGCAACCTGTTCGAGATGTACCACGACATCACCGCCGAGGATCCGTACGAAGTGCCGATGCGCATCTACCCGGCGCCGCACTACTCCATGGGCGGTCTCTGGGTCGATTACAACCTGATGTCGACCGTGCCCGGTTTGTACGTCATCGGCGAAGCGAACTTCTCGGACCACGGCGCGAACCGTCTCGGCGCCAGCGCGCTGATGCAGGGGCTCGCCGACGGCTACTTCGTCCTCCCGGTCACCATCGGCGACTACCTCGCCACGCAGTTCGGCAAGAAGGTCTCGATCGACGCGCCGGAATTCGCCGCCGCGACGGCGAGCGTGAACGACCGCGTGTCGAAGCTCGTCGGCGCAAAGGGCACCCGCAGCGTCGACTCGTATCACCGCGAGCTCGGCAACGTCATGTGGGAGTACTGCGGCATGGCCCGCAGCGCCGAGGGGCTGAAGAAAGCGCTCGGCCTCGTGCGCGACCTCAAGGGGCAGTACTGGCGCGACGTGCGCGTCCTCGGCACGAACGAGGAGCCGAACCAGGCCCTCGAGAAAGCGGCGCGCGTCGCCGACTTCTTCGAGCTGGCGGAGCTGATGTGCATCGACGCGCTTCACCGCGAGGAGTCGGCCGGAGGCCACTTCCGCGTCGAGCACCAGACGCCCGATGGCGAAGCACAGCGCAACGACGACAAGTTCCTCTACGTCGCCGCCTGGGAGTACAAGGGCGACGGCAACGAGCCGGTCCTGCACAAGGAATCGCTCGAGTACGAGGAAGTGAAGCTGGCTACCAGGAGCTATAAGTAATGGACCTGACACTGCACGTCTGGCGACAGAAATCGCGCGAGGCCGCGGGCGACTTCGTCACTTACAAAGCGACCAACGTTTCTCCCGATGCCTCGTTCCTCGAGATGCTCGACGTCGTCAACGAGTCGCTGATCGAGAAGAACGAAGAGCCGATCCATTTCGAGCACGACTGCCGCGAAGGCATCTGCGGCTCGTGCGGCATGATGATCAACGGCATCGCCCACGGCCCGATGGGCGGCGCCGCGACCTGCCAGTTGCACATGCGCCACTTCAAGGACGGCGACGACGTCTGGATCGAGCCCTGGCGCGCCCGCTCGTTCCCTGTCATCAAGGACCTCATCGTCGACCGCACGCCGCTCGACAAAATCATCCAGGCCGGCGGCTACATCTCCGTCAACACCGGTTCCGCCCCCGAGGCCAATCAGCTCCTGATCCCCAAGCCGGTGCAGGAGCTGTCGATGGACGCCGCCGAATGCATCCAGTGCGGCGCCTGCGTCGCCCAGTGCCCCAACGGCGCCGCCAACCTCTTCACCGGCGCCAAGATCACCCACCTCGGCGTCCTTCCGCAGGGGCAGCCCGAGCGCTACGAACGCGTCGTGAAGATGGTCCAGGTCATGGAGCACTACTTCGGCACCTGCACCATGTTCGGCGAGTGCGAAGCCGTCTGCCCGAAGGAGATCTCAATCAACGTGATCGCCAGAATGAACCGCGATTACATCGCGGCGCGATTCAAGGGCACGAAGGACGCGGCCGCGGCAGAGTAAGTCTACGAGTGCGGTGGCGCATAGCCACCGCTCTGGTACACGTATAGAGAGCGGTGGCTCTGCGGAGGGTGTCTCAAAACGGTGCGTTTCGATCTACTCCCTTGGTTCTGCCGTCGATGGACCGGCGCCTGCGGGCGCGGACAGACAGGAGTGTCTGTCCCACATTCAGATTCCGCCGAATATCGGGCACCCGCGGGCACGCTGGCATTCAATGTGGGACAGACACTCTTGTCTGTCTGCGCCCGCAGGCGCCGCTTTCTAATCAGGCCATCAGAGTGTGTTCGCTCCGTTTCGAGACACCCTCCGAACGCCACCGCACTCCGAGATCACTCGTTGCAGGCCGGTTCGTGCTCCGCGTCCACGCTGGTCATCTCGGCCATCAGGAACTTTTCCCCATCCTGCTGGCCGGGCTTGCCGGGTGGCAACGCAAACGCGATCAGCAGCGCGATCACGCACATGACGGCGCAGGCCGCAAATACCACCCGGAGCGAGCCGGCCAGCGATTGCTGGAGCACGCGTACGGCCGGCACGCCGAGGGCCGTGCGCGCATCCTGACTGACGAGCGCGTCGGGGCTTTCGGCCAGACGCGTGGCCTGCTCCGGCGTGATGGGCGCGTTCGGCTGCGCGGCCACGTCCCGCAGATTCGCCCCCAGACCCGCGGCCATGAGCGCGCCGAGGAGAGCCACGCCGAGTGCGCCGCCGATCGAGCGGGAGAACTGGTTCAGCGAGGTCGTGATCCCGAGCTGATCGCGCGTCACGGAATGCTGCGAGGCGATCAACAGCGTCAGCATCACCAGCCCGAGCCCGGAGCCGATGACGACCAGCTCCAGCATCAGGATCCAGCGCGGTGTGGTCTGCGTGAAGGTCGCGAACGCGCCGAAGCCTACGCACATGAACACGAGTCCGAGCAGCACGAGCGGGCGCGTCCCCCAGCGGATGAGCAGCCGTCCGCCGATGATCGACATCACGACCCAGGCGAGCATCAGCGGCGTCAGGAACGTCCCGGCCTCCGTCGCGCTCGCGCCGCGCACACCCTGCGCCATCAGCGGGATGAACGTGATGCCGCCGAACATGGCGATGCCGGCGAGGAAGCCGACGATGATCGCAATCGTCACGACGCGGTTGCGGAAGAGGCCGAACGGCACGACCGGATCGATGGCCCGGCGCTCGATCCAGACGAACACCGCCAGCAGTGCGATCGACAGCCCGAAGAGCATCAGGTTGGCCGGCTGCAGCAGCTCGCGCACGCTGCCGCCTTCACCGAGGGCGAGCATCAGGACCGTCACGGCGAGCATCAGCACCGTCGCGCCGGCGTAATCGATCTTCGGCCTCTCGTGCCGCTTCGGTTCGACGAGAGCCACGCCGATGATCGCGGCGGCGGCGATGCCGACAGGGATGTTGATGTAGAAGACCCAGCGCCATGAAAGCTGATCGGTGACGAAGCCGCCGACGAGCGGGCCGACGACGCTGGACAAGCCCCACACGCCGCTGAAGAGGCCCTGCATCCTGGCGCGCTCGGCGAGGGTGAAGATGTCGCCGATGATCGTCATGGCCAGCGGCACGAGCGCGCCGGCACCGAGCCCCTGCACGGCCCGGGCGATGACGAGCTGCATCATCGTCTCCGAGAGCCCGCACGCCGCGGAGCCGATGAGGAAGACGGCCACACCGATCTGAAAGACGATGCGCCGGCCGAAGAGGTCGGAGAGCTTGCCCCACACCGGCACGGTCACGGTGGAGGTGAGCAGGTAGGCCGAGAAGACCCACGAGTAATGCGCCAGGCCGCCGAGCGCCGCCACGATGGTCGGCATCGCCGTGCCGACCACGGTCGCTTCGAGCGCCGCGAGCAGCATGCCGGTCATCACGCCGGCCGTAACGGCCCAGCGTCGTTTGGATGACATGGGGGTGGGAGCGCCGAGTACGTCCATCGCGGGGCGAACTATATGGGGTTTCAATCCTGAGCGAAGCGAAGGATCACCGGAGCCTCAGCGAGAGACGCGCCATTTGCGTCACGGTATGGCTGTGGGTTTCAATCCTGAGCGAAGCGAAGGATCACCGGGGCCTCAGCGAGAGACGGGCCATTGCGTCACGGTATGGCTGTGGCTCCATTGATCCTTCGCTTCGCTCAGGATTGGCGGCCTACTCCCCCTCCGCCAGCCTCCGCAGAATCCGCGGCGACAGCAGCCACTCCAGGACGGCGCCCCCTTCGGTCTTCAGGCGCACGCCGTAGCAGCCACCTTTTTTCAGCTCGATCTCGTGGCCGGCGAGGCCGATCAGCTCCGTCAGGTTGTCGCTGAGGTTCGGCTCGTGTCCGACGATGACGACACGCCGCTCCGGGATGCCGGCCAGGAACTGCTGGAACTCCTCGTACGTCGCGCCGGGGATCAGGGCGTCGGTGGTGTTGACCTTGATGCGCGAGCGGTAGCCTTTCGACACCCAGAGCGCCGTCTGTACGGCGCGCAGCAGAGGACTCGAGTAGATGGCCTGCGCTTTCGGGAAGGCGCGCTCCAGGCCGCGCCCGATCTGCTTCATGCGCGCATGCCCCTCCGGCGTCAGCGAGCGGTCCTCGTCCTCTTTGTCCTCGCTCTTCTCCTCCGCGAGGCCGTGGCGCAGCAGCACCAGGAATCGGTCGCGGGCGCTCAGCTCCTCGTCGTCACCACTCTTCACGTCGTTCACGCACTCACCTCGCACTCATCTCGAACTCGGCACGGCGGCCGAACACACGCGCAAAATACTTGCCGCGACGGCTGGCGGCAGCAAGCTCGACGTCCGCCTCATCGCGCGGCCGCAGCCGGAACAGCGCAACCTCACTGCCGATCTCCACCGCCACGTCGCGCACGGCACCGCGACGTCCTCGGTCCAGCGCCGCGGCGATCCGCAGAATGGCCGCGAGCTTCTGCACGACCTCCTTCTGCGTCCGCGAAAGCTGCGCGAAGTTCTGGTGCTCGTCGACCGGCCCCGACTTCCGGTAGTAACGGGCCACGTTCGCCACCAGCGCCACCTGGTCGCCGGTGAAGCCGCGCAGCCCGGCGTGGCTGATCAGGTAAAACGAATGCTTGTGATGCCCCTGATACGACACATGCATCCCGACCTCGTGGAGGAGCGCCGCGTATTCGAGGAGCTCCCGCTCGCCGGTCTGCAGGTGATGCAGCTTCTGCGTCTGGTCGAAGATGCGCAGCGCGAGCCGCGCCACGTGCGTGGCATGCACGCGGTCGACGCCGCTGCGGTGCGCGAACTCGAGCACCGACGAATGGCGGACGTTGTCCCCCTCCGGCTCTTCGTGCCCACGCTCTTCGAGCATCCGTTCGACGATCCCCTCGCGCAGCGCGGCGTCGCAGGCGCGGAGCTGCACGACGCCGAGTCCGGAGAGAATCTCGTCGAGGACGATGGCGCCGGCGACGATCGTCTCGGCACGTTTCGGGTCGAGTTGCAGCCGGCGCACGCGCTCGTCGGCCGCCAGCGGCGCGAGCGTCTCGATCAGCTCGCGGAGACGCTTGCGGCTCAGCCAGCGCAGGCCGGGCGTCACGGATTCACCGTTGGCTGACGTCTCGGCCGCGAGCGTTGCCAGCGTCACGATCGTGCCCGAGGTGCCGATCGTAAAGTCGAAGCCGATGGCGTGGATGCGCCCGAGAGTCTTCTTCAGCGCCTTGCGGACGTAGCGGCGGCAGTCGTCGATCGTCGCCGCCGTCGCCGGCTTGTCGAGCGCGAACTGCTGCGAGATGCGCAACGCGCCGGCCGGCTCGCTGCGGGTGAAGTAGACCTCGCTCTTTGTCCCGACGATCAGCTCTACGCTGCCGCCGCCGATGTCGATGGAGAAGGCCGTCCCGCCGCTGAAGTCGACGGCCGAGCGCACGGCGCGGTAGATGTAGTCCGCTTCCTCTTCGCCGGAGATGACGCGCACCTCGATGCCGGCGCTCTTCTCCGCCGCGGCGATGAACTGGCGGCGGTTCGGCGCTTCGCGGATGGCGCTCGTGGCCACGGCCACGATGTCCTGCACCTGCCACCGCCGCGCGATCTCGGCCATGTTCTTCAGCGTGGCGACGCCCCGCTCGATGGCGCCGTCGGTGAGCGGCCGCCCCTCGAGGCTGTCGCGCCCGAGCTGGACCATCTCTTTCTCTTTGTCGATGACGCGGTAGCCATGACGCTGCGCCTCCACGATGATCATGTGGATGGAGTTGGTTCCGACGTCGATCGCCGCCATGCGATACGGTCCGCGAGGCATGTGGCGGTGATTGTATGTGGTCGGTGGAAAGTTGGGCGGTTGGCAGTTGGCGGTTGGGCGGGAGCGGGAAGCGAGCGGTTGGCGCTGAACGCTTCGGGCTCAACCGCCGCCCAACCGCCAACCGCCCAACTACTACTTCACCGGAAAGTAGCCGACCTGGGACACGATCTGCTGCCCCGCGGGCGAGAGCGCAAAGTCGACGAACTTCTTCATGTCGCCTTTCGGCGTACCGCGGAGATAGAGGTAGAGGTAACGGGTGATGGGGTACTGCCCGGCGCGCACGGTCTCGAGCGACGGCGTGTAGGCGGCGCTCCTGGCGTCCTTCCGGATGGCGGCGAAGCGGATGCCTTTCGCGTAGGCGGCGCCGCCGTAGCCGATGCCGTTCACATCCTTGCCGACGGCGTTCACGACGGCCGCGGTGCCCTGCAGCGTCTGCGCGCGCGGCGAAAAGTCTTTGTTCGCCAGCACGTTTTCCTTGAAGTAGACGTACGTGCCGGAGGAGTTTTCCCGCGAGTAGAGGACGATCGGCGCGTCGTTACCGCCAACCTGCTTCCAGTTCGTCACCCGGCCGGTGTAGATGTCACGCACCTGCGCGACCGTCAGCTCCTTCACCGGGTTGCGCTCGTTGACGTAGACGGCCAGACCGTCGCGGGCCACCGGCACTTCGGCCACGAGCGTGTTGAAGCGCTGCTTCAGCTTGTCCTTCTCGCTGGTCTTCATCGGACGCGACGCCGCGGCGATGTCGGTCGTGCCGTTGATCAGCGCGGCCAGGCCGACGCCCGATCCACCACCCGTCACCTGAATGCTCTGGCCGGGATTGCCACGCATGTACGCCTCGGCGAGCCGCGCGTTCATGATGACCATCGTGTCCGATCCCTTGACCGTGATGCCCTTCTGCGCGAACAGCGGCAGAGCGAACGCCGCGAGTGCTGCCGTGATGATGAGTTTCTTCATTGGATTCTCCTTGGTGGGGCGTTGCCCGTTGTCCGTTAAAAGCTGTACTGGTAGCGGAGGGTGAAGACGTTGTCGTCCGGATCGGTGCCGGCTTCGAGCTTCGGCTGCTCGTACGAGAGCATCACCTTGCTGTTGGCGTCCCAGTGGAAGACGTAGGAGCCGCCGAGCGTGCGGGTGGCGTCGCCGTCGCGATCGTTGTTCGGGTCGTACTCGTCGCCACGGAGGACGAGCTGGTGACGCGTACCGAGGTTCTGGATGAGGTAGAGGTACCAGCCGTCGACGTCGGGCGAGACGGTGGCCGTCGTGCCGGGGTTCGGCGGCTGCACGCCGGTGATGTATTCGCCGCGTACGCCGAGTCCGGTGATCGGCGTGACCCACTGGAAGTCGATCCCCTGGCGCTCCTTGTCGAACTCGAGGCCGCGGGCGTTCGTCGCGGTCTGCACGAGCTCCGCACCGCGGTAGACGGAAGCGCCGAGGTCGAGCGCGCCGAAGCTGTAGCCGACGCGTCCGACGAGGTCCTTGCGCTTGTTGAAGTCGAAGCTCTGGCTCGTGCCGGTGCCGTTGACGATGGCCGCGCGATAGGTGAGACGTTCGCTGAAGCCGGCGCCGGAGAGCATGACGCCGCGATCGCGCTCGCCCGGAAAGAGCGTGCGGATCACGCGCGAGCGCTCGGGCATCTCGCGGGCGCTCGAGGAGTACATGACCTCGAAGCCGAACGGCCAGTTGAACTGACCGGCGGTGAGCGTGTTGCGCGCCTGCGTCCAGGGCTCGGTGAATTCGACGTAGCCGTCCTTCAGCGTCACGCCGGAGCTGGTGACGTCGGGCTGCAGGACGAAGCGCGACGTGGGGAGAAACTGATAGGTGAACTTCACGCGCGCCCGGCGCACCGAGAACTGGTCGCGGTTGCGCGTCGCGGCGGCGCCGGAGAGTTCGTCGAGCGACGATTCGTCGTTGACGTACTGCGCCTGGATGTAACCCGAGAACTTCATCCGGCTCAAGCCATCGAGAATGCCTTTGGCTTCGGTGAATGCATCGTCGATCGCGGCGACGCGTCCGGCCACTTCGTCGACCGTGGCGGGTGCGCCTTCCTGCGGCTCGTTCCCTTGTGTAGGCGTTTGCTTCGCCGCATCCTGCGCCCCAACCGGCAACGCCAGCGCAAGCGCGATCGAAACCACCAGCGACTTCAAGTTCATCGACATCTCCTGTATCGGTTCAATTGGACGAGCCGAGTCTAGGAAGCCGCCGGAAAGCGGAAGGGCAGCGCGCGTAAAGTGCACGTGAAGCAGCAGTCAAGACGCTACGATGGCGCCATGCCCATCACCGCCCTCCACCACGTACAACTGGCCATGCCCCGCGGCGGCGAAGACGAGGCCCGCCGCTTCTACACCGGCATCCTCGGCTTCACCGAAGTCCCCAAGCCGCCAAACCTCGCCACCCGCGGCGGCGCCTGGTTCACCTCCGGCACCGCCGATCTCCACGTGGGCGTCGAAGCCGACTTTCGCCCGGCGAGGAAAGCCCACCCCGCGCTGCTGGTCGATGACCTGGCAGCGCTCGTGGCCGTCTGCGAAAAAGCCGGCTGCCTGCTCCTCATCGACGAGCCGCTGGAAGGCTACAAACGGGCGTACGTGTCCGACCCGTTCGGGAACCGGATTGAGTTGCTGGAGAGGGAGTAGCGGGGACGAACGACGAGGATCGCGACCGCAAAGCCTCAGTAGTGATATCTCGCCTGCAGGAGCTCAATGCGGTTGTGCGAGACGACGTAGACGACCCGATGCTCTTGCGTGAGGCGCCGCGACCATGCCCCGGCGGCCAGATACTTCAACGGCTCCGGTTTGCCGATGCCGTCGAACGGATCGCGCAGGATGGCTTCGATAAGCTCGAGCGCGCGGAGTGCCACTCTCCGATCCGTCTCCACCCAGTGCCGCAGATCTTCTCGGAGCTCCGGATGAAAGATCGCCTCCCGGCTACTCTTCTTCATCGAGACCAAGCTCGGATCGGAGCTGTTCGACAGTCTCCGGACGGCCGTCGCCTCTTTGCACGCGCTTCAGCGCGGTGAGCAGCCACTCGGCGTTCCTGGGCGAGCGCAGGAGGTGAGCCGTCTCCAGCAGTCCTTCCAATTCGTCGGCAGCGATCAGCGCAACGTCACCACCCTCACGCCGCCGGATCATCACCAGCTCGCGATTGTTCGTCGCCTCATCGAGCAGTTCCTTCAGATTGGCCCGCGCCTGCGTGTACGTCGTCTCGATCGCCATAACCTACTGTACAGAGATTCTGTACATACAATTCCCCTCACTCCTGCACAAACACCGGCCGCGCGCCGCGCGGCTATTGGCGTGCAGCGCGACGTTCGCTGCGCTCGCGCCGCCGGTGGCAGGCGCGGAGTCGATGGACGTATTCGTGCGGCTGACATCGGAGCGAGCACTTGAGCAAGGTGACGATCGCGGCTACACGTCGAAGCACAGATACTGATAGCGGCACCATGCTCCCGGACCGTCACCCCAGACCGAACAGTCGAGCGACCAGACGGTGCCCTCGTGATCAGGACCGTAACGAATGAGACAACGTACGCGGCCGCTTTCGGTCTCGACCGAACACTGCCAGTACTCGCATGCGGAAACCGGTGCAGACACGAACACGGTTAACGCGATCAGCGCGAGCCACCAACGACGTCGGGCGGATTTCTTCATCGTCGCCTCCGGTGAGGTAACCGTACGCTCAGGCTACTACGACGTCAAGATGGAACGAATCAGCGGCATGTGGCGTCGAAGCCGCTCGTGCGCCGTGCGACCGACGCCAACACCAGGCATGCGGCGAATGCCCTGGTCGCGCGCAGCGCTACGATCCGCGAAGCGGTTCGCTCCGGGCGCATCGCCATCATCAGCGCGTACTACGACTTCAGCGGCCACGTGACGCGGCTGCCGTCGTTTGGAAATCGAGGCAGGGCCTAGTGTCGTGTCACGACACTACCGGCCCTTCCAGACTTCTTCGAGCTTGGCGCCCATGTCGCTCGGCGCTTTCACCACGTGGATGCCCGCGGCGGTGAGCGCGTCCATCTTCTCGGAGGCGGTGCCTTTACCGCCGCTGATGATGGCGCCGGCGTGGCCCATGCGGCGTCCCGGAGGAGCGGTCTGGCCGGCGATGAAGGCGACGACGGGCTTGGTCACGTTCGCCTTCACGAACGCGGCGGCTTCTTCCTCGGCGCTGCCGCCGATCTCGCCGATCATGATGATCGCTTCGGTCGCGGCGTCCGCCTGGAAGGCGGCCAGACAGTCGATGAAGTTCGTGCCCGGCAGCGGATCGCCGCCGATGCCGACGGCCGTCGACTGGCCGATCCCGCGGCTGGAGAGCTGGCCCACGGCTTCGTAGGTCAGCGTTCCGGAGCGGGAGACGATACCGATCGGGCCCTCGCGATGGATGTGGCCCGGCATGATGCCGATCTTCGCCTGGCCCGGCGTCATGATGCCGGGGCAGTTCGGTCCGATGAGGCGCGACGGCGCCTGACCCGCGGCCACGCGGCGCGCGTTCGTCTTCCGGAGGAAGTCGTGCGCTTTCATCATGTCGTTCACCGGGATGCCCTCGGTGATGCAGATGATCAGCTCGACGCCGGCGTCGGCCGACTCCATGATGGCGTCAGCCGCGAACGGCGGCGGGACGAAGATCAGCGAGCAGTTGGCGCCCGCCTTCTCCCGCGCTTCGAGCACGGTGTTGAAGACGGGGAAGTTCTCGTGCGTCGTGCCGCCCTTGCCGGGGGTGACGCCGCCGACGACCTGCGTGCCGTAGTCGCGGCACTGGATCGCGTGGAAGGTTCCCTCGCGGCCCGTGATGCCCTGAACGATGACTCGGGTATTGCGATCAGCCCAGATTGCCATTGACTATTTCCCCTGCGCCGCGGCAACGACCTTCTGCGCCGCGTCCCACATACCGTCGGCGGTGATGAGCGGGAGGCCGGAGTCGCGGAGGATCTGCTTCCCGAGCTCGACGTTCGTCCCTTCGAGACGCACCACGACCGGCACCGGCAGACCCACTTCACGCGACGCGCTGACCACGCCCTCGGCGATGCGATCGCCGCGCATGATGCCGCCGAAGATGTTGATGAGGATCGCCTTCACGTTCTTGTCCGAAAGGATGATGCGGAAGGCGTTCTTCACCTGCTCCGCGCTCGCGCCGCCGCCGACGTCCAGGAAGTTGGCCGGCTCGCCGCCCGCCAGCTTGACGATGTCCATCGTCGCCATCGCCAGGCCGGCGCCGTTGACCATGCAGCCGACGCTGCCGTCCAGCTTGATGTAGTTCAGACCGAACTTCGACGACTCGACCTCGAGCGGGTCTTCCTCGTGGAGGTCGCGCATCTCGACGACGTCTTTGTGGCGGAACAGGGCGTTGTCGTCGAACGTCATCTTGCAGTCGAGCGCGAGGACGTCCTCTTCCTTCGTCACGAGCAGCGGGTTGATCTCGACGAGCGCCGCGTCCATCTCGAGGTAGGCGGTCATGAGCTTCTGGAGGAAGTCGACGCACTGTTTGTACGCCTTGCCGGTGAGGCCGAGGGCGTAGGCGACCTGGCGGGCCTGGAAAGGCTGCACGCCGAGGATGCTGTCGACCGGCTCGCGGTGGATGGCCTTCGGGTCGTGCGCGGCCACTTCCTCGATGTCCATGCCGCCCTGCGCGGAGGCCATGATGATGTTCATGCCGGTGGCGCGGTCGAGGGTGATGCCGAGGTAGAGCTCCTTGTCGATGTTGAGCGCTTCCTCGATCAGCACCTTGCGCACGAGCTGACCCGTGGGGCCGGTCTGGTGCGTGACGAGTGTCATCCCGAGAATGCTCTTCGCCAGCTCGGCGGCTTCCTCGGCAGTCTTGGCGAGCTTGACGCCGCCGCCCTTGCCGCGGCCGCCCGCGTGGATCTGTGCTTTGACGACGACGCGGCCGCCCAGCTCAGTGGCGGCGCGGCGAGCCTCGTCGGGGGTGTCGACGACGATGCCGCGCGGCGTCGGGACGCCGTAACGGCGCAGGATTTCTTTCGCCTGATACTCGTGGACTTTCATAGCGGCGCGGGTTTTATCACAGAATGCAGCCATGCAGGTCGGCGACACCATCACCATTGAAGCAACCGAACTCGTGAGCGGCGGCGAGGCTCTGGCGCGCGTCGACGGCTTCCCGATTTTCGCCACGAACGTCTTTCCCGGCGACGTGGCGGAAGTGCGTTTGTGGGAGGTCAAGAAGGGCTACGCAAAGGCCGAGCTGCACCGGCTGATCTCAGCCTCGCCGGACCGGCGGCTGGAGCCCTGTCCCATCGCTAATGAATGCGGCGGGTGCGACTGGACGGCGTACCGGCTGGACAAGCAGTTGGAGGCCAAGCAGCGGATCCTTTCGGAGTCGCTGCGGCGCATCGGCAAGTTCGACGTGGCCGCGCTGCCGGCTGTGAAGGTGCATCCCTCTCCTTTGAATTACCGGCTGCGCTCGCGGCTGCACCGGGAAGGGGACGCCGTGGGGTTTTACGCGATGCGGTCCAATCGCGTGGTGCCGCTGGTGCCGGAATGTGAGGTGGTGGGGCTGGCCACGGCGCAGCGGGTGGCCAGCAGGGGAACGATGGGACCCATAGGACAGATGGGACCGGACGACGCCGACCTCTGGGAGATCAACGACCAACTGATCCTCGACGACCGTGAGCTGTCGTTGCGTGTCAACCAGTACACCTACCGGCTCTCCACACGCTCGTTCTTTCAGGTGAACCGGCATCTCCTGGGCACGATGCTCAATCTCGTGGGCGGGCTTGCCGCACGGACCACGAACCGCCATCGGGCGATCGACCTTTACGCGGGCGTCGGCTTCTTCACGCTCCCGCTCTCGGATGCCTTCCATCGCGTCGTCGCGGTCGAGGGCTCACCCGTCTCCGCGCGCTACATGCGGAAGAACGTGCCGCGCAGCGTGAAGGTGGTGGAGGCGCCGGTGGAGCGCTACATCGAACGGATGCCGGACGCGGACCTGATCTTCCTCGATCCGCCGCGCGCGGGGGCGAAGCGGGAGGTCATCTCCACCGTGGCGGAACGGGCCAAAGAAATCATTGCCTACCTGTCGTGCGATCCGGTAACGTTCGCTCGCGACGCGGCCCGGCTGACCGCGTCCGGTTGGCGCCTCTCCACGCTCGACCTGCTCGACCTCTTTCCGAATACCCATCACGTCGAAACGCTCTCTTCGTTCGAGCGTGCACGATGAAATCCCTGCTGCCACACCACTGATCGCAACCATCGCCGGCCTCGCCTGTGCCGGCGCCATCCTCTCTCCGCAAGTGACGGCCGTCGCGCTGATCGCCCTCGGTTTGCTCTGGCGGCGCGCACGCGTGGCGATGTTCTTCGCCGCGCTGGGGCTGCTGCTGGCAGTGCAGGTGCGCGAGCGTGCCGAGGCGGAGCTGCGGGCGTTCAAGACGTTCGAGGCCGATCGCTTCGTGACGATCGAAGCGCCGCTCGAGCGTGACTGGAGCGTGCGCGGGACGAGCTCCCTCTTCCGCGCGCGGCGCTTCGTCGCCAACGGCAAGGCCTTCGACGCCCCGCTGCTCGTCTACGCCCGCTTCGAGCCGCCGCCGATTGCGTTGCAGTCGACGCTCCGCGCTGAAGGGTTCCTCCGCCGCGGCAAGCACCATTACGTGCTGTCGCTCAAATCGCCGCACCTGCTGGCGTACAGCGGTGCGCTGCCGAAGTGGAAGCCGGCCACCTGGAACCGCATGCTGGCGAACCGGCTCCGCCCGCACGCGGCCAGATATCCGACCGAGGTGGCGCTGGCGGAGGCGCTGGTCCTCGGGCGGGGGGAACGGCTCGGCGATGAAGTGCGCGAGAGCTTCAAGCGCGGCGGGACGTATCACCTGATCGTCTTCTCCGGCCTGCAGATCGCCTTCGCCGCCGGGGCGCTGGCGGTGCTGCTGCGGTGGCTGCACAAACCGCGCGCCGCCGATTGGCTGCTGCTGACGTTCGCCGCGCTGGCGCCGCTGTTCATCGGGCCGACGGCTTCGGTGTCGCGGGCCAGCATCGGCATCGGCCTGTATGCCTTCTCCCGCATCCTGAAACGTCCGACGTCACTGGAGAATCTCTGGTGCGTGGCCGCGCTGCTGCGGCTGCTGGTCGAACCGCGCGACCTGACGGATCCGTCGTTCCACCTGACGTATGCCGGCGCCGGCGCACTGCTGTTCCTGGCGAAGAAGCGCCATTGGCTGGTGCGCTCAGCAGCGGCGGAGCTCGCGATCACACCCCTCTCCCTGTTTCATTTTCACCAGTTCGCCCTCGGCGGCTCGTTGCTCACGCTGGCGATGTCGCCGCTGATCTTCGCCATGCTCGTCGTGGCGGTGCTGGCCTGCGCGGTGCCGGCCGGCGCGCTGTTCGAAGGCATCGGCCTGCTGCACCGGCTCTGCGCGGCGATGAACGGCGCCAGCGTCTCCGGCTTCTTCCACGCGCCGCCACTCGCGGCGATGATCGCCGGCTTCGGCTTGGCGGTCTGCGCGCTGAACCTGAAGAAAAGGCGCGCTGCCGTCATCTGCATCGCACTGGTGATTCCATCTGCCTGCGCGGTCGCGCTGCATATTGCCAGGCGCAAGGTCGACGCACCCCGCGTGACGATGCTGGACGTCGGTCAGGGAGACGCCATCCTGCTGCGGGAGGGCACGCACGCGGTGCTGGTCGACGGCGGCAACGACGCGCGCATCCTTCCGCTGCTCGTCGATCGCGGCGTGCGGCACCTCGACGCCGTGGTGCTCTCGCACGCGCATCCCGATCACTGCGGCGGGCTGCCGGCGGTCCTCGACCAGCTCGACGTCAGGGAGCTGTGGCTGTCGCCGCGACGCTTCGGCGGCGATTGCGCGCAAAGCCTGCTGGCCCGCTCACGCCGCACGCGCATCCGGTTGCTGCGCGATGGCGACGTCCGCACCATCGGCACGATGCGCTTCACGGCCCACCTGCCGGACCGCACGTTCCGCCGCTCGCCGGAGAACAACGCCTCGGTGGTCCTGCGCGCGGAGCTCGGCGGGCGGCGCCTGCTGCTGACGGGCGACATCGAGCGCGATGCCGAGTACTGGTTCTCGGACCGCGACCTGCAGGCCGACATCCTCAAGGTGCCGCACCACGGCAGCCGGACGTCTTCGAACCGCGCCCTCCTCGACAACGTCCGTCCCCGCCTGGCGCTGCTCTCCTGTGGAAGGCGCAACCTCTTCGGCCACCCGCACGCGAGCGTCACCGGCGCGTTCGACGAACGGCGCATCCGCACGTGGCGCACGGACGAGAACGGCACGATCGACGTCGAGCTCCGCGGCGGCCGCATCCTGGTCCGGACGCAAATTGACACCCCCCTGGACGAGGCTTACCCTTGACCCTCGATGTGGACCACAGTACTGCGCCTCGGCCTCTGGATCCTGATCGCGGTCCTGGGGCTGTACGTCCTCCGCGAGAACAGCGAGGATCACATCGCGGAGCTGATCACCGGCGAGATGCTGCAGCAGGCGCTGACGCTCGCGCTGGCCCTGATCGTCCTGAGCGGCGTGCTGCGCATCTTCAGCAAAACGACGGCGGTCGTCGCCAAAAAGAACCGCTGCCAGACCTGCCGCACCCCCATCCCCCCCGGCGCCATCTTCTGCCGCACGCACCTCCGCCGCGTCCTGGAGGAGGAGAACGAGCGCACGCATTTGACCAAACTCCGGCGGTAGGCCGTTTCCGGTTCCCGGGGAGCACGATGGAAGCAATGGGACCTATGTGACAGATGGGACCTATGGGGGAACCGATTTGTCCTCTAGGTCCTGTCTGTCCCATTGGTCCCATCGTCTTTTCCTGCGGCCAAAGTAGACTCCCGCCCGCAAACCGTGACGGACCTCGGAAACCGGAAATCGGAAATCGTGCTGGCCGGCCCTACCGGGACCGGGAAATCCGATCTGGCGCTGCGGCTGGCGCGGGCCGTCGGCGGGGAGATCGTCAACTACGACTCCGTGCAGATTTACCGTGGGTTCGACATCGGCAGTGCCAAGCCGTCCGCGGAGACGCGCGCCCTGGTCCCGCATCATCTCTATGACATCGTCGATGCCGATGAAGAGTTCAATGCTGCCGATTACGCGCGGCGGGCGCGGCCGGTCATCGACGACATCCTGGCCCGCGGCCGGACGCCCATCCTCGTCGGCGGCACCTTCTTCTATCTGCGGGCGCTGCTGTCGGGGCTGCCGGAGATGCCGGGCAAGGACGCAACGATCCGCGGCCGGATCTCGGCCATCGCCGACCGGCCGCGGGGACCGCGATGGCTGCACCGCTGGCTGTCGAAAGTCGACCCGCAAAGTGGTAGAAAGATCGCCCTGAAGGACCGGCATCGCGTGGAGCGGGCGCTGGAAGTGTGGCTCGTGAGCGGCCGCCCGATCTCGAGCTGGCAGCGGCCGCCGGCGGGCGGAGGAGAAATCGGGGCAGTGGTGATTGGCTTGACGCTCGAACGGAAGGTGCTGGTCGAGGCGCTCGACCGCCGCGTCGAGCGGATGTACGCCGATGGGCTCGTCGAGGAGACGCGCGGGCTGCTGGCGCGCTTCCCGAAGACGGCGCGGCCGTTCGATTCGATCGGCTACCGGGAGGCCGTGGCCGTGATCGGCGGGGAAATGTCCGTCGCCGAGGCCGTCAAAGAGACGGCGCGCCGGACGAGGGGCTACGCCAAACGGCAGATGACGTGGCTGCGGGCGGAGCCGAACGTACGCTGGCTCGACGCAAGCAAGACGGATGAAGCATACGCGGCCGCCATGCGGCTGGTCAGCGGATAAGATCGCAGCCGCATGCGGCTGCTCGAGGGTAAAGCTTGAAGAAATCGACGATCCTGATCCTGCTCGCCGCCGCGATCGCGCTGGCGGGCTGTGCGACGCCGGCCGACGTGCCGCCGCCGGTAGTGATTCCGAGTGGCGAGGCCACGTTCCTCATCGATCCGCGCACCGGGCAGGGCCCGGCTCCTTCCGCGGAGATCGCGCAGCAGTTCGACACCGCCTGGCGCTGGTTCCTGGCGGGCAACATGGAAGAAGCGTCGCGCCGGCTCGCCGAGATCCGCGGTGTCGCCCCCAACTACGCCCCCGCGGCGCTGGCGGAGATCGCCGTCGACATCCGTGAAGGGCGCTACGAAGAGGCCCGCCTCGCCCTCAACGAGCAGGAGCCGTCGACCGTTGCCCGCGTCTACGCCGCCGAGATCGCCATCGCGGAGAAGCAGACGCGCCGGGCCTACGAGCTCTATCGCGAGGTGGTCCAGCTCTCCGACGCCCCGCCGAGCGCCAGACAGCGTCTCACCGAGCTCGAATCGCAGCTCTTCCAGGAGCTCTACGCCGCCGCGCTCGCCGCGAAGGACGAGGAAGCGGCCCGCCTGCTGCGCGAAGCGCTGGCCCTCCAGCCGGCCGCCAACGCCGCGCGCGTGCTCCTGGTGCAGAAGCTCGTCGAACAGAAGCGGTGGGACGAGGCGCGCACGGCTCTCGATCCGCTCCTCAGCTCCGGGGAAGTCGACCGCAACGAGGTGCAGGAAGCGCTGGCCGAGATCGACGCCGGCCGCGGACGTTACCAGGAAGCGATCGTCCGCTACGAGCGGCTGGCCCGCCGTGCGTCCGAGCCGCGCTACCAGCGCCGCCTCGACGAGATCAAGGAGCTCTGGAGCGCCGCCAACATGCCGCCGCAGTTCAGGCGCGCGCTCGAAAGCGACGCCGCGACGCGTGCCGACTTCGCGGTGCTCCTCTACTGGAAAGTGAACTCGGTGCGCTTCGCCCAGAACCTCCGCACGCCGCCGATCGCCATCGACGTCGGCGACGTCGCCGGCCGCGAAGAGATCATCCGCGCGATGGCCATCGGCCTCTACGACGTCGATCCCGTCACCCGCCGCGTCGGCCCCGGCCGCCAGATCACGGCGACGGCTCTCGGCCGCCTCGCCGCCCGAGTCCTGACACTCCGCGGCGCCACCTGCGCCCAGAACACCACCGATGTCCTCACCGCCTGCAAGATCCCGACGGTCGTCACCGAAACCCCGGAAACGCCGGTCACCGGACATGATGTGGCGCGGGTGCTGGATGCCGTGAATCGGAGCCTGTGATGAGGCGGTGAAGCAGTTTTTGGTTTTTGGTTGTTGGTTGTTGGTGCTGCGCTCGGGCAACTGAACCGCCGCGTAGCGCAGCACCGAAAACCAACAACCAAAAACCGACAACCACAGTGACGCCGCCTGCGGCGTGGCTGTGACACAGGCGCCCCCACGCGGCGCCTGTGTCACCCCGGCAAACTGGTGACTCGCGTCACGTGGCGGATCGCACGGGGCCGCTTACCTTCGCTTCCAACTTTATGCGGTTGCGAACGATTGCTTTGCTTCTCTCACTCACCACGCCGGCTGCCGCGCAGACGGTCGTCAACATCGACGCGTCGAAGGACCGGCATCGCATCAACCCGAACGTCTACGGGACGAACCTTGCGACCCAGGCCGAAGTCGCGGACCTCAATGCCCCGCTGAACCGGCTCGGCGGCAACCATACGACGCGCTACAACTGGCAGCAGAACTGTACCAATCGCGCGCGCGACTGGTTCTTCCAGACCATCGAGGACGGCCCGGCCGTCGCCGCCGAAGAGACCGACAGTTTCATCACGGCCAGCCGCAACGGCGGCTCCCAGCCGATGATGACGGTCGGCATCCTCGGCTGGGTCGCGAAGATGGGGCCGAACCGGACCCGCACCTGGAGCTACCCGCGCCAGAAGTTCCCGAACCAGCAGCAATTCGACCTGCCTTGGTGGCCCGATTCCGGGAACGGCTTCTACCCGGACGGCTCGCCCATCCCCGGCGCCGATCCGAACGACGCCAACATGCCGGTCGACCACAACTTCATGCGCGGCTGGATCCAGCACAACGTCGCGCAGTTCGGCGCCTCAGCGACTGGCGGCGTGCGCTACTACATCCTCGATAACGAATACTCGATCTGGCAGAGCACGCACCGCGACGTGCAGCCCCAGGGCGCCAACTACGAGGAAGTCTTCTCGAAGATGAACAACACGGCGCGCATGATCAAGGAAGTCGATCCGAACGCGCTCGTCGCCGGCCCCGAGGAGTGGGGCTGGTCCGGCTACTTCTGGAGCGCGTACGACATCGAATGGGCGGCCGCGCACGGTGAGTGGACCAACACGCCCGACCGTGTCGCCCATGGCGGCCTGCAGTACATGCCGTTCATCCTGCAACGCTTCTACAACGAGGAAAAAAACACCGGCAAGCGGCTCCTCGACATCTTCACGCTGCACTACTACCCGCAGAGCGGCGAGTACTCCGACTGGTACGAAGGCATCCAGGAGATGCGCAACCGCTCGACGCGCTCGCTCTGGGACCCGAATTACACCGACGAGTCGTGGATCGGCGACAAGGTGAACCTCATCGCCCGCATGCGCGACTGGGTCGACCGCTACTACCCCGGCACGCCGATCGGCCTGACGGAGTACTCGTGGGGAGCCGACGGCTACATCGGCGGCGCCACCGCGCAGGCGGACATCTTCGGCATCCTCGGGCGCGAGAACATCGACCTGGCCACCCGCTGGGTCACGCCGGCCGCCTCGACGCCAACCTACAAGGCGATGAAGATGTACCGCAACTACGACGGCAACAAGTCGACCTTCGGCGACATCAGCGTCCGGGCCACGGTCCCGAATCCCGACACAGTTTCGGCCTTCGCCTCGATCCGCACGTCCGACAGGGCCATGACCGTCATGCTGATCAACAAGCAGCTCGGCGTGAACGCCACGACGACGGTCAACCTGGCCAACTTCGCCGCCAGCGGCGCCGCGCAGCGCTGGCAGCTCACGTCGTCGAACGCGATCACGGCCATGGCGCCGGTGACGATCGCCAACGGCTCGCTCTCCGTGACGCTCCCGGCGCAGAGCATCACGCTGCTCGTGATCCCCGGTGGCACGGCCGACGTGATCGACCCGGCCCTCAACCTGACGGCCGAGACCGTGACGGACGCCGGCATCTGGACCTTCACCGGCACCGCCTCCGATGCCAGCGGCATCGCCCGCGTCTCGTACAAAGTGGCCGGCGGCCAGTCTGGCGACGCGACCGGCACCGCCTCCTGGAGCGTGACCGGCCTGCGCCTGTCGCAAGGCTACAACTACATCACCTTCACCGCCTGGGACGGCGCCGGCAACCCGACCTCCCTGAGCAAGCGCATCGTCTACCAGTCGATGGGCGGCCGCCCCCCGCGCCAGGAGAAGAGACGGCGCCCCTCGTAAGGGCGATCTTTCTCGGAGTGGGGGTGGGGCA
>DASWMP010000064.1:0-18089 GCA_036399695.1 Thermoanaerobaculia bacterium | reverse complement strand
AACGTGAGCGGTGGCGGCTGCGCCGCGCTCCCGTGCACCATCGCCACCCTGGCGGTGGGCGCGAACACCACGATCAACGTCACGGCCACGATCACCGCCTCCGGCGCGTTCGACAACACCACGACCGTCGCGGCCACGGAGCCTGATCCCGACCCGACCGACAACGACGATGACACCGGCAACGGCGGCACCGCCGACGCCTCGGCGGACGTCTCGGTCGTGAAGACGCTCGTGACGGCCGGCCCGTTCTCAGCCGGCCAGTCCATCAGCTACACGCTGTTCGTGGCCAACGCCGGTCCGTCCATCGCCACCAACGTGCAGGTCACGGACACCCCGTCGAACATGACGATCACGAACGTGAGCGGTGGCGGCTGCGCCGCGCTCCCGTGCACGATCGCCAGCCTCGCCGTCGGCGCGAACGTGACGATCAATGTCACCGCGACGATCACGGCCGCCGGCGCGTTCGACAACACCACGACCGTCGCGGCCACGGAACCCGATCCCGACACGACCGACAACGACGACGACACGGGCAACGGCGGCACCGCCGTGGCCTCCGCCGACGTCTCGGTCGTGAAGACGCTCGTGACCGCCGGCCCCTTCTCAGCCGGCCAGTCCATCAGCTACACGCTGTTCGTTGCCAACGCCGGTCCGTCCATCGCGACCAACGTGCAGGTCACGGACACCCCGTCGAACATGACCATTACGAGCGTGAATGGTGGCGGCTGTGCGGCCCTCCCGTGCACGATCGCCAGCCTGGCGGTCGGCGCGAACGTCACGATCAACGTCACCGCCACGATCACCGCCGCCGGCGCGTTCGACAACACCCCGACCGTCGCGGCCACGGAGCCTGATCCCGACCCGACCGACAACGACGACGACACGGGCAACGGCGGCACCGCCGACGCGTCCGCGGATGTCTCGGTCGTGAAGACGCTCGTGACCGCCGGCCCCTTCTCCGCCGGCCAGTCCATCAGCTACACGCTGTTCGTTGCCAACGCCGGTCCGTCCATCGCCACCAACGTGCAGGTCACGGACACCCCGTCGAACATGACGATCACGAACGTGAGCGGTGGCGGCTGCGCCGCGCTTCCGTGCACGATCGCCAGCCTCGCCGTCGGCGCGAACGTGACGATCAATGTCACCGCCACGATCACGGCCGCCGGCGCGTTCGACAACACCACGACCGTCGCGGCCACGGAGCCTGATCCCGACCCGACCGACAACACGGACAACACCGGCAACGGCGGCACGGCGCTGGCCTCGGCCGACCTCTCGGTCGTGAAGACGCTCGTGACGGCCGGCCCCTTCTCAGCCGGCCAGTCCATCAGCTACACGCTCGTCGTGGCGAACGCCGGTCCTTCCATCGCCACCAACGTGCAGGTGACGGACACCCCGTCGAACATGACGATCACAAACGTGAGCGGTGGCGGCTGCGCCGCGCTCCCGTGCACCATCGCCACCCTGGCGGTGGGCGCGAACACCACGATCAACGTCACGGCCACGATCACCGCCTCCGGCGCCTTCGATAACACCACCACCGTTGCGGCGACGGAACCCGATCCCGACACGACCGACAACGACGACGACACGGGCAACGGCGGCACCGCCCTGGCGTCGGCCGACGTCTCGGTCGTGAAGACGCTCGTGACCGCCGGTCCGTACTCGGCCGGCCAGTCCATCAGCTACACGCTCGTCGTGGCGAACGCCGGTCCTTCCATCGCCACCAACGTGCAGGTCACGGACACGCCGTCCAACATGACCATCACGAACGTGAGCGGCAGCGGCTGCGCGGCCCTGCCGTGCACCATCGCCAGCCTGGCGGTCGGCGCGAACACGACGATCAACGTCACGGCCACCATCACCGCCCCCGGCGCGTTCGACAACACCACCACCGTCACGGCGACGGAGCCCGATCCTGACACGACGAACAACACCGACAACACCGGCAACGGCGGCCTCACCGGCATCTCCGCCAACGTCTCGATGGTCAAGACGCTGGTCACGGCCGGTCCGTTCAATCCCGGCCAGTCGATCAGCTACACGCTCGTCGTGACCAACGCCGGCCCGTCGCCGGCCACCAACATCCAGGTGACGGATACGCCGTCGAATCTCACGATCACGAACGTGAGCAACGCCTGCGTCACGCTGCCGTGCACAATCCCCACACTGGCTGTAGGCGCGAGCGCGACCATCGACGTCACGGCCACGATCGGTGCCGTGGGCGCCTTCGACAACGCGGCTACCGCCACGGCCACCGAGCCCGATCCGGACACGACCGACAACACGGACGACGACGGCAACGGCGGCACGTCCGAGGTCTCGGCGGACGTCTCGATCGTGAAGACGCTCGTGACGGCGGGGCCGTATTCGGCCGGCCAGTCCCTCAGCTACACGCTCGTCGTCGCCAACGCCGGTCCGTCCATCGCCACCAACGTGCAGGTCACGGACACGCCGTCGAACATGACGATCACGAACGTGAGCGGCAGCGGCTGCGCGGCCTTGCCGTGCACGATTCCCAGCCTCGCGGTGGGCGCCAACACCACCATCAACGTGACCGCGACCATCACGGCCGCCGGAGCCTTCGACAACACCACCACCGTCACGGCGACGGAGCCCGATCCCAACACGACGAACAACACAGACGACACCGGGAACGGCGGCCTGACCGGCATCTCCGCGAACGTCTCGATGGTCAAGACGCTCGTCACGGCCGGCCCGTTCCTCCCGGGCGAGTCGATCGGCTACACGCTCGTCGTGACCAACGCCGGCCCCTCGCCCGCCACCAACGTGCAGGTGACGGATACGCCCACGAACCTGACGATCACGAACGTGAGCAATGCCTGCGTCACGCTGCCGTGCACCATCCCCACGCTGGGCGTCGGCGCGAGCGCGACGATCGACGTCACGGCTACCATCAGCGCCGCCGGTGCGTTCGACAACGCCGCCACCGCCACGGCGACGGAGCCTGATCCCGATCCCACGGACAACACTGACGACGGCGGCAACGGAGGCACGGCCATCCCGTCGGCGAACGTCTCCATCGTGAAGACGCTCGTCACGCCGGGCCCGTTCGTCCCGGGCCAGAGCGTCAGCTACACGCTGGTCGTCGCCAACGCCGGCCCGTCCACCGCCACGACCGTGCAGGTGACGGATACGCCGTCGAACCTGACGATCACGGGCGTGAACGGCGGCGGCTGCACGGCGCTGCCGTGCACCATCGCCGCCATCGCTTCCGGCGCCAGCGTGACGATCAACGTCACGGCCACGATCAACGCGGCGGGTGCGTTCGAGAACTCCGCCAGCGCGAACGCCGTGGAGCCCGACCCGGATCAAACGGACAATACCGATCCGACGGGCAACGGCGGCACCGCCGTCCCGCTGCCGACCAGCGCCGATGTCCGCATCACGAAGACCGCCGCGCCGGCCGTCGCGGTCGGCCAGGCGTTCGACTACACGATCGGCGTCATCAACGACGGCCCGGCCACGGCGACGAACGTGACGGTGACGGACGTCCTCCCGGCGAACTTCACGCTCATCTCGGCGATGTCGACGCAGGGCACCTGCAGCGGCACCACGACCGTGACGTGCACCGTCGGCACGATGGCCCTCAGCGCCACAGCGACGATCACGATCCGCGGTTTGGCCACGCAGCCCGGCTCCTACGCCAACACCGCCACTGTCACCGCCACCGAGCCCGACCCGACGCCGACGAACAACACGTCGACGGTCCCGGTCACGGCCGCGGGCGATATCCCCACGCTCGACTTCTACGCGCTGCTCGGCCTGGCCGTGCTGCTCGGTGTCGCCGGCGTGCTGATGCGGCGGTAGGTCGTAACGTTCGATACACCGCAAAAGGCCGGGCGAAAGCCCGGCCGTTTTGTTGTCGGCAACGGACGAATGCCGCCCGCCCACGAGAGTATCGGCGCACGCTGTGCGCCTGTACGACGGCGGACGCGGCGGTGCTGCTGACGGTCGTGCGTAAGCCCGCCTTGGCGGGCGTCAGCGGTGTAGCCCCGGGCGAAAGCCCCCAATGGCGTTGACTTTACATGTGGGACAGACACTCTTGTCTGTCCCGTGCACTCGAACGGCCCCTTGTCTGCAGGAATGGACCTCGGGGTGGACCGGACAGACAGGGGTCCGGCTCCGCGCGCTTGAATCATCGGCAACGCGGCTTGTGCTGCGCGTCACGGTTCGGTGCACGAACGTGACATATAGTTCCGGCCATCCTGAAATTTGAATGAGGCCGAGGACGGTGCTGGATCAGCCGTCGCGGCGGAGTGCCGACATGCATCGTGCTGACGGAACGGTCCTGCATTTTGCGCCGTACCACCTCGCGTCCGGGGTGGACCTGCTGTATCGCGGCAATGAAGTCATCGCGCTCGAGCCGCGTGCGGTGCGGGTGCTGCGGTATCTGGTCGAGCACTGCGACCGGGTGCTGTCGAAGGAAGAGCTGCTGGAGGAAGCCTGGCCGGACGTCTTCACGACCGACGGCGTCCTCAAGAAGGCCGTCTCGCAGATCCGCCGAGTCCTCGGCGACGACGCCGAGCAGTCGCGCTTCATCACCACGTACCACGGGCGCGGTTACCGCTTCATCGCCACCGTGAGGCGCAGCAACGCGGCGCCCCAGGCCGCGGCCGCGCAGGCCGTGGTACCGGAGCCGGAACTGATCCCTACCTACGACCAGCTCGCCGCGCGCGACGCGGAGATGCTGACGCTGAGCGCCGAGTTGCGCAGCGCGCTCGAAGGGGCGCCGCGGCCGGTGGTCATCGTCGGGGAGCCGGGGATCGGGAAGACGCAGCTCGTCCGCCACTTCCGCCGCCGCGCCGTCGAGCAGGGGGCGGTGGCGCTCTACGGCCGCTTCTTCGACTATCGCGGCGCACGCCTGGCGCCGTACGAGCTGTTCCTCGACCTGCTGCGCACGGCCGTCGCCAACGTCAGGCCGGCGGACAGCATGCCTTTGCGCGAAGCCATCGAAGCGGCGTGCGGCGTCCGTCTGCACGCGGAGCTGTTCGAGGACGTGAGCCGCGGCGAGACCGTAGGCGGCGGTAACGCCGGCGATCAGTTCCGCTTCATCGTCCCGATCTGCCGCGCGTGGCTGGCGCTGAGCCGCCGGCAGCCGATGGTGCTGGTGCTCGACGACCTGCAGTGGGCCGATCCGGCCAGCCTCGACGTCATCGGCTGCCTGATGCGCATGATCGACAGCGAGCCGCTGATGGTGATCGTCGTCGTCCGCGCGGACGAGGCGGAGAACGGCGAACATCCGGTACACGCCTGGCTCGCCGAGCAGGCCAGCCGCCGCGCCTACACGACGGTCCGGCTGCAGCGGTTCGGCGAGGCCGACTGCCGCGAAGTGCTCGGCAAGATCTTCGGCATCCGCAGGCGTGGCGAGATTCCCCGCGATCAGTTCGAGACGCTGTTCGACCTCACCGAAGGGAACCCCTACTTTCTCGTCGAGACGCTGCGCCATCTCGTCGCCTGCGGCGCCATCGTCCCCGACGCGACGGCGCGTCGCTGGGTCTGGAAAGGGGTGCACGATCTGTCGCTGCCGGAGACGATCGTCACGGCGGCGCGGGCGAAGGTCGCGCGTCTGCCGGAGCGCGTCCGCACGCTCGTCGAGCAGGCGGCGGTGATCGGCGACGAGTTCCACGTCTCCACGCTCTGCCGCCTCACCGGCGAGAACGAGAGCGACGTCGAGCAGGTGCTGAGCGAAGCGGTCCGCGGCGGCGTGCTGTCGATCCAGGGGCTGACGGCCGGCGAGGATTGCCGCTTTCAGCACTCCATCCTGCGGCACGCGGTCTACGACGCCATTCCGCCGCGCCGCCGGCGGGAGCTGCACGCGCGCGCCGCGCGGGCGCTGGAAGCGGTCTACGGCGCGGACAGCGAACGGATCGCGGAGGCCATGGCGTCGCATCATTCGGTGGCGGGGGACGCGCAGAAGGCGTGCGAAGCCGGGATGCGCGCCTGGCGTACGGCGAGCAGCCGTTCGGAGTGGCGCAAAGCGGTGGCGCTGATCGAGCGCGTGGCGGAGGAGTCGCGCCGTCTCACGCTGTCGGTCCCCGAGCGCATCGACCTGCTCCTCAGCCTGGGCGAAACCTGGCGCGCCGCGGGACGCATCCGTGAGTCGGCAGCGGTGCTCGAGCGGGCGGTCTCGATGAGCGTGGAGTTGCACGATTCGCTTCGCCTCGGCCGGGCGCTCTTCCTGCGCGGCCTGACCGAGACCGCGCTGAGCCAGTACGTCGAGGCACGGGCTTCGCTGGCGCAGGCACTCGATCTCTTCCTCGACCGGGAGAACGAGCCGGGCATCGCCCGCACGCTCGTGCACCTCGCCGGGCTGGAAGCGGCGATCGGCCACTATGAACGTGCGGCGGCGCTCGTGGACGAGCTGCGCTCGACACGGCACTCGCCGGAGATCGCCGCCCTCGCGGACGGCATCCGCGGCTGGTCGCTCGCGCTCCGCGGCCATCACGAAGAAGGTGCGCTGCTGCTCGAGCGGGCCCTCGACTACCACGACCGCGCCGGCGAGATCCGCGAACGGGCGCTGTTGCTGCGCCGTCTGCACTGGTCGTATCTCGCGCGCGGCGAGTACGCGGCCGCCATCGAGCTGGCGGTGCGCTCACGCACCGATTGCGCGACGGTGGGCGACGTGAACGGCGAGGCGAAGGCGAACATGGGCATCGGCCAGTCGCATCTCGCGCAGGGGCAGCACGGCCCGGCGGTGTCGTATCTCACGCGCGCCATCGAGCAGTTGCAGACGATCGGCGACGCCCACTGCGAAGCGGAGTGCTACTGGCTCCTCGGCCGCGCGCGCTGCGAGACGGGGGCGCTCGACGAATCGGCGGTGCTGCTGGATCGCGCCCTCACGATGATCCGCCAGATCGGCGACCGCGACGACGAGTTCCGCATCCTCACCGACCTGGCCCGCCTGAAGATCGCCCGCGGCGATCTCGATGCCGCACGAGAGCAGGCCACGGCAGCGCGTGGCATCGCCGCTTCACTGCAGAATCGCGAAGGGATCGAACGGGCCGATGCGGAGCTCGCCCGTGCCGGCGCGATGGCGTGCACGGAGGCGGAGCACGATGGCACCAATGGGACCCATGCGCCTACCGTCGGTGTCATCTGTCCCATAGGTCCCATCGTTCTCCCCGCGTGACAGGTATCCTGCGCGGATGACTTTTCCCGGCGCTCCGGCCGCCTTGCGCGGCTTTCGATTGCAGCACCTTTACACGCTCCACCGTCTCCTCACCGACCGCGCGGTCGCGGGGCTGGACGTGCAGTTGGAGGGTACGGAGCGGCTGGAGATTTTCGACGCGGCCGGGCGGCCGCTCGAGGCGGTGCTGGTGAAGGGCAAGGGCACGGCTCCGCTGGCGGCTTCTGACCTCGTATCGGCGGAAGATTCGTTCTTCCGGCGGGCGAAGCAGCGCCTGCGGGAGAACGGTGCGATGGTGCAGCGGATCGTCTCGTTTGGCCCGGTGGGGCGGACGCTGCTGGCGATGAGCGCGGCCCGCGGTGCGACGCTGGACGGCGACGTCCGGTCGACGCTCGAACGCTTCGACTTTTCGCGCAAGCAGATCGATGCCTTCCGCGCGGTGTTCGTGGTGGACGCCGATCTCGATGAGGCGGCGCTGGAGCGCGAGGTTCATGCATCGCTGCGTGAGACGGTGGCGGGAGTCGATCCCGCGGCGGCGTTTCTCTACCTGAGTGGGTGGATGCATCAGGTGATGGAGGAGCGGCGGCGCCTCACCGCACGTGACGTGCGCGAGGTGCTGGCGGCTGCCGGCCGGTTCGCCACCGAGGCTGAGGCGCAGCATGCGGAGTGGTTCACGACGCTCGTGCCGGTGCAGGAACCGGCCGCCGCGGACGAGAACCGCGACGCGCAACTCGACGCCGTCGATGCCGCGTTCGCGCGGATGCACGTCGTGGTCGTGCACGGCGCGTCCGGCGAGGGGAGGACGGCGCTCGCGTCGCGATATCTGCAGGAGCGCATGCCATCGGCGTGGCGTTTTCAGGTGCGGGCGCCGCGGGACGTCATGCGGACGATGCGCGTCGCCCTCGCCCTCGGCGCTCATGCGCGCGCCGTCGGCGTGCCGCTGCTCGTCTGGCTCGACGTCACGCCACGCGATCTCGCCTGGACGGCGGCGGTCGAGGAACTGCGCACCGTGCGCGGCATCCGGCTCCTCGTCACGATCGGCGAAAAGGCCTGGACGCGCGCGCGCAACAGCGGCGCGATGCTGATGGCCGCGGACGTCGCGCTGGACGAAGAAGAGGCGGAGCCGGACGTGACCTCCATTCGAAGCGGCGCGGACGGGACGTCGCTCGCGTCAATCGCCGAGGACGAGCTCGAGGCTTTCCTGCTCGAGGCGTTCTCGCGCGATGCGTCTGAAGAGAACGTGGTCGTAACGGCCGTGCGCGAGCTGCGTCCGCGGTCGATGGCCGGTGCCGCCGGTGTCCTGCGCGCGCTGCTGTGGCTCGGCGTGAAGCGCTACGGTCACGACTACGCGGAGCTCCTGGCGGAAGTGCAGCAGAGGTTGGGCCGTGAGGAGCTGGTGTGGACGGCGCTCGATCCTGCCGGGCTCACGCGATTCGCGCCGTCGATCCTCGGCTTCGAAGAGGCGCTGAAAGCGCTGCCCGAGATCCACACGTGGTACCTGACGGTCAAGGAACGGAGGCCGTCGAGCGAGGCCGTCTTCGAGGCCGCGCGGCTCTGGCTCGCGGCACAGCCGGGGGAGTGGGACATGCCGGCCGGCGAGGGCGAGTGGGAAGCGGCGGCGGAGGTACTGTTCTGGGCCGCGGCGTGGGGCATCGACGTTCCCCGCGCGCGGCTTGCCGAGGCGGCGCTGCACGCGAACGTTCCGGTGGCGGTGCTGGCGGACGTCGTCTTCGCCGCGTCGTTCGGCGCCGACGACGCATTCGAGCGCCTGCGTACCGAGGCCATTACGCGGTTCCAGCGCGAGACCATGACTGTCACGATCGAGGTGACGGACGACGGCGTGATGGCGCACTGGCTGCTGCCGCTGGACTACGATGTCGATGTCGAGCGTGAGACCGCACGCCGTCTGGACGTCTTGCGCCGGCTGTATCCGGCGGGACAGACGTTCGGCGGTCACGTCTACGGCAGCGTCTCGGGTGAAGTGAGACGCAGCATCCCCGCCGATCAGTTTCCGGTGCCGTGGGTGCTGCGCCTCCATCTCACGTTTGCGCGGGTCGCGGCCGTCGATAAGTACCGCCAGACGTGGGATGAGTACGTCGCCAGGATCGTCGACCTGCGCGAGCGGATCGTGCAGCTCGCGGCGGGGATCACGCGGGGGCTGACGAACTACTTCCGGCGCGAGAAGCCGCTGAACATCTTCGAGACCGGCGTCGATGCCGAGGATTGGGACGGTTTGACGATCGCCCTCGACATACTGCCGGTGCTGCCGCGCAGCGCGGTCGACGAGTGGGGCTTCGAGACGGAGGGGCCGTTGCGGGCGTGGAGCGCGCTGACGCCGAACGCCCAGGCGTCGTACACGGCCGCGCTGTCCGAGTACGCGTCGGCGATGCGTGACTTCCTGAAGACCTCGTGGCGCGTCTTCATCGCCCATCCGCAAATCGGGCGGGGCACGGCCGAGGGGCGGGAGAAGGTGGCGGCGTGGAGCGAGAAGGAGCAGATCAACCCGGAAGCGGCGACGCTGCATCTGGCCAGCGCCGTCAAGCGGCTCGGCAACTTGCAGGAGGAGTTCCGGGCCCGCTTCGAGCTGCACGTGCCGGGGCTGGCGGCGATGGACCGGCGCGAGGCGGAGACGCTGCGGACGTTCTGGGCCGTCTGGTACGACTTTGCGGTGCACCCGCGGCGGCGGATCGCGAATGCCGCGCGCGACTCCGTGGCCGCCGTCGAAGCACGGCTCGACGAGCGGCGGCGTGCGCTGCGCCGGCGTTTGCGCGGGCTGACGCTCTCGAAGACGGAGATCGTCGGCGCGCGCGAGCGGGGCGATGCCGGGGCCGGGTTGTGGCTGACGGTGGACGTGCCGCGCGTGCAGGAGCAGGTGAACGGCTTCGCCGAAGCCCTTGCGCATGTCATCGATGTGCTGCGCCCGCCGGCTGACTTCAACGACTTCGACCGGTACGCGCTCGACCTGATGTGGGAGTACGTGCATCTCGTGCCGCTGGTGCGCGGCCGCGCGGTCGACCGGAAGGTGTGGACGCTGCAGATCGTCGCCTTGCCGAGGCCGGGCGAGGATCTGGCGGAGCACGCCTGGATGTTCGTGCCCCAGCCAGTCAGCAGCGAGGTGTGGGCGGCGCTCGGGTTGCCGGCGTGGCCGGCTTCGGCCGGTGCGGAAGCGCGTGCTCTGGGGGTGCATGCCGGCACGTGGCGCGACACGATGCGCCACGTCATGAACCTGCGCGAGGTGCCGGCGGACGAGCAAGGAAAGGCGCTGCTGGCCTCGCACTGGCGCGACGCGATCGCCGTCGCCGGACGCGCCGCGGAAGGCGTGGCCGCCGGACTGGGCGCGTTCCCGCCGGAGCTGCTGGCGTCGCAGCCGGAGATGCTGGAGACCATGCAGATCGTGGCCATCTCGCTGCGCGACACCATCGCCGCCGCGGAGCCGCTGGATTTCGCCGCCATCGAAGAAGCTGTAGCCACCATCGGCGACACGATCGTCCCGGCAGGCAACGCGCTCGCGGATCTGTGGCTGGATGCGGCCTTGGGCGTCCCTACGGCTTCTCCGTCCCGCAGTAGCACGTGACGAACGCGCTCCCCGTCATCGTCGTCAGCCCGCACCAGTAGCCTTGCCATCTGGCCAGCGCTTCGGCGGCGCTCTTGTCTCTGCCGGAGGCGGTGCGCTCGAAGTATTGCTGGCGGGTGGTGGGGTCTGTGCCGATTGCGGCGGCGAGCTGCGTCAGTGTGCCGGTGTCGTACGTCCGTTTGCCGTACGCCTCGTCGAACGAATACTCGCGCGTCCATGGCGCGGCGACGTTCGGCAGGTTCCAGGCGGTGTAGCCGGCGATGGTGCCGTTGGGACGGACATCGACGACCTCGAACGCCGGGTTGTTGCCGAAGATCGGGGTGACGGACGGTGTGATGTGGATGAAGTCGCCCGTGGCCAGGCGGAACTCGTCCTGGTGGGTATGGCCGGCGAAGGAGCCGGCGATCGTCGCCTTGTGCGCGGCGGTGATGGCCAGGAACTGCTGCGCGTACTCCGGCTTCCAGAACGTCTGCGGTGTGAGGTTGGGGCAGGCGCCACCGTACTGCTCGGAGTCGTAGACGTCCATGCCCGGCGGGATGTGGTACAGCAGCCAGACCCGTTTCCCTTCCTCTCGCGCGAGGAGCAGCTCGGCGTCGAGCCATTCGAGTTGCTGAGTCGCCGGATGCGCCGCGGGATCGGGCTTGCCGCACGGGTCGGAGTACTTCGGCGAGAAGAAGTTCGTGTTGAGGGCGATGATGCGCACGTTGCGCAGGCGGGGCACGTCGGCGTGGTAATAGCCGCCGGTGGGGAAGCGGCGATCGAAGGAGCGCGAGGCCACGATCGGGCTCCAGGCGTCCCGGAAGTTCGCCAGGAACGGACCGTTCGGCGTCGCGGTGTAGTCGCCGCAATCGGAGTCGTTGTTGCCGAGCGTGGGATAGATCCGGACGCCGGGATAGGTCGTGCGGAACGCGGAGGCGACGTACGCGATCGTCTTCGCCACGAACGCGGTGTACGCGGCCGGGCTCTTGTCGGTGGCGTATTGCTGGTAGGTCTTCTGGAAGTCGTGCGCGAGGAAGTCGCCGGAGATGAGGACGAACGCCGGCGACGGAAGCTGCTTGCGCATTTCGGCGAGCGCGGAGCGCAGCAGCGGCTCGTTCAGGTCGTGCCCGTAGGTGCTGAACGCCTTCACGGAAGACGAGGCGAGGATCGCCTCCCACTGCGCCACCTCCGCTGCTTCGAGCTTCGTCACGAGCGCCGGATCGGCGAAGGGATCGAAATGGATGTCGGACGCGGAGAGGAACTGCTCCGCGAAGGCGGAAGACACGACGGCCAGGAGTGAGACGAAGACCGCGACCGCTATTTTCATGTGCAGGTATGGTACGCGTTGCACGTTGTCCGTTGACCGTTTTCCGTGCTGCGCCCATCGTCTCTCTCTCAGGGCGGAGCAACGGACAACGAGCAACGGACCACGAGCTTTTCCGTCAGAATGCGCCGCGGAGGGTCTTCCATGCGTCTTGTCCGCGTCTTCGTCGTTGCCGCTCTTTTCGCGCTGTCCGCCGCATCCGCGTTTGCGCAGGCGCCCAGGGACGTGCTGCTGCGGCCGGCGCGTGTGTTCGATGCGGCGTCGGCGGCGGTGCATGAAGGGTGGGCGGTGCTGGTCTCGGGGGACACGATTGCGGCGGTCGGGCCGCTCGCGGCGATGAGCGTGCCGGCGGGGACGCCGGCCATCGATCTGCCGGGGATGACGCTGCTGCCGGGGCTCATCGACGCGCACTCGCACATCTTCCTCCACCCGTACAACGAGAAGCTGTGGAACGATCAGGTGCTGACGGAGCCGGTGGCGTACCGCACGATCGCGGCGACGCTGTACAGCCGCGACACGCTCCTTGCCGGTTTCACGACGCTGCGCGACCTCGGCACGGAAGGCGCCGGGTACGCCGATGTGGCGGTGAAGCGCGCCATCGACGAGGGACGCATCCCCGGTCCCCGTCTCTTCATCGCCACGCGGGCCATCGTGGCCACGGCCAGCTACGGGCCCGGACCGAACGGCTTCGCGCCGGAGTTCGACCCGGGGGCGCGCGGCGCGCAGGAAGCGAGCGGCACGGGGGAGATCCTGCGCGCGGTGCGCGAGCAGATCGGCCACGGCGCCGACTGGATCAAGGTCTACGCCGACTACGGCCGCGGCGGCAACCCGGCTACGCCGACGTTCTCACTCGAGGAGTTGAAGACGCTCGTCGAGGAGGCACACAGTGCCGGCAAACTCGTGGCCGCGCACGCGTCGACGCCCGAGGGGATGCGGCGCGCGATCCTTGCGGGCGTCGATACGATCGAGCACGGCTTCGGCGGGACGGACGAAGTCTTCAAGCTGATGGCGCAGCACGGGGTGGCTTTTCTGCCGACTCTCACCGCGCAGGAGGCGTACGCGGAGTACTTCGACAAGTACAAGCGGGGCACGAAGCCGTACACGCCGGACATGGAGAACGCCCTCCGTGCGTTCAAGCTGGCGCTGGCGAACGACGTCACGATCGGCTGCGGCAGCGACGTCGGCGTCTTCACGCACGGCGACAACTACCGCGAGCTCGAATGGATGGTGCGCGCCGGGATGACGCCGGCGCAGGCGCTGCTCGCCGCCACCTCCGTCGGCGCGAAGATCCTCAACCAGCAGGACCGCCTCGGGCGCATCGCCCCGGGTCTGCTGGCGGACATCATCGCCGTACCCGGCGATCCGACCCGCGACATCACGGCCATCCGCAAGATGGGCTTCGTGATGAAGGGGGGAAAGGTCGTGGTCGGGCCGCGGTAGAACGTGGCGGTAGGCACCTCAACGCGCGGGGGCGTCGTCGGTGACGTTCCGTGCGATGGAGCTGATGAAGGCGGCCAGCTCGGCATGACGGTCGGGGCTGAAGCCTTGGAGCATCTCGGAGAGGTTTTCGCGCCGTGCGGTGACGATCCTTTCCCGCATGGCGGTGCCTTCCTCGGTCAGCGCGCGCGTGCCGGCGGATTCAACGACCAGATTGCGTTCCATGAGCGTCCGCAGCGCGGTCTGAAGGCGCTGCAGGTCGAGGTCGTAATCGCGCGATAGCGTGGGCAGGTCCGCGTTCGGGTCGTTGCCGAGGCGGTTGAGGAGCCAGACCTCGAGCGCGCTGAGGTCGACGCCGGCGCGTTGGGCGATGCGTTCGATGATCTTGCGCTGCGTGTCGCGGCTCGACATCAGGAAGATGGCGCGCTCGATCTGGAAATGCGGATCGTCCGGCATTGGCGGTGCGAATGCTTCGCTGACGCCGGTGGCGGTGACGTTGTCGCGCAACTGCCGCTGCTCGAGCAGCCAGGAGAGCAGGAAGCCGAAGACGGCAATGATCGCCGCGACGGCGAAGATGAAGGCGATGGCGCCGCTGATGGCCTCGCCGTAGAGGGCGCGTTGCGCGGCCGGAAGGTTGCGCATGCCGCCGACGTCGAGGTGCACGCCGGCGCCGGCGACCCTCGCCAGATGTCCGGCGAAGAGCGCGCCGAGCACCGCGGTGCCGAGCGAGCCGCCGATGGAGCGGAAGAGCGTCACGCCCGCCGTGGCCACGCCGAGGTCTTCGTACTCGACGGCGTTCTGCACCGCGAGCACGAGTACCTGCATGACCATCCCGAGACCGATGCCGGCGACGCAGACGCGCAGAGAGACGGAGCCCGGCGTCGTCGCCGAGGTGATCCGCGAGAGCAGGAACAGGCCGAACGCGAGCACCGCTGTGCCGGCGATGGGAAACAGCCGGTACTTACCGGTGCGGCTGATGACCTGCCCGGAGATGATGGACGTCACCAGCATGCCGCCCATCATGGGGATGAGCTGCAGACCGGACGCGGTCGGCGACTGGCCCCGCACGAGCTGCAGGAAGAGCGGCAGGTAGGTGATGGCGCCGAACATCGAAAATGCGACGATCAGCCCGACGCAACTGCTGATGACGAAGACGCGGTTGCGGAACAGATGCAGCGGCAGGACCGGCTCTGCGGCGCGGCGCTCGGCGACGATGAACGCGCCGAGCGCGACGAGCGCCGCGGCGATGGTGCCGATGATGATCGGCGATCCCCACGGATAGGTCACGCCGCCGAGGTCGGTCGCGATGATGATGCCGCCGAGAGCGATGGCGAGCAGCGTCGCGCCGAGGTAGTCGACGGCGTGACGGACGCGCTCGAGATGCGCCGGCAGGGCGATGGCCAGCACGACGAGCGCGATCGCACCGAGCGGCAGGTTGATGTAGAAGATCCAGCGCCACGAGAGGTGCGTGGTGAAGAAGCCGCCGATCAAAGGCCCGGCGATGCTGGACAGCCCGAAGACGGCCCCGAAGATCCCCTGGTACCGTCCACGCTCGCGCGGCGAAACGACGTCCGCCACGACTGCCTGGCTCGTGACCATCAATCCGCCGCCGCCAATGCCTTGCAGCGCCCGGAACAGGATGAGCTGGAGCATGCTCTGGCTGGCTCCGCACAGCGCCGACCCGACAAGAAAGATGACGACCGCGACCTGCAGGACGCGCTTGCGTCCATAAAGATCGCCGAGCTTCCCGTACAACGGCGTGACGACGGTCTGCGCGAGGAGGTACGCGGTGACGACCCAGGAGATGCGCTCGAGCCCGCCGAGGTCGCTGACGATGGTCGGCAAAGCGGTCGAGACGATGGTCTGGTCGAGCGCCGCGAGCAGCATGACGAGCAGCAGCCCGGCAAAGATGATGTTCCGCCTTTGACTCACGCGACCGCATGCGTCGGCAAGACGCGCGCCTGATCGTGGCGACATGGATGACGAACGCAGGCGCCCCCGTCCGTGGCCGCCTGCTAGGTGAGCTTTTTCTGCGTGTACGGCTGCGCGTATTCGACCACCTTCGCCACCGTGACGTCGGTGGCGAAGCCCCACAGCACGGCGCCGATGAGATCGGGAAGCGTGCCGATGAAGGTTTTCTCGAAGAGGAGGTAGCCGACCGTCGTGATCAACAGGCCGGCGATGAAGGTCTGTCGCAGAGTTACTTTGGCGATCTCGCTCTGGATGCGCGACCGGTCGTAGATCTCCGCGGAGGCGGGGGCGATCGGGAGGATCGCTTCGGCAGACGTGTTGCCGACGGTCGTGCGCGCCTTGATCAGCCGCGGGGTGGCATCGAGCGGGACGTAGTCGAACGTCGGAGCGATGGTCTGAAACGCGCCGCCGACGGACCATTGAATCTCTGCGTTGCGAACCTCGGCGTCTCCCTCCATCACGTGCGCCGTCAGGTGCAGCGTCTCGCCGGCGATGGGCATGGAGCCGCCGCGGATCTCGATACGGAGCGTGTCCCGCTGCGCGGCTGGTGGAGGCGCCGCGGCGGCGTCGGCGATGGCCATGTCGTCGAGCGCGATCGTCATGCCTCCGCCCCGCTCGACTTGTGGTGCTCGCGGAGTGGGACGCAGCTTCCGGACCGCGGCAACGGCCGCGGCGAAGCGTCCCTCCTCGATCTCGGCGGGCGCCTGCTGGTTCGCGGGGACGGCAGCGCGCAGCGCGGCTTGCAGCGCCGTGCGCGCGTCGCGAATCTGCGCCGCCGCCTCGACCGGATTGGTGACAGCGAGGTTGGCCAGGCGCGGCAAGGGCTCGGCTGCATTGCGGAGCAACTTCACGGGCTCTTCGACGGCGGGCTCGTTCATCGCGATGAGCGCGGTGCGCACCTCCCCGACGATCCGCTGCGCCTCGCTGGCGAACCATTCGATCTGCGGCCGGAGGTTCGCGTTGACGTCGGCGGCACTGACGAACGTGGCCTTCACCTCGTCGAGCGTGCCGGCGGCCATGGCGTCGAGCCGCGTGCGGAGGCTGGTGAGCGTCTTCACATCGACGTCGGGCCAGCGGGTGAGCTGATCGAAGAGACGGCCCAGACCTGCTCTCCACGTGGCCAACGCCGGACCGACGCGGGTGGTGACGGCGCTCTCGACTTTCTTCGCTGTGTCGCGCGCCTGGGTGGGGTTGCCGGCAGCCAGCGCGGCTTCGGCGGTGTCGAGCCGCGACGCCAGGTCACGCGCGGCGTCGAGCAGCTCGCCGCTCTGGAGCGCCGTCTCGCCGAAGATGAGGCGCAGCGTGCGCAGGAGCTCGGAGGCTTCCTTCGCCACCTTGTCGTAGTCCTGGCGGATGGCGGTCTGCTGCTGCAGGGCCGCGTCGACGGCGGCCTTGACGGCTTCGTGGTCGTTGCCGGCCATGGCCCGTGTGAGCGCTGCGAGGGCGCTGTCGGCGCGCGCGGCGAAGGCGGGGTCGCCCTTCACGCTGAGCGCGAGCTCGGCGAGCTGCGCTCGCGCGGCCGTGCCGGCCAGACGGGCGACGCCGAGGGTCCGCCGCCCTTCCAGCACCTTGCGGGTGAGGTGACCGGCGAAGATGCTGCCGACGATCAGCAGGAACAGCCACCAGCGGGACAGCCGCGACACGACTTCGACCGTCACTTCGGCCGGTGCCGCCATCTGCGCGTCCTGCACGGTGAACTTGCCCGAGAGCGTGCCGAGCGGAAAGAGGACGCTGTCGTCGACCGGGCGGAGGAGCGCCTGTGAGCCGGTTGGCGCCGCGACGGTACGGGCAGCGGCCGGCTTCGGCGGGGGAGGCGTCTTCGGTGCGCCGGTGGTGTTCGCGTGCGACGGCTGGCTGGGCTGAGGCTGCGCTTTGGGCTGCGGCACCGGCTCGAGGTCGAGGTAGACCGTCTTGCCGGACGGCGCGGTCTCGGCCGTCCGCAGCGTCACGGCCCAACGCGGTGCGTACGACCGGAAGTCCGTGCGGCCGCTCGGATCCCGCACCACCCAGGTGGCCGGCTCCCACGCATGAAGCCCCGGGAAGTAGAGGAGCCGGGTGGCGCGCAACGGTGTGGGGATGGTGAGCGTGGCGCCGCGGCGGACGAGCTTCACTTCCAGCGTCCGGGCGATGAACTTCTCCGGCGCGGCCACGTGGATGAACGCGGTGTAGGTGCCGACCTTCTTCGTCGCGTCGGCTTTCGCCTCTACGCGCAGCATCCCGTTGCTCCACGTCGCCGTTACGGCGGCGGGATCGATCTCCTCACCCGCCAGGACCACCTGCCGCACCTGCGGCGGCGTCTTCGCCGCGTCGGCGGTGGCCAGCGTGACCGGGATGTTGATCACGTTCGGCGGCGTATCGGGCAGCGTGCGCTCGAGCGTGCCGATCCACTTGACGACGTCATCGTCCGCGAACGCCGCGCCGGCGAAGAACAGCGATCCACACAGCAGCAGCCACCGAAGCTTCATCGAAGCGTTCTCCATTCCGCACGCGCGAGAGCAGGTTGTTGGGGGAGTGGTGAGGGGCGGAATTATCGACCGCCGCAGGCTTCCGGTCAATCAGGAGGAATCTTGGAGCGCCTGCGGGCGCGGACAGACAAGAGTGTCTGTCCCACATTCAGATCTCGAGGAATGTCGATCACCCGCGGCACGCCGGGC
>DASWMP010000063.1:0-22350 GCA_036399695.1 Thermoanaerobaculia bacterium | reverse complement strand
AGTGCGGTGGCGAATGCCACCGCTCTTCTACAGGTGTAAAAGAGCGGTGGCGTTCGCCACCGCCCTCCGAGATCAAACCCGTGCGAACGACTCAGCGATCGACCGGAACACCAGCAGCCCGTCCGCGTTCCCGAGAATCGGTTCCGAGCAGCGCTCCGGATGCGGCATCATTCCGAGCACGTTCCTCTCCCGGTTGCAGATGCCGGCGATGTTCCGCGCGGAGCCGTTCGGGTTGGCTTCGGCGGTCACGCGGCCGTCTGCATCGCAGTAGCGGAAGATCACCTGGCCGTTTGCTTCCAGCGCGTCCAGCGTCGCCTCGTCGGCAAAGTAGTTCCCTTCCCCATGTGCGACCGGCACCCGCAGCATCTGCCCCTTCATGAACTGGTTCGTGTACGGCGTGTCGATCTCCTCGGCACGCAGATACACGTCGCGGGCGATGAAGCGGAGATGCTCGTTGCGCATCAGCGCGCCCGGCAGCAGGCCGACTTCCGTCAGCACCTGAAACCCGTTGCAGATCCCGAGGACCAGCCCGCCGTCCGCGGCGTGCCGGCGGATCGGCTCCATGATCGGCGCGAACTTGGCCAGCGCACCGGCGCGAAGGTAGTCGCCGTAGGCGAAGCCGCCCGGGATGATCACGCAGTCGGCGCCTTTGAGGTCCGTGTCCTTGTGCCAGAGGAACTCGGCGTCAGCGCCGAGGACGTCCTTCGTCACATGCATCGCATCGTGATCGCAGTTCGAGCCGGGGAGGAGGACGATTCCGAATTTCATATGAGCATTTAATCCTGAGCAAAGCGAAGGATCAATGGAGCATCAGCGAGGATGTGCCGCTTTGAGGAAGTCATCGCGGATGCTCCATTGACTCTTCGTCGCTTCGCTCCTCAGAGTTGAGTGCATCACTTCACCACCGCCGGACGCGGCACCTTGTAAATCGTCAGAAAGCCGGCGCGGTCCGTGGCCGCGAGGGTGTTGGTCGAGGCGTCGTACGCCAGCGCGTAGGCGTTCACACCGTACAGCGATGCCGGCGTCACGCGCCGCTGCGAGCCGGAGAACGTCGCTCCGGAGCTGCAGCGCCGCTCGACGTAGAACAACTGGTCGCTCGTCGCGCCCGTCACGGCGATCTGCGGACCGCTGCCCTCCGGCAGGCAGACGCGATCGCTGTTGACGAAATCGCCAAAGTCGAAGGCCACGCGCATCTGACCGTTCGTGCCTCCCTGCAGCGTCTTGGCCGGGCGTGAGACGACCGGCTTTTCGTACAACGCGTCGCGGCCGAAGGCGACGAGGGCGCGGTCGTTCGCGGCGAAGAACGCCCCTTCGACGGCCTTGTCGGTCTGCAGCGGCTCGCGTGTCACTTCGGCGAAGTTGTTCGCGGCGTCGTAAATCGCCACGGCCGTAGCCTTCGCGTTCCCGTAGTCTTCCGTGGCGATGACGGCCAGCAGCGCGCCGTTGGCCGTCGTCGTGATGGCCATCGGCTGTCCGGACGCGTGCTCGAGCTCGATCGTCCGGAGGTTCGTCCCCCCGTCGATGTCGAAGACGTGCACGTCGCGCCCGAGGAGGTAGAGAAAACGCCCGGAGGGATCGGGCAGCACGTCACGGATCGCTTCCCCTTCCATCGTGATCTCGCGGATCACGCCGAGATCGGGGAGGGAGAGGATGGTGGCGCTTTCGTCGCTGCCGTTGGCGATGTAGAGGCGCGTCCGCTCCGGATTCGTCCGGAGCGTCACCAGCTCCTTGGTCGAGGCGATCTCCGCCGAATCGAGCACCGCTCTCCGCTTGATCGCGCCGGTCTTCGGATCGATGGCCACGACTGCCTGCGGCTGCGCGAGACCGACGTAAACGGTCCCGTCTTTTCCAACGGCCACGCCGCGCGGGTCGCCCGGCAGGGTCCACCGTTTGACGATCTTCTGGTCGCGCGTGGCGACAGCCGTCAGCGCTTCGGTGCTTTGCGCACCGGCGGAGAGGGCGACAGCGAGAGCGGCGAACACGCCGAGGATTCGAGTACGCATGAGCGAGGGAGTTGCCCGTGACGCGGGACCACGCCGCGGAGGCAGTGGGCAGTCACGGGGATGAACGAATTACTCCTCGAGAGTGTAGGAGAAGTTTTCGATGACCGTGTTGGCCAGGAGCTTTTCGCACATCTGCCGAAGCTGCGATTCGACTTGCTCTCGTGGCTGCCCACTATCCGCTAGCGTCAATCGAAACAGCTTGCCCACACGCACATCTTCCACCCCGCCGAACCCCAGAGAGCTGAGCGAATGCTGAATCGCTTTCCCCTGCGGATCGAGGACAGACGGCTTCAGCTCAACCGTAACCGTAACTTTCATCGCCTAATCATATGGCACTGTTGTAGCGCCGGGAGACGACCGGGGGGCCTCCGGCGGGCGGGCACGGCCCGCGGCGTTTGATGAGCAACTGCTTCGCGATCAACGTGTTCAGTGCGACGCCGTGCGCCCAGCCTCACACAACATAGGCGGCGGGCGGTGCCCGCCCGCCTATAGCTTGTCCGCCCGTCTCACCGCTTCTCCCTCAGCCCTTAGAGCAATACCCGAGAGGGGCCGATCGGGAGAATCCAGTTCAGGCGGCGCGATACTAAGAAGAAGGGTTCGTCCCGCTACGAATTTGGCCCGCATCCGCATCGACGGATCCCTCCGGACATTCGAGCGGGACGAAGTGCTTTGGCCCGAAACGCATTCTCAGATGCTGTCGGAGCACGACTCGACTATAGGCCTTGCGCGCGGCCAAAGCCATCCCGAAGGGAGGGTGTGATGAGTGATCTCGAGTTTGTGGCATTGGTGGGGCTGGATTGGGGGGACACATCGCACGAGGTGGCTCTGTGGGACGAGCAGCGGCAGACGTGCACGAGCGAGCGCATCGAGCACACGCCGGCAGCACTACGCGCGTGGATCGCAGCGCTGCATGCACGGTTCGGCGGCGGGCCGATCGCCGTGGCCATCGAGCAGTCGCGCGGCGCTGTCTTCGACGCGCTCAGCGGCTATCCGTTCGTGACGTTGTATCCGATCAATCCGCGCAGTGCAGCGCGGTATCGTGAAGCGTTCCATCCGAGCCTGTCGAAGGACGATCCGAGCGATGCGGCGTCGCTGCTCGATCTGCTGCGCAAGCACCGCAACGAGCTGCGTCCGTTCGTCGCCGACGACGCGTCTACGCGCCTGCTGCGGCTTCTAACCGAAGACCGGCGCGAGCTCGTCGACCAGAGGACGCAGCACGTGCAGCGCGTGACCGATCGGCTCAAGACCTACTACCCGCAGGCGCTCCGGTGGGCCGGTGCGTTGACGACGGCTCAGGCCTGCGACTTCCTCGAACGCTGGCCAACGCTGCAGACCATCCAAAGGGCTCGGCCTTCCGCCATCCGCGCGTTCTATGAGCGTCATCATCACGCGGCGGCGTGGATCGACCAGAAGCTCGCCGAGATGCGTGCAGCGGTCGCGTTCCATGACGACGAGGTCATCACGGAAACGGCCGTACTGCTGATCGGAAGCGAGCTTGCGCAGATCCGGGCGCTGAATGCGAGTATCGCCACGTACGACGAGAAGATCTCGTCGGTGTTCGCCGCCCACCAGGACGCGCCGATCTTCGCGAGCTTCCCTGGCGCCGGCGAACAGCTCGCGCCGCGGCTTGCCGCCGCGTTCGGAACCGATCGGAATCGCTTCGACAGCGCCGTCGACGTCGCCACCCGAAGCGGAATCGCGCCGGTCCTCCGCCGGAGCGGCAAAACGGCCACGGTGCACATGCGATGGGCCTGTCCGAAGTTCCTGCGCCAGACCTTTCACGAGTACGCCCGAGTCTCGATCGGCTACTCGGCCTGGGCTCGAGCGTTCTACAAACAGCAGCGTGCCCGAGGCCATGGACACCACGAGGCCATCCGCACACTCGCTTACCGGTGGATCCGCCTCCTTTACGCCTGCTGGAAGAACCGCACCGCTTATGACGAAGCTCGCTATCTGCAGCAGCTCGCTAGGCGAGGCTCAACCCTGGCCAACGCTGCCGCGTGACTTGACAGGAAGGCTCAGATGTCCGGAGGCGCTCCCGTCGTCCCCCCGGGCGTTAAAACAGCGCCAGTTGCTTCGGGCGAGGAGAGCGGCGGCCGATTTCGAAGAGGCCGGTCGGTTCGAACTGCTTGGCGATGCCGACGTCGAGGTGGGCGCCGGTACGTTTCACCACGCGCGTGACCATGTCGCGCACGATCGACTCGTGGTTATTTTTCTGTGACAGGTGGATCAGGCAGAGCGTTTTCAGCTCCGCGCCGATCAGGCGTTGCACCGCGCTCATCGAGTCGTCGTTCGAAAGGTGGCCGAAACGGGACATGATCCGGCGCTTCAGCGACCAGGGGTAGGTGCCCATACGCAGCATGTCCAGGTCGTGATTCGACTCGAAGAAGAGGCCGTCGCAGTGGCTCAGGTGTTCGAGCACCGGGTCGTCCACATAACCGAGGTCGCTCGCCAGGCCGACGCGGGCGCCGTCGCGCGATTCGATCACGAAACAGGCCGGATCGGCCGCGTCGTGGATCGTTCGGCGGGCGTGCACCTGCAGCTCCCCGATCGTGAACGACGTATCGTTCTGGAAGACGACCGTCTTCGTCTCCTGCTCGTCGATGCGGGAGGCGGCGAGCGTCCCCTTCGTCAGATAGATCGGGATCTCGTACTTGCGGGCGATCTTCTCGGCGCCGTACAGGTGATCCGAGTGCTCGTGAGTCAGCACGATCGCCCGGACCGACTCGATCTCACGGCCTACCGCCGCCAGCCGCTTCTTCGTCTCCCGAGGGCCGAGGCCGGCATCGACGAGGATGGCAGTGCCGTCGCTCTCGAAATAGTACGAATTGCCGGCACTGCCCGAGCCGAGCGGGGCGACGATCATTGAGATGATGGTAACGGTTTTTGGTTATTGGTTGTTGGTTTTTGGTTTGCGCGAGCCGGGAGAGGGGAGTCGTTGCCGGTTGCCCGTTGTCCGTGCTCCGCTGTCGCCAGCTCATCGTGCAGCGCAGCACGGACAACGGACAACCGGCAACGGACAACGACTCTCGTCACCGCGTCAGCACGTCTGGCCGATGAAACTGGCGTAGTCCAGGTACGTCGTCATCGAGCTGTAGCGGCTCTTGCGGATCTCGACGATCACCGTCCGGTTCGAATAGTCGTACTGCAGCGGGAACGAGAAGTTCTTGAAGCAGTTCGTCATCGAGTTCAGGTACGCAGTGCCGGCGTACTCCGAACGACCGAGGTCGTCGCTGATGTACACCGAGACCGAGTCCCAGGAGGTGGCGCTGGCGTAGTTCGGCGCGTACACCGTGAAGTCCACCATGTACGCGAAGCCACCGTTCGACGGCACGTAAAGGATGTGCTCGATCTCCGAACCGGCCTTCGTCAGATCGGCCACTCCGTCGTTCTGGACGGGCGTGCAGTCGCTGATCTGCGTCCACGAGGCGTTCTGGGCCGAATTACCGACCCAGTTCGTGAACGCCCAGGACGCATTGGTCGTGAACGTTCCGTTCGAGATGTGGTCGCAGTAGCAGCCGAGACAGCTCGCCTGCGCCGTCGGGGTGAGCGCGAACACCGAAATGACCACTGCCAGACCGAATACCGCTGCTTTCATCATGACCTCCAGTCGGTTGAGATGTACGTGTGTCGATTTTAGTCCGGAAGGAAGTCTCGTGTCAGCGTCTCCTGATGTGGAGTCCTCCGGCGACCGCGATAGCGGAGCACGGAAAACGGACAACGGACAACGGACAACGCTAGAATCCGCCCCCAATGGCGAAGGAACGATTCGTAGTCGAAGGTGGCCGGAGGCTGGAGGGGACGATCCGTCCCGGCGGCAACAAGAATGCGGCGCTGCCGATCCTCGCGGCGTGCCTCCTCACGGACGAGCCGATCGTCCTCCGCAATCTGCCGGACATTCAGGACGTCCGGGTCATGCTCGAGATCCTCGAAGGCCTCGGAGCTTCCGTCGAGCGGATGGAGGCCAACGTCGTCAGGATCACGGCGAAGGGGGAGATCTCCTGCGATCCCGATCCCGACCTCTCCCGCCGGATCCGCGCGTCGATCCTCCTGGCCGGGCCGCTGCTGGCCCGCTGCGGGCGTGTAGCCGTGGCCAAGCCGGGCGGTGACGCCATCGGCCGCCGCCGCGTCGATACGCACCTGCTGGCGCTCGAAGCCCTCGGCGCGCAGATCGAAGTCTCGGCCCACGAGTACCGCATGGAAGCGCGCACGATGCGCGGCAAGAACATGTTCCTCGACGAGGCCTCGGTCACGGCGACGGAGAACGCCATCATGGCCGCCGTCCTCGCCGAAGGCGATACGTTGATCTACAACGCCGCCGCCGAGCCGCACGTCCAGGACCTCTGCCACTTCCTCAACGACCTCGGCGCGCAGATCGACGGCATCTCCACCAACTCCCTGCGCATCAAGGGAGTGGAAGCCCTCCACGGCGGCGACTACACCATCGCCAGCGATCACATCGAAGTCGGCTCCTACATCGGCCTCGCCGCCGTCACCCGCAGCGAGCTGCTCATCGAGGACGCCGTCCCCGAGCACATGTACGCCGTCAAGCACATGCTCGAAAAGCTCGGCGTCGACATCATCACCGAAGGCAAGAACATCCGCGTGCCGAAGGACCAGGAGCTGAGAGTCCGCTACGACATCGGCGCCGCCGTTCCGAAGATCGACGACGGTCCCTGGCCGCTGTTCCCGGCCGACCTGCTGTCGATCATGATCATCATCGCCACCCAGTCCGAGGGGACGGTCATGATCTTCGAGAAGATGTTCGAGTCCCGCCTCTTCTTCACCGACAAACTGATCGGCATGGGCGCCCGCATCATCCTCTGCGATCCCCATCGGGCCATCATCGTCGGCGGCGCCCGCCTGCACGGCTCCGAGATATCCAGCCCCGACATCCGCGCCGGCATGGCCCTGCTCCTGGCCGCCCTCTGCGCGAAAGGGGAGAGCATCATCCACAACGTCCACCAGATCGACCGCGGCTACGAGCGGATCGACGAGCGGCTGAACGCCCTGGGCGCGCAGATCACGAGGGAACGGGACGTTTAAAGAGTGATCGCGGCAGCGGAGTTGGTGCGGCTTGCGGCGACACGCGTTCGCGACGCCGAGGTGCTGTTCCGCGCCAAGCGCTACGACGGCGCCTATTACATTTGCGGCTACGCCGTCGAGCTCGCGTTGAAAGCTCGGATTTGCAAGACGCTGAAGTGGCCGGGATTTCCGGAATCGAACTCCGAGTTCCGCGACTACCAGTCGTTCAAGACGCACACCCTGCCTGTCCTGTTGCACTTGTCGGGTCGGGAGACGAAAATCAAGGGGACACATCTGACCGAGTGGTCCGTCGTTGCCGCCTGGACGCCGGATTTGCGCTACCGCATCGCGGGTACGGCCACGGCACACGACACGCAAGTGATGATCCGAGCCGCACGTGCCATTCTGAAACACCTATGATCGACAAAAAGAAATACGCGCGAATTCGGGACCAGATCGCCAAGGCACGCGGGCCTCTGACGTTGTTCGCGCTTTTCCTTCCGGACGAGATGAACGACCAGTGGGATCTGGTGGTGGCCGGGCCGAAGCTGCGGGAAAACAATTTCGACGATCTTGGCTTCGTCTCAGAGATCGTGATGAAGACGTTGTCGGAGCAGGACTTCCGGTCGCTCAACCGCGTGGTCGTGCTGGATGATCCGCACGGGCCGCTGCAGGAGCTCCTGACCAGCAGTGTCAACACATCCGAGCCGATCGTGCGCGACAGCTTCCTGTTTTTTCGACTGCCGATTCGGCGCGGCTACATCTTCACCGCGCAACTCTCATCAGTCGCCGCGTAGCTACGGGGCAGTCAGGCCGGTTCTCCCATAGCTCTCTGCCTGCGATCCGCACTCTGCGCTAAAGTGCACCGCGTGTCAGCGCCGCTCGTGATGGGCATCCTCAACGTGACCCCGGACTCGTTCTCCGACGGCGGTGTTCACTTCGATCGCGCCAAAGCCCTCGAGGCCGCCCTGCAGATGGAAGCCGATGGCGCGTCCATCATCGACATCGGGGGGGAATCCACCCGTCCCGGCTCCGCGGGCATCAGCGCGGACGTGGAGATGGAGCGGGTCATCCCCGTCATCGAGGAGCTGCGGCGCCGCACCGCCGTCACCATCTCCATCGACACGATGAAAGCCGCCGTCGCCGCGGCGGCCCTCGACGCCGGCGCGAACATCATCAACGACGTCGGCGCCCTGACCCGCGATCCCGCCATGCGGCCGCTCGCGGCGAAGCGGGGCGTGCACGTCATCCTCATGCACATGCGCGGCGAGCCCCGGACCATGCAGCAGAACCCCGTCTACGACGACGTCGTCGTCGACACCATCCGCGAGCTGACCACCTGGCGCGACGAAGCCATCGCCGCCGGCATCGGCCCGGACCACATCCTCATCGATCCAGGCATCGGCTTCGGCAAGACCTTCGATCACAACCTGCAGATCCTGGCCCGCTGCGCCGAATACACCTGCGTCGCCCCGACCGTCATCGGCGCCTCCCGTAAAGCCTTCATCGGCCATCTCACGGGCCAGCCCAACGGGCCCGCCCGAGCCGCCGGGTCGCTCGCCGCAGCAGCCGCCGCCTTCCACGGCGGCGCCGCCATCGTCCGAGTCCACGACGTCCGCCAAACGGTCGACTTCCTGAAAGTCCTCACCGCGATCGCGCAGCACCAACAACCAACAACCAACAACCAACAACCGCGCAGCGACGACGGACAACCGACAACGGACGACCGGCTACGCGCCTCCAACGGAGGCGCCCCATGAACTGGATCGACCGCCTCCTCTCCCTCCAGTTCGGCTGGCGCGACCTCGTCGACGTCCTCATCGTCGCGATCATCATCTACAACATCCTCGCGCTGATCCGCGGCACGCGGGCCATGCAGATCTCGATCGGCCTGATGCTCCTCGGGTCGAGCTTCTTCATCGCCCGCGCCTTCGATCTCCCGGCCCTCGAATCCATCTCCCGGCAGATCCTCTTCTACCTGCCGTTCGCCGTGATCATCCTCTTCCAGCAGGAGATCCGCCGCGCCCTCGCCCGCATGGGCACCAACCCCCTGGTGGCCCTCTTCCGCCGGCGCGGAACACCCATCCCGTTCCCCCTCATCCTCGATGCCTGCGACATCCTCGCCTCCAAGCACATCGGCGCGCTCATCGCCATCGAAGGCAAGCAATCCCTGCGCGTCTGGGCCGACGCCGCCAAGCCGCTCGACGCCCTCGTCACGACCGAGCTCCTCGTGGCCATCTTCACCCCCGGCGGCCCGCTGCACGACGGCGCCGTGATCATCCGCGACGGCCGTGTCGTCGCCGCCAACGCCTTCCTCCCGCTCACCGCCACCGCCGATCCGAAGCTCGCTCACGGCACGCGCCATCGCGCGGCCCTCGGTCTCAGCGAAGAGAGCGACGCCTTCGTCATCGTCATCTCCGAGGAGAACGGGTCCATTGCGTCGGCGTCGGATGGAGACCTGCGGGAGAACCTCGACCGCGCCACGCTCGACCAGCAGTTGCGGGAGTGGGGACGATGAAGAACCTCGGCCTGCGTATCGTCGCGCTCTTCCTCGCCCTCATTCTCTGGTTCGTCGTCTCCGCGCCCCGCCGCGAGCCCGTTCGCGAGCGCACCTTCCGGGCGCCGGTCTCGCTCGTCGGCGTCCCTCGCGACTACGTCATCACCACGCCCGTCCCCGAGACCGTCGACGTCCGTCTCCGCGGACGCATCTCCGACCTCCGCGCCGTCTCCTCGCAGAACCTCGAGGTGCCGATCGACCTCAGTTGGGTCGCGCAGCCGGGCGAGGTCACGATCACGCTGCGACCGCAGGCCATCAACGTCCCGCCGGACGTGGAGGTCTTCTCCATCGAGCCCAACAAGTTCCGCTTCCGCGTCGAGGAGCTGCGCCAGCGTGCCGTGCCGATCCGCCCCTTCCTCGTCGGCGCGGCGCCGATCGGCTACAACACCGGCGATCCCACGGTTCAGCCCGATCGGGCGCTCGTCAGCGGCCCGGCTTCGCAGATCCTGAAACTGAGCGAAGTGGCCACTGAACGCATTATCATGACCGGCCGCACGGAGACGTTCACCACGAGCGTCGCCGTCGTGTCGGACTCGCCGCTGGTGCGTGTGATCTCACCGATCCAGGCGCAGGTCACGGTTCCGGTGCTCGCCGAGTTCGGCCCCAATCCGCCGGCTGCCACCGACACCACCGACAGCAGTGCGACCACCGGCACCAGCACCACCACGACGACAACCAGTGAGCAAGAACGGAAAGATCAATGAGAGTCCTGTTCGGTACGGATGGCATTCGCGGTAAAGCGCGGCAGTACCCGCTCGACCCGCCGACGATGTACGCCCTCGGCGAAGCGCTCGCGCACCGCCTCAAGAAAGTAGCGCCCAACCCACGGATCCTGATGGGCATGGACACCCGCGAATCCGGTACCGAGATCGCCGGCGCTCTCTCCAGCGGCATCGAAGCCGGCGGCGGCGAGCCGCTCTTCATCGGCGTCATCCCCACGCCCGGCGTGGCCTATCTCTGCCGCACCACCGAGGCTGTCGCCGGACTCTCCATCTCCGCGTCCCACAATCCGTTCGAGGACAACGGCGTCAAGATCTTCGGCCACGACGGGATGAAGCTGGCCGACGCGATCGAAGAAGAGATCGAGGACGAGCTGCGCGCCATCCGCCGCGACGAAACGACGGTCCAAGGCCGCGAGCTCACCGAGAACACACAGCTCATCGAGTCCTACGAACGCTTCCTCATCTCAGGCATCCCCCCGGCCGCGCTGAACGGCCGCAGGATCGTCATCGACGCCGGACATGGCGCCGCCTATCGCATCGGCCCGGAAGTCTTCCGCCGCGCCGGTGCGGAAGTGGTCGTCATCAACGACGCTCCGAACGGCCGCAACATCAACGAGCAGTCGGGCGCGCTCCACCCCGAGCGCCTCGCCCAGGTCGTCGTCGACCAGCACGCCGACTTCGGCGTCGCTTTCGACGGCGATGCGGACCGCGCCATCTTCGCCGACGATGCGGGCAAGATCCGCGACGGCGACGAGATCATCTATCTCTGGGCCCAGCACCTGAAGCGGGAGAACAAGCTGAACGCCGGCTGCATCGTCACGACCGTGATGTCGAACCTCGGTTTCGAGCGCCAGTTGCAGTCCGAAGGCATCGAGCTCTGTCGCGCCAACGTCGGCGACAAGTACGTCCTCGAGATGATGCTCGACCGCGGCGCTACCCTCGGCGGCGAGCAGTCCGGCCACATCATCGACCTCACGGTCCACACCACGGGCGACGGCATCCACACCGCGCTCGTCTTCGCCTACATCCTGGCCGAATCCCGCGAGCCCTTCTCCCAGCTCCGCACCTTCGCCCCCATGCCCCAGCTCCTCCTCAATGAGAAGGTCGCCTCCAAGCCCCCGCTCGAAACCCTCCCGCGCTACCAGGCCGCCTACGCCCGAGCCCAACAGGACCTCGCCGGCCGCGGCCGCATCCTCGTCCGCTACTCCGGCACGGAAAACAAGGTCCGCGTCATGGTCGAAGGCGAAGACGCCACCCAGATCCAACGCGTCGCCGAGGAGCTGCGGGATGTGTTGAAGGGGGAGATTGGGTAGGGGTGGTGGTCAGTGGTCAGTGGTCGGTTGATTCTGGGCTCGGTTTTTGGTTTTTTGGTTTTTGGTGCTCCGCTCCTGCTGACTCCTCTCTTACACTTGCCACTCCCTCAACCAACAACCAACAACCAACAACCAACTGACCACCGACCACTGACCACCGACCACTCCGCATGAACCCCCGCTGGTCCCTCACCAACAAAACCGCCCTCGTCACCGGCGCGACGAAAGGCATCGGCCTGGCCATCGCCGAGGAACTGCGTGCCTTCGGGGCGAACGTCATCAGTGTGGCGCGCGACAATCCGGACGGGATCTCCGCCGACGTCACGAACGCCGATGACCGCCGCCGCATCTTCGACGGCCTCGACCGCCTCGACATCCTGGTCAACAACGCCGGCACGAACAACCGCAAGCGGTCCGTCGACTACAGCTACGAAGAGTACGAGCGCGTCCGCGAGACGAACATGGACTCGGTGTTCGAGCTCTGCCGCCTCGCCCATCCGCTCCTGCAGGCCTCCGGCAACGCGAGCGTGATCAACATCATCTCGGTCGCCGCTTTCCGCCACCTCGGCACTGGCCTCCCGTACGCGATGACGAAAGCGGCGGTGGCCCACCTGACGAACGTGTTGGCCGGTGAGTGGGCCAAAGACGGCATCCGCGTCAACGCCATCGCCCCCTGGTACATCCGCACCCCCCTGGCCGAGCCAGTCCTCAAAGACCCGGAACGCCTCGCGAAGATCCTCGCCGCCACGCCCATGGGCCGCATCGGCGAGCCCGAGGAAGTCGCCGCCCTCGCCGCCTTCCTCTGCATGCCCGCCGCCTCCTACATCACCGGCCAATGCATCGCCGTAGACGGCGGCTTCGCCGTGACGCCTGTTTTCTAGCTACAGGGTGACGACCAAGGGCCTCCGGCGGGCGGCCACGGGCCGCAGCGCTTGTTGGCCAAGCCGCAGTTGACCCTGCTTACTAACGAGTTGACCGCGAGAACCGTCGCGCAGCCTATGGCAACAAGCGCTGCGGCCCGTGGCCGCCCGCCGGAGGCCTCCGGTCGTCTCCCTGTGGGCAGAATAACAACCGTCCTCTGGCGGAACTGGGGGTCGGCTGCTATATTGCGCCATCCATTTTTAGGCTGAGGACCCGGGAGAAGCGCTGAATGGCAAAGGCTCAGGTGAAAAAGCAGGCCGCCGGCAGGAAAGGTGCGGCCAAAGTCGTGGCCCGTGTGAAGAGCGCGGTCGCCAATGCGACGAAGAAAGCGGGGGCCCCAAAGCCCGCCGCCCCCGCGACCCGAGCAGCCAAACCCGCCAAACCGTCCAAACCCGTCAAGCCGGCGCCCAAAGCGGCGCCCAAAGCCGCGGCGAAGGTGTCCTCGAAAGCCAAACCGGTGCCGGCCAAAAAAGCCGCGCCGAAAGCCGCACCGGCCTTGAAGAAGGCCGCTTCCAAGCCTGCCAAAGCTGCGAAAGCCGCGGTCAAGAAGGTCAAAGAAGCAGCCAAAGCCGTCACCGCCAAGGCCAAAGCCATCGTCGGAAAGAAGCCGGCCGCATCGCCGAAAACCGCCGCCAAACCGGCCGCCGCCGCGAAGACGTCGCCTGCCGTAAAACCGGTGGCTGTAAAGCCTTCGACGCCCGGCAAGCCCACGGCCGCTCCTAAAGCCGCCCCTAAAGCCGCACCGGCGGCCAAGTCCGCGGTAGCCCCCAAAGCCGCTGCGGCGACGGCCAAAGCTCCGGCCGCACCTCCGAAACCGGCCCTCAAGCCGGCTGCCGTCCCCCCGACGACACTCCCGTCTGCTCCCGTCGCGCCGAAGGTCCCCGCGGCCCCTGTCGTCGACGACAAGAAACGCAGCCGCCGCCCCCGCCCGAAGGTCACCTCGAGCGGCGCCCCGGCTGCTTCCTGGCTGACCTCCGAGAAGCCCCGCGCCGCCTCGTTCATCCCAGCGCCCCCGCGCGCCGAAGCCCCCTCCGCCGTCGCCGCTCCGCCGGCCTCGTCGGATCGCCTCATCCGCGCCGACGACGTCGCCCCCTTCGCCACGACCCGCACGGTTCCGGTCCGTGTGGACCTGGAACAGAGCGGCGGACGCACGGACGTCATCGCCCAACCGCAGGAGGTCTCCCTCCGCGTCGGTGAAGGCATCGAATGGGATTTCCGCTATTTCGGCGGTACGGACGTGACCGTCGACGAGGTGGTGATCGAGTTCGAGAACGGCATCAGCCCCTTCACGCAGTCGACGTTCCGCACCCGCAAGCCCGGCACAGCCCGACCGCATCGCCAGATGTCCGGCCCCGCCGAGCCTTCAGCAGTCGGCAAACGCGCGACCTACATCATCCGAGCGATCTCTCTCTACCGCACCGAACTAGCCACCGCCAAACTGGCCATCACAGTCCACTAGCCCTCCCGGCGAACCCGGAAAGGCTAGTGGCCGTGTTGTTCCTGGAGGGCGGCGAAGGTGCTGACGCCGTCGCGGAGGGCGCGGATGCCATCGACGCAGGCGCTGGCGGCCGAGAGCGTGGTGATGCAGGGGATGTTGAGCTGCAGGGCAGTGCGGCGGATGTACGTGTCGTCGAAGAAGGCTGACTTGCCCAGGGGCGTGTTGATCACCAGCGTCACCTCGCCGTTGATCATCCGGTCGATCACGTTCGGCCGGCCTTCGTGGACCTTCTCCGCGAGCGTCGCGGCGACGCCGTTGCGCTTCAGGAACTCCTGCGTGCCCGACGTGGCGATCACGTGGAAGCCGAAGCCGGCCAGCTCCTTCGCCAGTTGCGCGACCAGGGGGCGTTTATCGTTGTCGTTCACCGAGATGAACGCCGTGCCGCCGCGGGGGAGCTTCACCCCCGCGCTGAGCAGCGCTTTCGCGTACGCCTCGCCGAACTGCGGGGAAGAGCCCATCACCTCGCCGGTTGATTTCATTTCCGGGCCGAGGAGCGTGTCCTCGCGGGGGAAGCGATTGAAGGGGAAGACCGGGGCTTTCACGAAATAGCCGTGCACGCGCGGCTCGGCCGTGAGGCCTTGGTCGCGGAGTGATTGGCCGGCCATCGCGCGGGCGGCGATCTTGGCGAACGACACGCCCGTCGCTTTCGAGACGTACGGGATCGTGCGGGAGGCGCGGGGATTCACTTCCAGGACGTAGAGATCCCCCTGGAAGATCGCGTACTGCACGTTCATCAGGCCGATCACGTTCAGCGCTTTCGCCAGCTCCACCGTGCGGCGGCGGATGCGGTCCTGTTCGCGTGCGCCGATGATGTACGGCGGGATGATCGTCGTCGAGTCGCCCGAGTGGATGCCGGCCAGCTCGATGTGCTCCATGACCCCGGCCACGACCACGTCCGTGCCGTCCGAGATCGCGTCCACGTCGATCTCGATCGCGTCTTCGAGGAAGCGGTCGATCAGGATCGGGTGGCCGGGGGCCGCTTCGACGGCGCGGGCCATGTAGCCGCGGAGCGCTTCGTCGTCGTACACGATGGCCATCGCCCGTCCGCCGAGGACGTAGGAGGGGCGGACGATCACGGGGTAACCGATGCGGTTCGCCACTTCGAGCGCTTCGGACTCCGTGACCGCCGTGCCGTTCGCCGGCACGAGGATGTTGTGCTCGCGCACGAGCGCGCCGAAGCGTTCCCGGTCTTCGGCGATGTCGATCGAATCGACGGACGTCCCCCACATCGGGACGCCTGCGTCCTGCAGCGCTTTCGCGAGCTTCAGCGGCGTCTGTCCGCCGAACTGCACGATCACCCCTTCGGGCTTTTCGAGGTCGACGATCTCGAGCACGTCTTCCAGCGTGAGCGGCTCGAAGTAGAGGCGGTCCGACGTGTCGTAATCCGTCGACACCGTCTCCGGATTGCAGTTGATCATGATCGTTTCGAAGCCCGCTTCGCGCAGCGCGAACGACGCGTGCACGCAACAGGTATCGAACTCGATCCCCTGCCCGATGCGGTTCGGCCCCGAGCCGAGGATGATCACCTTGCGCCGGTCCGTCGGCGCGGCCTCGTTCTCCTGCTCGTAGGTCGAGTAGAGATAAGGCGTCGTCGCCTCGAACTCCGCCGCGCAGGTGTCGACGCGCTTGTACACCGGCCGCAGTCCCGCCGCGTGGCGAGCCTCGCGAATCTCCTGCTCCGACCGATTCGTCAGCTTCGCCAACTGCCGGTCCGAGAACCCGTGGCGCTTGAGCTCACGGAACTGCGCGGTAGCCAGCCTCGCTGGTGCACCGCCAGACAAGAGTGTCTGGCCCACATTGTCTTCCGGCTGCAGGACCGGCACTGAATGTGGGACCGGCACTCCAGTCTGTCCGGATGTCTCCGGGTGCGGGACCGGCACTCCAGCGTTGGAATGTGGGACAGACACTCCTGTCTGTCCTCCCGTGCCACGGAGCACCGCCTTCTCCAGCTCCACGATCTTCCGCATCTCCCGCAGAAACCAGGGATCGATATGCGACAGCGCGTAGATCTCGTCGATCGTCATGCCCGCGCGCAGCGCGTCGCCTACCGCGAAGATGCGGTCCGGGGTCGGCGTGCGCAGCATCTCGTGCAGCTTTTCCTTCGGGGTGTTACGCGTCTCCAGGCCCGCCACGCCGATCTCCAGCGACCGCAGCCCCTTCTGCAGCGCCTCGGTGAACGTGCGGCCGATGGCCATCGCTTCGCCCACCGACTGCATCGAGAAACTGAGGAGCTGTGGCGTGTTCGGGAACTTCTCGAACGAGAAACGGGGGATCTTCACCACCACGTAATCGATCGACGGCTCGAACGACGCCGGCGTCATCTTCGTGATGTCGTTCGGGATCTCGTCCAGCGTGAAGCCGGCCGCCAGCTTCGCCGCGAACTTCGCGATCGGGAAGCCCGTGGCCTTCGACGCCAGCGCCGACGACCGCGAGACGCGCGGGTTCATCTCGATGGCCAGGCGGCGGCCGGTCTTCGGATCGACGGCGAACTGGATGTTCGAGCCGCCCGTCTCCACGCCGATGGCCCGGATGATGCGCTTGGCCTCGTCGCGCATCTCCTGGTACTGGTCGTTCGTCAGCGTCTGCTGCGGCGCGACCGTGATGGAGTCGCCCGTGTGCACGCCCATCGCGTCGAAGTTCTCGATCGAGCAGACGATGATCACGTTGTCCGCGCAGTCGCGCATGACCTCGAGCTCGAACTCCTTCCAGCCGATCACCGACTCCTCGACGAGGACGTGGCCGACGGGGGAGAGCTCGATGCCGCGGCCGACGATCGACCGCAGCTCCTCGACGTTGTAGGCGATCCCGCCGCCCGAGCCGCCGAGCGTGAACGAGGGCCGGATGACCAGCGGGTACCCGGCGCTGGCCGCGAACTCCTCGGCATCCGGCACGTTGCCGCAGTGGCGCGACTTCGCCACCTCGACGCCGATCCGCTCCATCGTCTCCTTGAAGAGCTGCCGGTCTTCCGCCGTCTTGATGGCGTTGTAATTCGCCCCGATCAGCTCCACGCCGTGCCGTTCCAGCGCGCCGTTCTCGTACAGCGCCATCGCCAGGTTGATGCCGGTCTGCCCGCCGACGGTCGGCAGGACGGCGTCAGGCTTTTCGCGGGCGATGATCTTTTCGAGCGATTCCGGCGTGAGCGGCTCGATGTACGTCCGGTCGGCGAACTCCGGATCGGTCATGATGGTCGCGGGGTTCGAATTGACCAGGATGATCCGGTAGCCCTCGTCCTTCAGCGCTTTGCAGGCCTGGGTTCCGGAGTAGTCGAATTCGACTGCCTGTCCGATGACGATGGGGCCGGAACCGATGATGAGGATGGATTTGAGATCGGTCCTTTTCGGCACGGCGCGGATAATACAGTGAGCAGATGAAAAAGTTCATCGAATGGGACTCGATCGAAGTCCGCGTCGACGGCGCCAAGATCGCCGAGCAGGCGAAGGCCATGATCCTCGGCAAACCGCCGATCGAAAAGCTCGACATCGCCTTCGAGAACGGCCTGATTCTCGTCACCGGCGCGATCCGCAAATTCATCCTCGTGCCCTTCACCGTGGAGGTCCGCCACATCTACGCCCGCGGCACCACCGTCTACGTCCCCCTGGCCAAAATCAACGCCGGCAAGTTCCCCATCCCCACCATCCTCCTCGACCTCCTCAAGGAACAGATCCCGAAGGACGTCGTCCAGTACCAGGAGCCCGCCACCTTCGTCCTCCCCCTGGACCGCTTCTTGCCCTCCTTCGTCACCGCCGACATCCAGAAGGTCTGGATCATCGACGGAGGTCTGGCCGTGACCCTGGGGAGAGGGGGAGCGGATATGCCTGTGTGAGAAGAGGCGTTTTTGGTTTTCGGTTTTTGGTTTTTGGTGCTGCGCTTTACGACGCTCTCCGTGTAGCGCAGCCCTAAAAACCAACAACCAGAAACAAGTTCGCCCGGAGGTAAACCAATGTCCACCACCCCTGACACACCCGAAACCCCCAACGACTTCTCCGACACCGCTGCCATGGCCGAACCGGTCAGCCAGGACCGCGCGCAGCGCTTCTACGACCGCATCCGCGACAGCATCCGCCGCTATCTCGAAGGGAAAGGGGGCGCGCTCGAGAAGACGGGCGACTATCTGCTCCTCGTCCCCGACACGTTCATGCTCCTCTGGCGCCTGGTCAACGACCCCCGCGTCAACGGCAAGAACAAGATGCTCCTCGGCAGCGGCATCGCCTACTACTTCTTCCCCTTCGACATCATCCCCGAAGGCTTCGTCGGCCCCATCGGCTACCTCGACGACCTCGTCTTCGCCGTCTACATGCTGAACCGCATGATCGGCGACACCGACGTCGAGGTCCTCCGCGAACACTGGAGCGGTGACGAAGACGTCCTCCACATGATCCGCCGCGTCCTCGACGCCGCCGACAACCTGGTGGGCAGCGACCTCCTGACCCGGTTGAAGAACATGGTGAAGTAGGTCGAGCGCAGGTGGAGTTGACCCGATTTCGTGGACACCTGAAGATGAGGGAGGACCACGATGCCACAACGTATGGGGAAGAGTTCCAGCAGAAGCTCGTAGCGCTCGTGCGCGGGGGACACTCGCCCGAGGACTTGGCCAAGCAGTTCGAGCCGTCGGCGCAGGCCATCAGGAACTGGGTAGCGCAGGCCTCCGCCACGGCTTCCTCTATCGTCCGCTGCGGGAGTGGGTCGGTCCCGTCGCCGCCTGGGCGCGCGCGAAGTAGCCCCTCTTCACTGCCGTTCCGGCATGGTGAAGAGGAAACTGTCGACTGGCGCGGCCGGTGCGCCCGGCGGGCCGTGGATCTCGAGACGGTACTGGCCGGGGCGGAGGAAGCGGGCGGGGACGGAGAGCTCGAATGCTTTCCGGATCGGTTGCACGCCCTCGGACGTCCAGACGATTTTCGGCGTGCGGCCCGTGACGTCCGTGATGGTCAGGCGGTAGGCGGGGTACTCCGCCGCGCCGGGGAGAGGCGCGACGAGGAGGTAGTGCGTTTCGCCGGCGGGGAGCGGGTAGGGGCGGGCGCCGCCGCGGGTGCGGAAAGCGTCGAGCTGGTGGCGCGTCTGGTGAACGTAGGGCTCGGCGCCCGCGCGGATTTGCTGCGAGAGTTGCCAGCGGGATGCGACGAGGGCCACGGTCAGCGCCGGGATCAGCACGGCGGTCGCGGCGATGGAAAGGGAACTGCGCAGCCACCCGCGGACGATCGGCGTTGGGGCGGCGAGCGTGGTTTCGCCGGCGATGACAGCCGGTGGCGTGCTGCGGGCTGCCTCGGACGGGACTTCATCGAGGAGCTCGGAGAGCTCGGGGTAGTAGACGAGCAGGGCTCGCACGCGTGCGCGGTCGGGTTCGGAGAGCTCTCCGCGGGTGTACGCGACGACCTCCTCGGGGGAAGGGGGGCCGCCGAGGCGTTCGCGTTCGGCGGCGATGGCCGCGTCGAGCGCTGCATCCCAATCATTCGGCGTCGTCATCGTCGTCTCCGGTCTGGTCCAGCCAGTCGAGTCCTCGCGGCGGGTTGGCGATCCGCTCGCGGAAGTGTTTCGCGGCACGTTTCAATCGTGATTGCACGGACAGCATGGTCGTGTCGAGTTTCTCCGCGACTTCGTTGTTACTGAAGCCTCGCCGCCTCAGCGTGATGCAGAGCTGCGTCTCCAGGGGTAACTCCCCGAAGGCGGCGAGAAATGCAGCGTTGAAGGCGGCGCGCTCCTGTTCTTCGATGAGCGCGGCTTCGGCCGACGGAGGGGGTGGCGGTTCGAGGTCTTTGGGCGAGACGTCCTTGTCGCTGCGTTTCTTCGTCGCGAGCTTGCGCTGCGCATTGCTGGCACGGCTCCTCGCGGCGGTGAGCATGTACGCCCACTCCGCGCCGGGTGCGATGGTATCGAGGCGCTTCCAGGTCTCGATGAGTCCTTCCTGGGCGGCGTCCTCGGCCTCCTGCTCGGGCCATCCGGCAGCCCTGAGGCGGCCGGCCAGGCGCTTGCCGTACTTTGCGAACAGCGCTTCGAAGCGCGCGTCATCGGTGCTCATCCCGCAAAAGGAGACACGGTAGTGGAGAGATTGTGGCAGGTGAGGGGGCGAATCCGATATCCGAGTGCGGTGACGGTGAGCCGCGCGTTGTCGACAGCGCGGCCGGGGATCGACCCGGTATGATCGCGGGATGCGTTCACGCTTGTTGCTGCTGCTGCTCCTCCTGTTGCTCGCCGCCGTTCCTTCGTTTGCGCAGAGCGTGAACGACGTGGGTGAGGTGACGTTCGCGAACTCGGGTGCGGAGGCGGCGCAGCCGGCGTTCCGCCGCGGGCTCGCGCTGCTGCACAACTTCGAGTATCCGTTCGCGGCCGAGGCTTTCCGCGAGGCGCAGAAGACGGACCCGGGCTTCGCGATGGCGTACTGGGGGGAGGCGATGACGTACACGCATCCCATCTGGTTCCAGCAGGACGCCGTGGCGGCACGTGCGGCGCTGGCCCGCCTCGGCGCGACGCCGGCGGAGCGCTACGGCAAGGCGAAGACGGAGCGTGAGCCTGATTACCTGCGCACGCTCGATGTGCTGTACGGCGACGGGTCGAAGAACGATCGCGACTTCCTGTACACGGAGGCCATGGCGAAGCTGCATGCGAAGTATCCGGACGACGTCGACGCCACCGCCTTCTACGCGTTGGCAGTGCTCGGCACGGCCCACGAGGGGCGCGACTTCGCGACCTACATGCGCGCGGCGTCGCTGCTCGAGGAGGTGCTGCCGTCGCATCCGCGTCATCCCGGCGTGCTGCACTACCTCATCCACTCGTACGACGATCCGGTCCACGCGGCCCCTCGGCATGCGCGCGGCGCGGGTGTATGGCAGCGTGGCGCCCAACGCGGGCCACGCGCTGCATATGACGTCGCACATCTTCATCGCCATGGGCATGTGGGACGACGTGATCGATGCGAATCGCCGGGCCATTGACGTCGTGAACAAGCAGCGGGAGGCGCGGGGTAAAGCGCGAGCCGACTGCGGCCACTACCCGCTCTGGCTGCACTATGGATATCTGCAGCAGCATCGCAACGACGATGCGACGCAGGCGCTGGAGGCCTGCCGCCAGTCGGCGCTGGTCGTGCCGTTCGTGGCCGCGGGGCCGGTGGATACGCGCCGCGACCGGATCGAAGCGTACGCGGAGATGCGCGCGCACCACCTGGCAGCGGGGCTGCCGCTGGCGGGCGATGACGCGGCGGCCATTCCGGCCGGGGCAGAGATGGACGCGGCCCGGTTCCTGGTGGCGTATGGCGACCTGCTGGCCGCGTGGCGCGGCGGCAATGCCGAGACGCTGGGGCGGGCGCGGGGGCGGCTGACGGCGCTGAAGGAGAGCGTGCTGGCGGAGATTGCCGCGAAAGGATCGGCGAATCCGGCAGCGCGCATGAAGGTCGAGGTGATGCTGCAGGAAGCCGAGGCGCTGCAACTCGTCGCCGCGGGCAAGCGCGCCGAGGCGCTGGCCATCCTGCAGAAGGTGGCGGAGGGGGAGCGGGCGATGCCGCTCGAATTCGGACCCCCGGTGCTGGCCAAGCCCGCCGTGGAACTGCTGGCCGAGCAGCTCGTCGCCGCCGGCCGTCCGGCGGAGGCGGTGAGCGCGTACCGGGCGTCACTGGCGCGGACGCCCGGGCGGGCAGCGTCGGTGGAGGGGCTGGGGAAGGTGGCGGGCAGTGCCGCGCCGGCCAAGCAAGTAGAGACGGAGGCTGCCGGGCACGTGCATTAGCCCTTTCTCGGAGTGCGGTGGCGAACGGAGGGTGTCTCAAAACGGAGCGCACACACTCTGATGGCCTAGAAACCGGCGCCTGCGGGCGCAGACAGACAAGAGTGTCTGTCCCACATTGAATGCCAGCGTGCCCGCGGGTGCCCGATATTCGGCGGAATCTGAATGTGGGACAGACACTCCTGTCTGTCCGCGCCCGCAGGCGCCGGTTCATCGACGGCAGAACCGCACTCCGAGACCGTTCTGACGCCGAAACCGCCGGCAAGCTGCCGGCGTACCGGCCGGCTGGCAGCCGGCGCTTTCACGGACAACGGACAACGGACAACGGGCAACGGACAACGCGATTCGCTGACAAGTTTTCCGCTCCCTTTGCGCGATGTCGTGGAACGCCAAAAAGGAGCTATCCACCATGTCACGACTGCTGGTCCTCGTCCTCACTCTCCTCAGCACCAATGCCTTTGCCGCGCGCTGGATCGTGCCGGCGGCCGCGCACGCGGCCGGCAGCGCCGGTACGAACTGGAAGACCGAGCTGCGCCTCGTGAACCCGTCGCCTTCCGCGGCTACCGCGACGGTGACGCTGCTCCGCTCGAACAGCGACAACCGT
>DASWMP010000062.1:0-1638 GCA_036399695.1 Thermoanaerobaculia bacterium | reverse complement strand
CCAGCACCAACAACCAAAAACCAACAACCAACAACCGGCCCTCTCACGCCGTCACCGGCGCCGGTTCCGCCGCGCGTACTTTACGCGAAAGCGCCCAGTGTGTAATGGCGCTGACGCCGAAGCCGACGAACCAGGCGTAGTCGTAGAGTGGATGGAGTGAGGGGACGATGAGGCCGATCCAGGCCGCGGCGCAGCCGAGGATCGTGGCCAGCACGGCGCGCCAGTTCCAGCCGGCCGCGAAGGTGTAGGCACCCTGCGTCAGGTAGAGATCGGCGAGCTCGAGGCGCTTGCGGCGGACGAGCCAGTAGTCGGCGATGAGGACGCCCGCGATCGAGCCGAGGCCGCCGGAGTAGGTGAGGAGCCAGGTGAAGATGTAGCCGCTCGGGTCGGCGACGAGCTTCCACGGCATCATGACGATGCCGAGGATGCCGGTGATCAGGCCTCCGGTGCGGAAGGAGATCCATTTCGGGAAGGCGTTGGCGAAGTCGTTCGCGGGGGAGACGACGTTCGCCGCGATGTTGACCGAGAGCGTGGCCACGACGACCGTGAACATCGAGATGGCGATGACCCAGGGGTTCGTGAACTGGCCCACCAGCTTGACCGGATCCCACAACTCGCTCATCGGCAGGTGGGGATAGATGACGATGGCGGCGGAGGTGATCATGACGCTCATGGCCGCGAAGATGGCCATGGTCGTCGGCAGGGCAACGGTCTGACCGACCACCTGCTCGCGCTGACTGCGGCCGAAGCGGGTGAAGTCGGGCATGTTGAGCGAGAGCGTCGCCCAGAAGCCGATCATCGCCGTGAGCGACGGGATGAAGACGGGGCGGAACTGAGCCCACGTGGTGAATTTGCCCGGGTGGTCGAAGAGATAGCCGACGCCGCCCGCGCGCCAGATGGCCCAGCCGAGGAGAAGCCCCGCCATGATCAGGACGAAGGGCGCGGCCCAGTTCTCCACTTTGCGCAGCAGGTCCATGCCGCGGTAGATGATCCAGATGTTCATCCCCCAGAAGAGGAGGAACGACAGCCACTCCGTCGGCGTGTGTCCGCCGACCGGCCCGCCGAGCAGCTTGTGCCAGTTCGGAATCACGGCGGCGAAGAAGGTGTGCATCGCCTGGCCGCCGATCCACGCCTGGATGCCGAACCAGCCGCACGCGACGACCGCGCGCATGAGCGCCGGCAGGTTCGAGCCGATCGTGCCGTACGCGGCGCGCGCAAAGATGGGGAAGGGGATGCCGTACTTGGTGCCGGGGTGGGAGTTGAGGAGGATGGGAATGAGGACGATGGTGTTGCCGAGGAGGATCGTAATCAGCGCCTGCCACCAGTTCATCCCGGAGCCGATCAGCCCCGAGGAGAGCATGTAGGTGGGGATGCAGTGCGCCATCGAGATCCAGAGCGCGGCGTAGTTGTAGGTGGTCCAGTTGCGCTGCGCCACCGGCACGGGCGCGAGATCTTCGTTGTAGAGCGGGCTGTGCTCGATGGCTTTCGGGTCGCGCAGCTCGACGCGCCCGTCTTCGTGTTGGATCGTTTCAATTGAATTGGTCATATGCTTAGGTTGAAAACGTCATCTTTTTTGTCTCGGAGACGACTATCGAAGCCCTGCGCAGATCGTCCGCCTTTTCCGCGTTGTCGGTCAAA
>DASWMP010000061.1:0-10110 GCA_036399695.1 Thermoanaerobaculia bacterium | reverse complement strand
TGGCAGTTGGCAGTTGGCAGTGGTGAGGTGGGACAGACACTCCTGTCTGTCCGGCCCCCCGCGGGGGCTCACCGCCAACCGCCAACCGCCAACTGCCCACTGCCAACCGCCAACCGCCAACTTTTCGACTAAACTACGCCCTTCCCATGGTCCACTCATCGTTGCGCGCGCTGTGCGTGACCGGTTTCGCTCTCGCGATGCTGATCGTCCGCCCGGCTGTCGCCGAAATGCGCCCCCTCTCTGAAGCCGAACGTGCCGCCGTGCAGATCGCGGCCGGATATCTGAGCCGCGGACCCGCCGCGGTGTACGAGCAGCTCTCCGCGAGCTCGCCGTTGCGGCGCCTCGACCAGGCCGCCGCGCTGCAGGAGATCGAGGCCCGCCTCGGGCCACCCACCGGTGCGTCGTGGGAGCTGCAGACGGTCGTCCCGGCGCTGCAGGAGAAGAACGCCGTCTTCACGATCGAGTTCCCCTCCGGCTTCGACGACACCGTGATCTGGGACTTCACCCAGGAGAACGGTGCGTGGCACATCGACGACGTCCGCATCCTGGCGCTCGAGAGCGCGCGGACGCAGGTGTTCCCGCCGCTGCCGAAGAAGAGCGCCGCCGCCGTCGACGAAGAGGAAAAAAAGTCCGAACCACCGTACGGCCTGCTCCTGCTGGCCGGGATCGCCGGCGTGGGTCTCGCCGCCGGGGCGGCGTTCATCGAAAACGAAGCTCTGACCCGGCCCATGGTCGCCGGCGGCGCGCTGATCCTCCTCGGGACGGCCGCCTTTGCCTTCAAGAGTGACGAGCGTTTCAGCCTCGCGCCTCCTCCCCCGCCGCCGGTGGCGGAGAAGAAGGAGAGCGGCTACCCGAAGCTCGCCACGCTCCTGCCGCTGCGCCGCGCACTGGCCGCGGGCGAGGACGTGGAGACGTTGAAAGCATCGCTCCCGAAAAAGGGTCGTGCGGCCGACGTGGCGACGCTCTGGATCGCCGAGGCGGACCTGCAGCAGATGAAGATCAAGGCGGTGAAGGAGGCGCTCAAGCGCTTCCCGTCACCGTCGAACGTGCCGCTCGCTGAAGTGCTGCGCGCGCGCGTGGCGCTCTTCGAGAACGACGAAGCGGCCGCCGCGATCGCGTACGAGCACGCCGTCAACCTCGGCCCGGGCCGCGACGGCCTCTGGTACGAGACCGCGCAGTCGCTGCGCACGCTCGGATTCGAGGACCGTGCCTCCGGCTACCTGGCCCGCCTCGACAAGATCGGCTCGCGCCGCGCCGACGTCTATTACTCGCTGTCGATCCTCTCGGCGACGACGAACAAGCTCGACGACGCCTCCAGGCAACTGAAGGAAGGCTGGAAGCTCCGCCCCGCCGCGCGCGAGGAGATCGTCAGCGCGGCCGTGCTCTGGTCGGTCCTCCGCCGCGCGGACGCGGTGCAGACCATCAGCCTCTCGACGCCTGACGAAGCGGTCGTGCCGTCCTCCGTCGCCGGCTCGCGCGCCATCGTCTTCCCGCTCGAAGCGATGACGAACATCTCCGGCGAATACCTGCACGTGCAGATCGGCGAGCAGGAGCTGCACGTTCCCGGCGGCGCCTGCCTGGCCCCCATCGGCACGCCGATCGTCGAAGCCAGCACCTGGGCCAAGTCGGAGGAGAAGCGCGGGCTGGACGACGTCGCGCAGCTCATGCCGCACGCGCGCAATACGGCCGTCTACGCGCAACCGGCGCTCCGCTCGCGCATCGTGCGCGCGGCGAACGCCCTCGGCACGCGCAACCGGTGGCCGGAACTGGTGCAACTGACCGACGGCCTCGCGCCGACGTCCGAGCACGTCCCGGCCGATCTCTTCTTCCTCCGCAGCGTCGCCCTCCAGCGCCTCGGCCGCGATGCCGAAGCGAAGCAACTCCTCATGTCGCTCGCCTCCGGGCGCGTGCTGCAGCGCAAACGGGACGTGCAGTCGCTCACGACGCTCGCCGAGCTCCTCGCCTCCTTCGACCTCTACGACGACGCCATCAAGACGTACGACCGCGCGCAGACGATCCGCCAGCAACCGTTCGTCGACGACCGCGTGCGCCAGCTCGAGATGAACAAGCGGCTGGCCACGAAGTACACGACGATGACGACGCCGCACTTCGAGATCCGCTACCCGGCGGACGTGGCGGAGAACTTCGCCAAGGAGATCGCGAACGTCCTCGAGGGTGAGTACGCCCGCCTGCAGAAGTGGATCCCGACGCCGAACTTCCAGCCGGTGGTCGTGAACATCCTCTGGTGGCGCGAGTTCCGGGCGACGTACACCGGCACCGACTTCATTCTCGGCTTCTACCAGAGCCGCAAGATCACGATCCCGTACGCCGGCATCGGCCGTCTGGAGCCGCCGCTCGTCGCGATCCTCAGCCACGAGCTGGCGCACGCGCTGATCGCACAGGCGACGAACGACCACGCCCCGCGCTGGTTCCAGGAAGGCTTCGCGCAGCGCATCGAGATGGTCCCGTACCACGAGAACGCGTTCAACATGTACACGGACGACCGCCTGCTCGCGGTCTCGCTGCTCGACGCGGTGCTGACCGGCTCGCCCGATCCGGAGATGATCACGGAAGCGTACGTGCTGTCGCAGACGCTGCTGCGATACGTCGAGGCCAAGTACGGTACGGCCGGCCTCACGAAGATGCTGGCGTCCTTCCGCGAAGGAGCGACGACCGAGGAAGCGATCCGCCAGCTCTCCGGGCAGTCGATGGCGCAGTTCGACGTGGCCATGCGCGCGTGGGGCCGTTCGGCGTCTCGCGTCTTCGAGAACCCGCCGCCGCTGCGCTACGACATCGCGGCGAACAGCGGCTTCACGACGCAGCAGCAGGAAGGCCGCGGCCCGCTCCGCGGCGGCAACCTCGCGACTCCACAGGGGAACAAACCGTAATGACACTCGGAAACATCAAAATCACCTGGCAACTGGCCCTCCTCGCGCTCTTCATCGCGCAGTGGCTGGTCGTCGTCATCGCCTCCGTCGCCAGAAATAAGGCGGGCTCGAATCTCCTCTTCAGCAGCGCCGCGCTCGCGCTCTGCTGGATCATCATCTTCGCCGCCCCGGTCGTGGTCTCGGCGAAGCCGGCCACCGATACGGTGGAAGCATCGATGACGGGCAACATCCCGAAGGCGTCATGCGCCTCGCTGAAAGTCGGCATGACCGCCCGCGACGTCCGCGACAAGATGGGTGACCCCGATGAAGTCCGCCCCGAAGACGAAACCCGCGGCCCCGGCGCCGAAATGCTGATCTACCGCGGCTCCCGCTGCGCGGTGCACGTGTTTGCCAACAAGGTAGAGTTCATCGACTGACGGCGGGCGCGGTCGGGGGAACGATAGGGCGTACCATTTTTCGGAGCGCCGGCATCTTGCCGGCCGGGCCGCCGGCTTCCAGCCGGCAAGGTGTCAGCAGCGCTGTAGCCACCACCACCGGCGACAGGGTGCCGGCGCTCCGAGGGTCAAAAGCCGGCGTTCCCGAGCCCGATCAACTCTGCCAGCTATTACCGCATTCCGGGCATACCGTCGGCTCACGGCCGCCTAACAAGGCCAGCAGGCCCACCGGGAAGAAACAAATCGATACGATGATCGCCCACGTCGGAAAGCCGCCTTGCCGCGCGAGCGTGTTGCACTTCGAACAGGTCACCTGAGCCATCTGATTTCTCCTCCTCTGAGCTAGTTCACGCCGAAATGCCACAACCAGGCAATCACCAAGCTGACTGACAACATGCGGTCATTCCGTCGGGACCATCCAAGCACTGCGTTCTGCTGCTGAAGCGGCGACAACATCGCCACGACCAGACACACGATGCCAACGACGAAATACGCGCAGACCACCGGTCCCGCGACATTCGCACTCACCGCTGCCGCCAGGTCGCCGCGCAGCAGCGCCGCAACGCTACGGGTTACACCGCAACCTGGACAGCGGACGCCGAATATCCGCTGAGCAACACAGAAGCTGAGCGAGGCACCGCACAGCTGCCCTAGTTGGGACAGGGAGAAAACGGCAACGAACGCGATGGGCGCTGCCGCAAACGTTCGTGTCACCTTCAGCCTCGCGTGGTGCTCCACCCGCGTTGACAAGCTGCCATCGACTGCACCAGCGCGCGTTTCGACCACTGCCGGTAAAGACACGGTGGCGAGAAGTCTGTTGGGACGCATCGCGAAGAAGTCCGCCCAGGACGATCGCCTTCCACAAGATTTGTGGTCATTGCCGCGACCACCACGTCAGTACGCAGGGTGGACTGCGGCTTTGCCAACCAACGCTGCCGCCAGTGGCGGCCTTCTGGTAAGGTGTGCGGCGGTCCAATCCACCCAGTAATGGAGGTTCGCTTGCCGCGGCCATGGCTCCTCGTGTCGCTCTTCGTCTCGCTCTTCGCCCTGACCGCGTCCGCGCCGGCCGGTGGTGGAGGCGCTGCGCCTGCCGCATCGCGCTGTCGCGGGACCGGCGAGTTTCCACTCGCGCTTCCCAGCACGATCGCGCCCGAAAGACTCGCCGCCTACGAGAAGGAAACGCTCGCCTGGCTGCAGCGGCGGGCCTACGCCACCGACCTCTCCTGGTGCGGTGACAAAGGCATCCGCGACACCGGTCCCTGGATCAACGACGTCTACTACGGCACGCACAAAGCCGCGCGCGTCTACTACTCCCCCGCCGTCATCCAGTGGCTCGAAGGCGGCCGGCAGGGAGCGATCCCCGATGGCGCGATGGTCATCAAGGAAGGCATCGCCGCTCCCGCCGCACGCTGGGAGAACGGGCCCCCTCCGAAGGTCACCGACTGGACGATCATGATCAAGGACGCGAAGGGCTCCGCCGATGGCTGGTGGTGGGCCGAGCTGTGGGCCGGCATGCCCTTCGACGATCACCAGTGGCCCTACCAGTATCCGAACGCCGGCTTCGGGATCTACTGCGTACGCTGCCACGCCTCCGCGGAGAAGGAATCGACCTTCTCCGCGCTGAACAACATCATCGGCTACCCGGGCGATCCGCTGACCTTCCGCGTCGACGACTCCTGGCGCGACGAAAAGGCCAGCCAGGCCCGTCACGCGTCGGCGCCGCAGGCACCACCACCGACGCCGGTCGTTGCCCCGAATCCCGCCTTTCTCCAGACCTTCCGCTCGATCTGGCCGCTCGAGCCGAACAGCGTGCAGCGCATTCCGAACGAGTCGTGGGATCACGTGCCGGCGGCGCCCGCCGGCAGCGGCGAGATGTACATGACCTCCGACCAGTGCCAGTCCTGCCACAGCGCCGCCATCAGCCCCTTCGGTCCGGCGATGTGGCTGACCGGCAAGGACGGCAAAGGCGTCAACGTCTCGCCGTACAGCGAATGGCGCTGGTCGCCGATGGGACTCGCTGGACGCGATCCGATCTTCTACGCGCAGCTCGACAGCGAGCTGTCGTACCTCGACACGATCAAGGACGAGGCCACGCGCACGAGCCTCAAGCACACCGTCATCAACACCTGCTTCCGCTGCCACGGCGTCATGGGCAAACGGCAGCACGACCTCGACCATCCGGGCGCGAACTTCGACGCCGACTACATCTTCCGCACCGGCAGCCAGCCCGGCGCCAAGTACGGCGCGCTCTCCCGCGACGGCATCAGTTGCGGCTCCTGCCACCACATCCAGCGCGACACAGTTCCGCCGTCCTGGAAGAAGTCACCGCTGGAGTTCTTCCTCACGAACTCGACGACCGGCCAGTTCCAGACCGGCCCCGCCGACGAGATCTACGGACCGTTCAAGGACGACGAGATCGTCACGGTGCCGATGGACAACGCCATCGGCGCGAAGCCGAAGCACAACGAATATCTCCGCAGCTCGCGCATGTGCGGCAGTTGCCACACCATCGACCTGCCGGTCGTCGACCACAACCAGCCCATCCAGCCGGTCAACGCCACGACATCGCACTCCATCGAACAGGCCACGTATCTCGAGTGGCTGAACAGCGCCTACCAGAACGAGCTCGGCAAGCCCGGCCCGCAAGCGCAGTCCTGCCAGGACTGCCACATGCCGCGGAAGCTCGTGAATCCGCGTCTCGGCGTCAACGTCGATCCGATCCAGACGCGCATGGCCATCGTCGAAGACGACACCTATCCGGCCGCCGAGCACCGCGCGCCCACCGAGGACATCCGCGTGCGCTTCCGAACGTCCGGCTTCGCGAGACACGAGCTCCTCGGCATGAACGGCTTCCTCCTCGAGATGTTCAAGCAATTCAACGACATCCTGGGCGTGCGCAAGAGCGACTACATGACCGGCACGTCCGACAACCTGGAGAACGCGCAGGCGAACCTCTTCGAGCAGGCCCGCACGCGCACCGCCACGGTCGACGCCAACATGAGCGTGCAGGAGCGGACGCTCATCACGAACGTGACCGTCACGAACCTCACCGGCCATCGCCTCCCGAGCGGCGTCGGCTTCCGCCGCGCCTTCATCGAGCTGCTCGTCCTCGAGAACCGCGACGGCCGTGCACGCGTCATCTGGAGCTCCGGCGCCACCGACAGCGTCGGCGTCATCGTCGACGGCAAAGGCCAGCCTCTGGACACCGAGTTCCTCGCCGACGGCAAATACCAGAAGCACCACGAGGTCATCACCAGCGACCGGCAGGTGCAGATCTACGAGGAGCTGACCAAAGACGCCGACGGCAACTTCACCACGAGCTTCATCCGCCGCAACGACGACGTCAAAGACAACCGCCTCCTCCCGCTCGGCTGGACCAAAACCGGCCCCGACCCGTCACTCAACGGCCGCTACCTCGCCGCGACGTTCCCCCACGGCAACGCCAAGAACGACCCCGACTACACGGGCGGCAAAGGCCTCGACCGCGTGCAATACCGTATCGAGCTGCCCCCGGACGTCGACCCGAAGAACGTCACCGTCCGCGCGTCCCTCTACTACCAGAACATCCCGCCCTACTACCTCCAGCAACGCTTCCGCATCGGCAAAGGCGAAGCCACCCGCAGGCTGTTCTACATCACCTCGAACCTGAACCTGGCGGGTTCGCCGATGGAGAACTGGAAGATTCTCATCGCCAGAACCGAGACCGCATCCGAGGTAAAATCGCCCCGATGACCGACGACGAGCTGAAACGCCTGCTCGACGCGCACGCGGCCGAGACCCGCCGTCACTTTGATGTGACGACAGAAGGGCTGCGCCACGCCATTGAGCTCGTGGCCGAAAGCGTCACCGGCACGCGTGAGATGCTCGTCCGCGAAACAACGGATATTCGCGATGAGATGCGCCGCGGTTTCGCCGAGACCCAAGCGATGATCAAGTTCTCGCACGCTGAGCTCGATCGCCGGGTCCGCGCGCTCGAAGAAGGGCAGCGGACGGTGGAGCAAACACTCGCCGACATGCAGGCGCGGCTCGAGCGCCTCGAAGGCTCGACACACTAGACGTCGCGCGGCAGCAATCTCGGCCTCACGCTGGCTCGCCAATGACGCGCCAGCAGAACGCAACCCGCGGCGGCCAGCCGCAACAATCGCCGTGTGTCGCGCCGCAGCGCGACTGCCACGCCGATTCCGATCACCAGCGCCAGCAACTCGTCAATCAGCATTCATCAGCGATTCCTAGTTCGTCCCCAGGACCAATGGAACGGTGGACTGGATGCATCGTGCAGCCGCTCGCCTACGGCAACGTCAGTGGACCGGCGTCCGTCGTACGATCGGCGGGGATGCTGATCGGAGGGCCGGCGACGCCGGAGGGCGCTCGCAACGTATACACACCCGCACGCAGGTACGGCACCTCGAATGTGCCGTCCGGGCGGGTGAGCGCCCAGCCGCTCATCGTGCCGTCGACGGCCATGACGGTGACCCGCGCACCGGCGACGCCGGCACCGTCGTGCAGCAATTGCCCGCGGACGGTGGCGGTGCCCAACGGAAGCGTCAGCAGGGTACCTTCATAGTCGGCAGCGATCGCGCCGGCGTGCACGCCGCGGGTCGAATTGCTCAGTTGCAGGCGGTACGCCTCTCCGCGGCGAGCACGGACGGTGAACGTGCCGGTTGCGTCGTCGCGCTCGGCGGTGAACACGCCACCGCGGCCAACCGCGGAGAGCTGCCACTCCCGCGATGGCTGCGGCGTCATGGCCACACGGATGCGGCGTGCGCGCGTACCCAGTTCGACGCGAGTCAGCTCGCGAGGACGAATGGAAACGAATTGGGACGAGCTGCCGCCGGAGACATGGACGCCGCGCGCGCCGGCCCGCACGTACTCGCGCAGCACCTGATACTCGCCGGGAGCGAGCGACGCGAAATGTGCGATCCCCGAGCCATCAGTCATCTCCGACGCGGTCGCGTCGGTGGCGAAGGCGATCACCGTACAACCGCTGCAGGGAGCGTCGGTCGTTTCATCCCACACCGTCACCTCCAGCATGCCGGGACGTGTCAGCGGGACGAGGAGCCCCTCTTCCGCCGCGAGGCCGCGCGCGACGGTAACGAACCGCGTGGCGTAACCGGCCGCGCTCACCTCCAGCCTCGTGCCCTGATCGAGGTCTCCGGCGACGACGAAGCGCCCTGCGTCATCCGTGCGTCCGGTACTGCCGCCCGGCGGCTGGTCGATGGCGACGCTCGCGCCCTCGATGGCCTGCTGCGTTTCGGCGTCGACGACGCGGCCGCGGATGGCGTCGCCGTCGCGTACGACGATCGTCCCGAGATCCTGCTCGCCCGGCTCCACGCTGAGCGAGCGGGACGTCACGCCGTACCCCGGCGCGGTGATACGGAGCTCCTCCGCGCCCGGCCGCACGTCGCGCATCACGAACGTCCCATCCTCCGCGGAGTCGCTTCGCCGGCCCGCGCTCGTCAGCGAAATCACCGCTGTCGTGAGTGGCACGCCCGCGGAGTCCGTGACTCTGCCGCGGATGCTGCCCAGGCGCTCGAGGACGCAGAGGTGTGTGGATGGCGGCGCGTCGAGACGTTCTTCGCGCCGGGCAAAGCCGCTCGCGCTGCACGACAGATACAGCGGCAGATCGTGACGCAGCCCTCCGAGCGCGATCATTCCGTTGGCGTCGGTGCGGCCCTCCGCGCTGACGACCACCGTATCGCCGTCCCGCTGCGACAGACCGACGCCGGCGCTGGCGATCGGCGCACCATCCGCGCTACGCACTTCCGTCGCGACCGTCATCCCCGGCTCCACGACGATCGGCGGCAGTTCGAGTGGACGCGCATCCGTTTGCGGCGGCACCAGGAACGGTGCGGATTCGTGACTGCGGCCATCGGCGAAAAGCACTTCGACGATGTAATCGCCGGGAGCGAGAGCGGCCTCGAATGCGCCGTCAGTGTTCGTGGTAATGGATGACGTCAGGCCGTTGCTCGTCCGAGCGAGCGGGATGCTGATCGGCCGGCGCGATTCGACGTTGGCGGGGCGGAAGTGCACGCGCGCACCAGCGGCAGGGGTCCGCCCGATGCGGCAAATGCCGCGAACGAGCCGGCCATCGGTCAGCGCGAATTGCTCGACTTCTTCGTCGGCGCGGCCGCACGTCGTAGCACAACCTTCGGCGCCAACACAGATGAGCGCCGGTGCGTCGGCCGGCAAAGCAATGTACTGCGGCACTCCGCCCGCCACAGCGGCTGGCGGCTGCCCGCGGCTCCCTCCCGCGAGCGGCAGTACGACAGCCCACGCCGTCCCGGGCCCGCCCACCGTCTGCACGAAGCCAAACGGTGGGCGTTCCGCCGCGCCGAGCGGCATCGCGAGCGCGAGGAGGATTCCCAGCACGCTCGCGACGCGCGTCAGCAACATCACAGGGGGGTGTACTCGCACGTTCGCGTGCACTGAACGGTACTGCACGAGCAGGTATAGCTCAGGTAGAACCCAAGCGGTGCAGATGTGCAACCACAGCGAGCCTCGCCACAGTAGTTGCAGCCCGTCGTAGGTTCGGGGAGAGGGACTTCAGGCTTGTCGCCTGCGAACACCCGGCTGGAAAAGGCAAACAACACGATGAACGTCATTCCTATCAATCGACGCACTAGTGTCGCGTCACGCTTAAAAGCGTGGGTGATTTGCGAGCGCCGGTGGGCTGGATGCAAGCCGCCGCGACGCAGGCGATGCGGTGGCATCGTCGAGGAGCGGCGGCGCCGCAGACAGTCCGCCGCCGCCGCAAAGCACCCACGTTTTTAAGCGTGACGCGACACTAG
>DASWMP010000060.1:0-19664 GCA_036399695.1 Thermoanaerobaculia bacterium | reverse complement strand
GCACCCGCCAACGCGGCCGCAATCTCCGGCACCACCTGCGGGACCTCACGGCGCAACGACTCCTCGTGATCCGCGAGGAACCGCGTCGATACATGCCCCGCGCGGAACTCCGGGTGCGTCACGACTCGCCGCAGCCAGGAGACGTTCGTGCGCGTGCCCAGCACGACGTAGTCGCGGAGGGCGCGGTCCATCCGGTCGATGGCGGCGTCTCTCGTCGCGGCGGTGCAGATCAGTTTCGACAGCATCGGATCGAACTTCACGCCGATCTCGCTGCCGCGGGTCACGCCGGCGTCCACCCTCACGCCCGGCCCGCTCGGCTCGCTGTACACGGCGATCGTCCCGCTCTGCGGCAGGAAACGGTCGTCCGGGTCTTCGGCGTAGATGCGCACTTCGATGGCGTGGCCGCGCTGCTGAAGGTCGTCCTGCGTCCAGGGCATCGGCTTCCCGCCGGCGAGGTCGAGCTGTGCGCGCACGAGGTCGATGCCCAGCACCTGCTCGGTCACGGGGTGCTCGACCTGCAGGCGGGTGTTCATCTCGAGGAAGTAGAACTCCCCATCCGGCGTGACGATGAACTCCACGGTACCGGCGTTGCGGTACTCGACGCCGCGCGCCGCGGCGATGGCCGCCTGCGCCATCCGCTGGCGCAGCTCGTCGGGGTAATTCGGGGCCGGCGATTCCTCGACGACCTTCTGGTGCCGCCGCTGGAGCGAGCAGTCGCGTTCGTAGAGGTGGAGAATGTTTCCCTCGCCGTCGCCGAAGATCTGGAACTCGACGTGGCGCGGCTCCTCGATGTAGCGCTCGAGCAGGAGACGGTCGTCGCCGAACGCCTTCATCGCCTCGCGGCGCGCCGACTCGAGCGCCGCCTGCACCTCGTTCGCGGCGCGGACGATCTTCATCCCCTTGCCGCCGCCGCCGGCCGACGCCTTCACGAGCAGCGGGAAACCGATGCGCGAAGCGGCGGCGAGCAGGGTCTCGTCCGACTGATCGTCGCCGTCGTAGCCCGGCACGACCGGCACGTCGAGCTTCTGCATGAGGTGGCGCGACTCCGCTTTCGAGCCCATCGCCGCGATCGACGCCGCTCGCGGGCCGACGAAGGCGATGCCCGCGTCTTCACAGGCTGCCGCGAGCTCGGCGCGCTCGGAGAGGAAGCCGTAGCCGGGATGCAGCGCATCCGCACCGCTGGCGCGGGCCGCGTCGATGACCTTGGCGACGCTGAGGTACGTCTCGCGGGCGTCGCCGCTCCCGAGGGAGACGGCATCGTCGAAGAAGCGGCGGGCGTAGCGGACGTCATCGTCGTTCGAGTACGCCAGCACCGAGGCAATGCCCATCTCGCGGCAGGCGCGGGCGATGCGCACCGCGATCTCACCGCGGTTCGGCACGAGGACGCGCGTCAGGGCCTTGCTCACGCCCACGGCGCCTTCTCCTTTTTCAGGAACGCGCCCATCCCCGCCTGCCCTTCAGCGGAGACGCGGCGCGTGGCGATGGCGTCGATGGTGTACGGGATCGCGTCGATGGCGTCATGCGAGGCCACGTGCGCGATCAGCTTCTTGCACTCGCGCACCGCCTCCGGCCCCGAGCTGCGCAACTGCTTGATCGTGTCCGCCAGCGCGGCGTCGAGCGCGTCGGCGTCATCGGCGAGGCGATGCACGAGGCCGATGCGCAAGGCGCGCTCGGCGTCGAAACGTTCGCCCGTCAGGAACAGCGCCCGCGCGTGCGACTGCCCGATTTTCCCGATGACGTAGGGTGAGATGACGGCCGGCAGGATCCCGAGCTTCACTTCCGAGAGGCCGAACTTCGCGTCGCGCGTGGCGATGGCGATGTCGCACACCGACACCAGCCCGACGCCGCCGCCGATGGCCGCCCCCTGAATCCGCCCGATCACCGGCAGGGGACATTCGTTGATGAGGGCGTACATCTTGGCGAGCTGCGAAGAATCGCGGATGTTCTGCTCGCGCGTGTACGACACCATGCGCGACATCCAGTTCAGGTCCGCGCCGGCGCAGAAGTTCGGGCCGGTCCCGCGCAGCACGACCGCCCGCGCCTTCGAGTCGTCGAGTCCCGAGAAGAGCTGCACCGCTTCCGCGATCAGTTCCTCGTTGAATGCGTTGTGAACGTCCGGCCGGTTGAGCGTGACGGAGAGGATGCCCTCCGCCTCTTCCACGAGCAGCGTGTTGAACGTCATAGGGGGCGCATTCTATAGCGCGGTGTCGCGCTCCTGAGGCGCACGATTTCCGATTTCCGGTTCCGTCGCGGGCGCGCTCAGTTCCCTGAGCGCAGCCCGGATCTCGAATGTCGGAAAACGGAAATCTCGTCTACGGCCGCGTCGTGCGCCGGCGCACCGGAATGTTGTAGTTGAACGACGGCGTGACGGTGTACGTCGACGGCGCGACGATGGCGCCGGTGGCCTCCACTCTCAGCAGCAGGTCCGTCGGGACGATTCCGGCGCTGAGGGAGGTCTGGAGCGTGCGGGTCTCTCCGGCCGGGACGTCCACCGTGGCCAGAGGCAACGCGCCGTTGAAGAGCGTCGCCCGGACGGGCGTTGCACCAGCCGTCACGGCCACATTCACCGGGCCGGCCCGCTCGACGCGGAAGCGGTAGTAGTCGACGTCGCCTTCGGCGCAGATCCCGCCGTTCACGAGCTGGAGCGGCGAGAGGAGGCCGTAGGCCGTCTCGACGGTGTTGTTCGGCTCCTGGATGTCGGTGCAGGGAGGCGCGGTGGCGCCGAGGACGCCGTTCGAGACGAGGACGTACGCCTGCGCCGGCTCGCGCGTGTCGTGGAGCGCGGAGGCGCGGGCGATGATGCGGTAGATGCCCGGCGCGGCTGCCAGCACCTCCACCACCTCGGTATTGTCGAGGTGATTCACGCCGCGCGTCGCCCCTTCCATCGGCTGGGTCTTATCCAGCACGTACGGAAGAATTTCCTGGCCGCCGGGGCCGATGACCTTCAGGTCGAGGTCGTTCACGAGCGCCGGACCGTCCAGCTCCTCCTCATCGAAGAAGATGATCTCCGGATCGCTCCAGACGAGGACGACCTTCAGCTTGCCCGGGCCGTCGAAGCGCACCGGGATCTCGACCTGCTGGCCTTGCGTGAGCTGCCCGGTGCGGAGGCGGCTGCCGCTGGTAGCGTCGGCGATGATCAGGTCCGCGGAAGCGCGCGCGTTCACGAGACCGTGGCCGCTCGTGTAATCCGGGCCGGTCGTGTAGAGGTCGTCGGCTCCGGCGATGAGCAGCGCCTTGAGGGTCGTCCCGTTCGGCGTAGCTCCGCCGAACGATTTGCGGTACTGCTCGGTCAGCAGTGCCGCCACGCCGGTGACGACGGGGGTGGCCATCGACGTGCCCTGCAGGCCGGTGTACTGGTTGCCCGGCCAGGTCGAGACGACCTGCTGGCCGGTGATGCCGAGGCCGCCGCGGGCCACGAGATCGGGCTTGACGCGGCCGTCGCGTGCCGGACCGCGCGCGCTGTAGCCGGCGATGGCGCGCTCCGCGTCGACCGAACCAATGGCCACGACGTTCTTCGCACCGGCCGTGAGGCCGATGACCTGAAACGGCGCGCTCGTCAGGTGGCGCTCCACTTCGCAATACTGCGGTCCGGGGGTGCAGGGCGTGGGGCAGTCGTTGCCGGTGCCATCCTGAGAGTAGCAGTAGATCTCCGGCTTCACGTCGTTCTCTTCGTCGACATGCTTGTGCTGCTGCGGCGCGGTCAGCGGACCGGTGTCGTCACCGTCGTTGCCCGCGGAGTGCACGAAGAGAATCGGGTTGCGCCGCGCGGCCTGGTCGATGCCGGAGGTGATCTCCGGGAAGTAGGCACCGTGGTACTCCGCGCCTCCCCACCAGACCCACGACGCACCACTCGACTCCCAGCCGAGCGTGTAGCCCCAGGAATTGTTGTCCGCGACCGAGCCGACTTCCTTGAGCGCGGTCTGCTTCTGCTCGAGGTACTCCTCGAGGGCGCCGACTTCGTACTCGTGCACCGTCGCCTGAGGAGCCATGCCCTTGGCTGGCGCATAGCCGGCGCCCGATCCGATGATCGTACCGATGACGTGCGTGGCGTGGGAGACGTCGTCGCCGCCTGTAAAGTGCGGCGTGAAGCGGCCGCCGTAATCGTTGTGATTGAAGGCAGCGCCGAGCTCGTGCACCGAGACGACCACGCCGTTACCCGACAGGCTGTAGGGTGCGGCCTGGACTTCCGTGACCTTCGACACCGCCGCCGAGACGACGTTGTTGCTCTGTAGCTTGAGTTTCAGCGGCGCGCGCAGCATGCGCACGCGGCCGTCGCGGGCCAGCGTCTGGATGGCCGCGGCCGGGACCTGCGCGATGAGGTAGCCGGGAGCGACGTAGTCGAGCGCCAGCGGATTGGCCAGCGACCCGCCCACTTCCGCGATCGTCTCCCGCGCCTCGGCGAACGGCACGTCCTCATGGAAAAAGACGTTGACGCGTCCGAAGGCCCGCCCGCGCAGCTCGCGCGCGATGCGGTGGTCGATCTTCATGTCGAGCGTCACCGGCCGCACCGCCGCGACCCGCGGATCGTTCGCATCGAGGGTCACGCCTGGCGCGAGCCGGACGAGGTAGCGTCCGTTCGGCAGCGGCGACAGCACCTTCGCCCCCAGCGCGGCGAGCGCGGCCCGCTCCTGCGGTACCAGCGGATGGCGCGGCTCGACGATCACCTCACGCCCCTCCGCACGCTCCCGCGCGGCAGGCTCGAGGTCACGATTCCGGGTGGCGGTGAAAGCCGGCTGCGCGATCACCAGGAAGGAAAGAAGCAGCAGTGGGAGTCGGTGCATGGCTAGTTATTTTACGGAATTCGTCAAGCGAACGTCGTGAATAAATGGAGGATTGTGGAGCGGAGGATCAAAACCTGAAGTCAGAACGCAGAACGCAGAACGCAGAACGATGAATGAAGAAGCAGGTTCTGAATTCATCGTTCTGCGTTCTGCGTTCTGACTTCAGGTTTTGAATCTGGTGCCCGAGGTCGGACTCGAACCGACACGGGGGAGTACCCCGGCAGATTTTGAGTCTGCTGCGTCTGCCATTTCGCCACTCGGGCCTGTTGCTGTATCGCCGCTGCCTGGAGCTGCCTAAACTGCAGCGGTCTCCTGCCAGCGCCGCGCGCAGGAGTGTAACTCCTCGTCGGTCAAAACTCGATTGGTCGTCTTGGCCAGGGAGAAGATTTCCTTCGCCAGCCCTTCCTCCTGCGGGTAACCGTGGGAGTCGAGCCAGTAAATCACGTTGGAGAGACCGCACATCGGGCCGACCTCGATGACCTGCTGCAAGCCGAACATCTCCGCCGGGACGCCGGAGTAGACGCGGTCGGCCAGCCAGTCGCTCCCCTTCTTCTTCGCCTTGATGATGGCGGCAGCGTGGACGCCGGTGCCGGTACGGAAGGCATCGCGGCCGAAGACCGGGTAGTTATCGGGGATCGGCACCTTCGTCACCCTGCTGACGAACTCGACGTATTCGCGCAGCTTCGTCAGGTCGTTGTCGATCCACCCCATCAGCTTGAGGTTGACCATCAGCAGGTCCATCGGCGTGTTGCCACAGCGCTCGCCGATGCCGGCGGCCGCGCCGTGGACGCGATCGGCGCCCGCTTCGAGCGCGGCGATGGAGTTGATGACGCCGAGGGCGCGGTCGTTATGGCCGTGCCAGTCGACTTTCACGTTCGGGTTCGTGCGATCGACGAGCGCGCGGACGAAGCGGATGACGTTGCGCGCCCCCCATGGCGTGGAGTGTCCGACGGTATCGGCCACGCAGACGCGCGTCGCTCCCGCCTCGATGGCGGCCGTGTACAGCTTCTCGATGTCCTCCGGCTTGGCCCGCGTGGTGTCTTCCGTTACGTACATCACGGGCAGCCCTTCGTCCGCCGCCAGCTTCACGGCCTTCACGGACTGCTTGATGATCCAGTCGAGCTCCCACTCCTCGGTGAACTGCCGGATCGGCGAGGAACCGATGAACAGGTCCGCCTCCAGCGGTAGTCCTACGCGCTGCGAGATCTCGATGATCGGCCGGACGTCGTTCTCATGCGTCCGCCCCGCCGCGCTGGCCGTGATCCTGAGCTTCTGCTCGACGATCTCCCGCGCCAGCCGCTCGACCGTCGCCACCACGTGCGGCCCCGCCCCCGGCAGCCCGATGTCGGCATGATCGATCCCGACTTCGTTCATGTAATGCAGGATGCGAATCTTGTCGTCGAGGCTCGGATCCGAGACCGACGGCGACTGCAGGCCGTCCCGCAGCGTCTCGTCGTCGAACTCGACCCGCCGCCGCGGAGGCGCCGGCTGTTCGCCCTCGGTGTTCCAGTCGTGGATCAGCGTTTCCAGGTTGTCGTGCATCTGGTCTCCGTGGGTGCTGGCGTCGCATCTCGGTTGTTGGTTGTCGGTTGTCGGTTTTTGGTGCTGCGCTCAGCGGAGAGCCTCGCGCTGCGGAGCACCAAAAGCCAACAACCAACAACCAACAACTCAAGTAGCGCCTCCGCGCTACTTGCCCTTGAACTCTGCCTGTCTCTTCTCCAGGAACGCCCCCATCCCCTCTTTCATATCCTCGGTTGATGCCAGGAGGCCAAAGAGGGTCGCTTCGAAGGAGAGCCCGGCTTCGAGCGGCATTTCGCTGCCGATCATCACCGCTTCGATGGCGGCGCGGACGGCGAGCGGGCCGCGTTTGGCGATGGTCCTGGCCATCTCTTCGGCGGCGGTCATGAGCTGGTCGGCCGGGACGACTTTGTTCACCAGGCCGATGCGCTCCGCTTCCGCGGCGCCGATGCGGTCGCCGGTGGCGATCAGCTCCACCGCTTTCCCCTTACCGAGGAGACGGGCCATGCGTTGAGTGCCGCCATAGCCCGGGATAATGCCGAGCGTCACTTCCGGAAGTCCGAGCTGCGCCTTTTCCGACGCGATGCGGATGTGGCAGGCGAGCGCGAGCTCGCAGCCGCCGCCGAGGGCGAAGCCGTTGATCGCGGCGATGACCGGCTTCGGGAAACGCTCGATGCGGAGGAACACCTGCTGCCCGTTCTCCGCGACGGCCTTGCCGGTGACCGGCGTCATCTTCGCCAGCTCGCCGATGTCGGCGCCGGCCACGAACGCCTTCTCCCCGCCGCCCGTGAGGATCACGGCCCGGACGGAGTCGTCGTTGCGTGCGGCGGTGAAGGCGGCGTCGAGCTCCGCCACCGTCTGCGCGTTCAGCGCGTTCAGCACCTTCGGGCGGTCGATCGTGATGACGAGGACGCCGTCACGATTTTCAGTTTTCACGTTTTCGTAAGTCATCTCACTTCTTCCTGTCGAACGGCACCGGCTTCTCGCCGGAGTAGTCGTAGAAGCCCGCGCCCGTCTTGCGTCCGAAGCGGCCCGCCAGGACCATCTTGCGCAGCAGCGGCGGCGAGGCGAACCGCTTCTCGCGGTACTCCTCGTGCATCACGTGGGTGATGTAGTACGTGGTGTCGAGCCCGACGAAGTCGAGCAGCGTGAACGGTCCCATCGGATAGCCGCAGCCGAGGACCATGGCCTTGTCGATGTCCTCGATCGAGCCGACCCCTTCTTCGTACGCGCGGATCGCGTCCAGGATGTACGGCACGAGCAGGCGGTTCACGATGAAGCCGGAGTTGTCGGTGCACTTCACCGCTTCCTTGCCCAGCGACTGGGCGAAGGCGAAGGCGGCGTCGAACGTCTCGTCCGTCGTCAGGATCGTGCGCACGACCTCGACGAGCTTCATCAACGGAACGGGGTTGAAGAAATGGAGGCCGACGAACTGCTTCGGCCGGGCCGTCGCCATCGAGAGCTCCGTGATCGTGAGCGAGGAGGTATTCGAGGCGAAGATCGCCGTCGGCTTCACGAGCTTGTCGAGCGTCGCGTAGGTCTCTTTCTTGAGGTCCGCGTTCTCGATGATCGCTTCGATGATGATGTCGCAGTCGGCCAGATCGTCGAGGGACGTCGTCCCTTTCAGCCGGTTCACGCACGCGTCCATGTCCGCCTGCGCCATCTTCCCCTTCTCGACGAACTTGCCGAGCGACTTCTGAATCCCGCCCAGCCCCTTGTCGAGATACTTCTGCTCGACCTCGCGCACCACGACGTCATACCCCGCCTGTGCCGCCACCTGCGCGATGCCCGACCCCATGAGCCCGCAGCCGAGCACACCCACTTTTTTGATCGCCATAAATTCAACAGCTCCTTTGAAAAGTCGCGCCGCAATCTATCAGAAGCGATTCCGCATCGGCGAAGATGCCGGCGTGCGCCTCAAACCGCAGGTTCTGCTGCTCGGTCTTGCTTCGCTGCTCAACGATGCCTCGAGCGAGATGATCTTTCCGCTGCTGCCGGTGTTTCTCACGACGACGCTGGGGGCGACGCCGGTCGTGGTCGGGTTGATCGAAGGGGCGGCGGATGGGCTGGCGTCGATCCTCAAATACTTTGCGGGATCGTGGTCGGACCGGTTGCAGAAGCGGAAGCCGCTGGTGGTGAGCGGGTATGCGCTGGCCGCGGCGTCGCGGGCGTTGATCGCCATGGCCGGGGCGTGGCCTTCGGTGCTGACGGCGCGGCTGATCGACAGGACGGGCAAGGGGATCCGCTCGGCGCCGCGGGACGCCATGATCTCCGACGTGACGCCGCCGGAGGACCGGGGGCGGGCGTACGGGTTCCATCGGGCCCTCGATCACACCGGCGCGATCGTCGGGCCCTTGCTGGCGATGCTGGTGCTGTGGCTCGGGTTCAGCGTGCGGCAGACGTTCTTCGCCGCCATCATCCCCGGCGCCATCGCCGCGCTGCTGCTGGTGTTCCTGCTGCGGGAAGCGCCGCGCGTCCTGCCGGCGAAGACGAAGGAACGGGCGCCGATGCCGGCCCGGGCGCTGGTCGCGATCTCCCTTTTCTCGCTCGCCAATTCGTCCGACGCCTTCCTCATCCTGAAGGCGCACGAGGCCGGCGTGACGGCGGCGATGCTGCCGCTGCTCTGGGCGGCGCACCACGTGATCAAGTCGCTCTTCTCCACACGCGCCGGGGCGCTCTCGGACCGCATCGACCGGCGGAAGTTGCTCTGCGCCGGCTGGATGCTCTACGCGCTCATCTATCTGCTGTTCCCGCTGGCCACGTCGCTGGAGCTGTTCTTCGTGCTGTTCATCCTCTACGCGCTCCCGGGGACGCTGACCGAAGGGGCGGAGCGGGCCTGGATCGCCGATCTGGTGCCGGCGTCCGCGCGGGGGAAGAGCTTCGGCATGTATTACCTGGCGAGCGGGCTGTGCGTGCTCGCGGGGACGGCGCTGTTCGGGCTGATCTACCAGCAGGTGTCGCCACGCGCGGCGTTCGGGACCGGCGCGGCGCTGGCCGTGGCAGCAGCGGTGGTGGTGGCGACTTCCCGGCCGGTGGTGCGGGCAGCGTGATGGCGCGCGGGGACCGATGGGACCTATGGGACCCATGGGACCGGTGAAAACCCGCCACCACACGAACCGTAGTCTGGGCGCAGCCCCATAGGTCCCATCGGTCCCATCGTTCCCCTAGCGCATACGCTTGAGAAACGGCAGAAACAGCGCGGCCACCGACTCCACCCGCAGCCCCTCCCCTGCCAGATCACGGGCACGTGGGTGGCTATCCGTGCAGGCCACGGCGCTGAACAGCCCGGAGGCGTTGATGCGCGAAAGCGCGTCGCCGGGAAAGACGCCGTGCGTCGCAATCGCGGCGATGCGTCCCGCGCCGGCTTCGCGGTAGGCGCGGGCGGCGCCCATGAGGGAGCCGCCGGTGCGGATCATGTCGTCGTAAATCACGACCGTCTCACCCTGCAGGTTCGCGCTGATGGCGCTCACTTCCGTTGCCGCGGGGCCGAGTCTCCGCTTGTAGACGAAGGCCGCCGGGACGCCGAGGTCGTTCGCGAGCGACTCCACCCACTTCGCCCGGCCGGCGTCGGTCGAACCGAGGACGAACGGGCCGCCCGCGAGGTCGCGCGCCGTCGCTTGGATGAGCGGCTTGGCGTAGACGTGGAACGGGCGGATCGACCCTTCGAAGTAATGCGGAATGCCTTCGCTGTGCAGGTCGAGCAGGAGGATCTCGTTGCCGAACTTCGCGCGCGGGATCGACGAGAAGATCCGCGCCCTCGTCTTGGCGATGACCGCCTCCCCCGGTTTGACGGCGCGCTCGGACGTGGCGTAGCCGAACCAGGGCACGACCAGCGTCAGCGTGGCCGCGCCGCATTCGACGATCGCGCAGGCGAGGTCGTACAGCTCCAGCGTCGCGCTATCGTCGACCGTCCCGCCGACGAGGACGACGTTGCGGTCGTTCACGTCGTCGATGACGCGCAGATGGTGCTCGCCGTCGGGGAAGATGCCGCGATCGAGCTGCCCGAGCTGGTAGCCGCCGAGGGCCGCCATGTCGCGGGCCAGGTAGTCGTACGCGGCGAGCGAGTAGACCAGCGCCGTCATCGTGCCCGGCCTTCCCGCACGAGTCGTGCCTTTCGCTCAGGGTTGACGAACGTTATGCGGTCTCCATCATCTCCGCGGGGATGTCGAAGTTCGACCAGACGTTCTGGACGTCGTCGTGGTCGTCCAGCATCTCGAGAAGGCGCATGACCTGCTTGGCGGCCGATTCGTCGGTGGCGACGTAGATCGAGGGGATCATGCCGAGCTTCGCTTCGACGGTCGGGATCTTGGCCGCCTCCAGCGCCTGGCGGACGGCTTCGAAGTTGTCGGGCGTCGTGTAGATCTCGTACGCGTCCGCATCCTCGGTCTGCAGGTCGTCGGCGCCGGCCTCGAGAGCGATCTCCATCAGCTTGTCTTCAGCGACGGCGCTCTTCTCGACGGCGAAGTAGCCCTTCTTCTCGAACTGGAAGCGGACCGACCCCGGGGTGCCGAGGTTCCCGCCGTTCTTTTCGAAGATGCGGCGGATCTCGGGGGTCGTGCGGTTGCCGTTGTCGGTCAGCGCTTCGACCATGATGGCAACACCGCTCGGCCCATAGCCCTCGTACGTGACTTCCTCGTACATGGCCCCTTCGATCTCGCCGGTGCCGCGCTTGATGGCGCGGTCCATGTTGTCCTTCGGCATGTTGTTGGCCTTCGCTTCGGCGACGGCGGCGCGAAGGCGGGGGTTGCCGTCCGGATCACCGCCGCCGAGGCGAGCAGCGATGGTCATTTCCTTGATGATGCGCGTGAAAACTTTGCCGCGCTTCGCGTCGGCCGCACCCTTCTTGTGCTTGATGGTGCTCCATTTACTGTGGCCTGACATTGGGGATGCTCCTTTGAGTTGGAAGGAAGACGCGTAACTGGCGCGCCCGCAAGGGCTCAGGATTATAGTAAAAGCGGAGTGGCGATGAAACCCGAATTCCCGATCCGCATCATCAACGACGAGGGCGAGTGCGAAGTCATCGACTCCCCCGAAGAGCTCATGGGGCAGATCGATTCACTCGATTCGACCGATCCGTCCGCCCGGATCTGGGTGCGCGACGTCTACGACCGGACCGTCAGACTCCGGATGCGAGGCGGAATCGTCCTGGAGCTCTCGGTGTGACTCGACGAGTCTTCGTTCGAAACCATGGTTGAAACCCGATTCGGTTTGAGTGTTGCGGAACACCCATGGACTCATCCGCGATACTCCAGAGTGTTCGCGATTCAACCATGGATTGAGACATTTCGCTGAGCGACCTTCAAAAGTCACTTCTGGAGTGATGTTTGTTAAACCATGGTTTCGCTTGCAAGCTGAACGAGCAGCACACATGAATCCATGGTTTCCAGGCAAGACTCCGCGAGTATCGCTCATGAATCCATGGTTGCGTGTAGAATCGAAAAATGCCAAGAGCTTCGAAAGCCGACGCTGACGCGGCAGTCTTCGGGCGCGTCGTAAAACGTCTGCGCCGTCAGCGAGGGTTCAGTTCCGCTAAGCTTGCCCAGCGGCTGGGGATCACGCCCCAATATCTCGGAATCCTCGAGCACGGCGGCAACTCCCCCACACTCCGCGTGATCCTCGATTTCGGCGAATGCCTCGGCGTGGACGCCGGCGAGATCATCCGCCAGGTCGCCGCCGCCCGGCAGCCGGCGCCGCCGCAGGACGAAGAGTAAAACCGCGGCCAACCCGAGGCCGAGCGGGTACACCGGACAGACAGAAGTGTCTGTCCCACATTAGAAGCAGAGAGCCGCATGCCGAATGTGGGACAGACACTCCTGTGTGTGCGGTGCAGCCGCGAGGGTGCCCCTCCCCGCCGCACCTTCCGGTGCGGCGGGGAGGTCACGATCACTTCGCGAACTTCGGGGTGACGCCGAGCTCGCGCATCAGCTCGTGGGCGCCGTCGACGGCGTCCATGACCCAGAGCATGTACACCGCGTCCACATGGATGGAGCGGGTCATGGCCGGGTTGAAGAGAAAGTCGGCGTCGATCGACTCGTAGTTGCCGTCGAAGAGCAGACCGACCAGCTCACCCTTGGCGTTGAGCGTCGGGGAGCCGGAGTTGCCGCCGGTGGTGTCGCAGGTGGAGAGGAAGTTCACCGGGACCTGGCCGAGGTCGGGGTCGACGTACGGCTTGGTGGCGTCGGCGTTCTTCGCCGACGCGAGGAGCGCGGCCGGGCTGGCGAACGGCTCCTTGCCCTTTTCCTTCTGCATGAGGCCGGAGAGGGTCGTCTGCGGCGTGTAGTACGTCGCGTCACGGGGCTGGTAGCCCTTGACGGTGCCGAAGGTCACGCGCAGCGTCGAGTTGGCGTCGGGGTAGAGCTCGCGTCCTTCGACGCGGCGCAGCACCTCGAAGTAGCCGGGGCGGAGACGTGACATCGCGCCGGAGCGCTCCAGGTCGCGCTGCTCGTTGGCCTGGGCGAGCGGCAGGAGCGACGCGGTGAAGTTCAGCATGGCGTCGTTGCGGGCCGCGAGCTGGGCGGACGTCTCACCGAGCATCTTGGCCCGCTCTTCCTGCGAGCCGAGCTTCGTGCTGCCGTAAATGCGGTCGAGGAACGGCTCGATCCCGCCCGCGGCGGCGATGGCGTCGTCGACCGGCTTGAGGCGCTGGTTCGCCGGGAGTTTAGCCGCTTCATTGAGGAAGTAGCGGACGGCCGCGCGGTCGCTCCCGACGTCCATCGTCCGCTGCGCGCGATCCGAGGCCTGCTGCAGACGCGCCCAATCGCGCTCCTGGTAGCCGGCGGCGCGCTCGAGATCCGCGGTCTTCGCCCGCTCCACGGCCAGGCGCTGCATCGTGTACGCCTGGTTGAGCATCGGCGAGACGCGGGCGGAGACGAGCCAGGAGAGGATCGTGTCCCGCTCCAGCGTGGCGCGCTGCTCGCGGTTCAGGCGGGCGATTTCATCGAGGGCTCGCGAATACTGCGCGAGCGACGGGTCCTTCGCGATGGCGGCGCGCATCTTCGCCTCCCGCTCGGCGCGGGCTTCGACGATGCGGTCCTTGGTGAAGCCTTCGTTCACGCTCGTGTAGTTCTTGAGCGAGTTCGCCAGGCTCTTGATGCGGGACGCGACTTTGATCTCGACGTCCTTGTTGTTCTTGCCCGCGTCCTCGAGGATGCGCATCAGCTCCGTGAAGTAGCGGATGGAGGTCGGATAGGTGAATTCCTTCGCCGTCGCCACTTCCTGCTCGGTGCGATAGCGGAACGTACGGCCCGGATAGCCGGCCACGATGACGAGGTCGCCCTCGTCCACGCCTTCGGTCGCCACTTTCAGCCAGTGCTTCGGCTTGAAGGGCTGGCCGTTGACGTAGGCGCGGTAGAACGAAAAGTCGCCGGTGTGGCGCGGCCATTCGAAGTTGTCGATCTCGCCGCCGTACTCGCCGATCATCCGCGCCGGGGCGTAGACGAGGCGGACGTCGCTGATCTCCATCTGCGTCAGCCGGAGGTACTGCGAGCCCTCGAAGAAGGAGGAGACGCGGCAGCGGACGCCGCCGGCCTTCTCGCACTCGGCCGTGAGCTCTTTCTCGCGGCGGTCGAGCAGTTTGGCCCGGCCGGAGTCGGAGCTGATCGTCTCGAGGCCTTTGGTGACGCGCGAGGTGACGTCTTCGATGTTGGTCGTGACCCACACCTTCGTCCCCGGCGCCGCCGGCAGTTCCTCGGCGCGCGTTTTGGCCAGGAAGCCGTTCGTGATGAGGTCGCGCTGCGGCGTGGCGTTGTGCTGGATCGAGCCGAACGCGCAGTGATGGTTGGTGACGACGAGGCCGTCCGGTGAGACGAACGAGGCCGTGCAGCCGCCGAGGGAGACGACGGCGCCCATCGGGTCACCGGTCAGGTCGGCAAAACGGGCCGGGTCGATCTGCAGCCCCGCCTTCTTCAGCTCGGCCGCCAGATTCGGCACCTGCTGAGGCATCCACATCCCCTCGTCCGCCACGGCCGGGAGCGCCAGCAGGGCGAGGAGGGCTAGTAAGGGTTTGTTCACGCGTACTCCTTGAAGTGGTTGTTGGTTGTTGGTTTTCGGTTTTTGGTTCGTGGTGCCGGAAGGGGTGGCATGAGACCACCAAAAACCAAAAACCGACAACCGAAAACGCGTAGCCCAATTCCCCGTATACTCACTTGACCGGAGGCAGATACATGGGCTTTTTCGACAACCTGAAGAACCAGATTGGTTCGCAGTTCATCGAGATCATCGAGTGGCTCGACGAGACGAACGATACGCTCGTCTACCGCTTCCCCGTTTACAACCAGGAAATCAAGATGGGGGCGCAGCTCACGGTTCGGGAGAACCAGGTGGCGCTCTTCGTCAATGAAGGCGAAGCGGCCGATCTGTTCAAACCAGGCCGTTACGAGCTGAACACGCAGAACGTCCCCATCATGACGACGCTGCGCGGCTGGAAGTACGGGTTCAACTCGCCGTTCAAGGCGGAGGTCTACTTCTTCAACACCCGGATGTTCACCGACCTCAAGTGGGGAACGTCGAATCCGGTGATGATGCGGGACGCCGACTTCGGCATGATCCGCGTCCGTGCGTACGGAACGTACGCGATGCGCATCAAGGATCCGAAGGTATTCTTCCAGACGATCGTCGGCACTCAGGGCCTGACGACGACGGGCGACGTCCTCGGGCAGCTCAAGTCGACGATCCTGTCGCGTCTGTCCGACGCCATCGCCGAGGCGAAGATCGCCGCGCTCGACCTGGCCGCGCACTACGACGAGCTCTCCGCCGCCGCGCGGAAGATCCTCGAGCCGGAGTTCGCCGGCTACGGCATCGAGCTGTCGAAGTTCTACATCGAGAACGTTTCGCTCCCCGAGGAAGTGGAAGCCGCGATCGACCAGCGCACCAAGCTGGGCGTCCTCGGCGATCGCATGGGGCAGTACACGCAACTCCAAACCGCTGACGCGATCAAGGTCGCGGCGGCGAATCCGGGCGGCCTGGCTGGCGCCGGCGTCGGCCTCGGCGCAGGCGTGGCGATGGGCAACGCCATGGGCGGCGCCTTCAACAACTCGCAGCAGCAGGGACACGCCGCCCCTCCCCCGCCTCCGGGCGGCGGTGGTGCGTCGCAGGCCCCGCGCTGGTCGCTGGCCATCGACGGCAAGACGTACGGTCCGTACACGGACGATGCGCTCCGCGCGATGGTGCAGTCCGGCCAGGTCGGCGCGTCCACGCAGGCGTGGCGCCCCGGCGCCAGTGGATGGGCTTCGCTCGACAGTTACTCCGAGCTCGGACTCGCGCAGAGCGCACCGCCTCCCCCGCCACCTCCACCAATCAAGTAGCTCTCATGAAAGGTCCGGGGCAACCCGGGCCTTTTTGCTTTTATCCATGAGTGCGTGGCCTATCATCTGCGCGCATGTCCACTGTCGCGAAAGTCCGGAAGTTCCCCTGCGAGAGCTGTGGCGCCGATCTGCGGTGGGAGCCGGGCGTCTCCGCGATGAAGTGCCCTTACTGCGGGCGCGAGCAATCGATCGCCCCGTCCACCACGACCGTCACCGAGAAGCCCGTCGACGTGGCCCTGCGCGCGCCGCGCGATCTCGGCTGGGGGGCGGAGCGCAAGGTCATGGTCTGCCGCCGCTGCGGCGCGCACACGACGCTCGATCCGCACGTGGCCTCTTCCTCCTGCGCCTTCTGCGGCACGACCGCCGTCGTCGAGGCGCCGCCGAATCCGAACGTCGTCCGTCCCGAAGGGTTGCTGCCGTTCCGCGTGCCGCGGGAGACGGCGGTGCAGCAGTTCCGTTCGTGGCAGTCGTCGCTCTGGCTGCGTCCGAACGACCTCAAGTCCTCCTCGCGCCTCACGACGATGCAGGGCGTCTACATCCCCTTCTGGACCTTCGACGCCGCCACGAGCTCCTGGTGGACGGCGGAAGCGGGCTATTACTACTACGTCACCGTCCCGGTCACCGAGAACGGCAAGACCGTCATGCGTCAGCAGCAGCGCGTCCGTTGGGAACCGGCCTCCGGCTCGCTCAGCCTCTTCTTCGACGACGTGCCGGTGCCGGCCTCGCGCGGCATCGATCCCGGCCTCGCGCAGGGCATCGAGCCCTTCCCGACGGCCGACCTCACGGTCTACGAGCCGTCGTACCTCTCCGGCTTTCTGGCCGAGGAGAACGCGGTCGACCTGCCCGAAGCACTGGAGAGCGCGAAGACCCGCATGCGCGGCGAGATCTACAGCGCCTGCTCCCGTGAAGTCCCGGGCGACACGCAGCGCAACCTGAACGTGAACACGACCTTCTCCGCGCTGGCGTACAAGAACGCCCTGCTGCCGGTCTGGATCTCCGCCTACGACTACCGCGGCAAACCGTACCGCTACATCGTGAACGGCGTGACCGGCAAAGCCACGGGGACGGCACCCTGGTCGTGGGTGAAGATCACCTTCCTGGTGCTCACGATTCTGATCATCGTGCTGATCATCGCCTACGCCAACCGCTAGAAAAGCGAGAGACGTTGTCCGTTTTCCGTTGCCCGTCGTCCGTGCTGTGCTCTGCCAAACGCGTCGTGAAGCGCAGCACGGACACCGGACAACGGAAAACGGACAACGTCTCCCTAAACTACCGAAGCACGACGACCTTCAGGTCCCCCGTGTCCGTGGCGTCCGAGACATAGCCGATGGCGCCGGGCGTCACCTGCACGAACGCGATCACGTCGCGGTCCGAGGCCTTCTCGACCGGCGGCACGTCGCGGCCGGAGAAGATCTGTTGCTGCCAGTAGCTCTTGATGGCGGCGGGTGAGCGGCCGAGGACTTCCTGGGAGAGCTTGCCGCGGACCGGGGACTTGTCGGTCAGGTCGACGGCGACGACGGGCTTCTTGTCGGGCCAGGTCGTCTTCTTCTTGAGCAGGTAGTCGGACAGCTCGCTCTTGCTGATCGAGGTGATCGGATTCGAGCGGTGCACGACGACCTTGAAGCCTTCAGCGGCGTGCAGTGACGCGCTGGTGAACAGGAAGAGCGTGAGCAGAATGCGTTTCATGCTGGGCCTCCTCCTTTAGAAGCGGTACTGCGTGGAGAGCACGAACTGGCGGCCGGCTTCCGGGACGCGCGAGCCGTGGAAGCGGTACTCCTTGTCGAAGAGGTTCTCCACTTCGACGGAGAGGACGATCGTGTCGAGGACCGTCATGCCGCCGCGGAGGTTGAAGATCCGGTACGACGGCGTGCCGTTCATGAGCATCGGATCGGCGAGCTCCACCGACGACAGGCGATCCTGCCGGCCGGCGAACTTCATCACCGCTTCGCCCCAGACGTTCTTCGCCGAAGCCGGCGAGTAGCGCAGCTTGAGCGAGCCGAAGTCCGGCGGAATGTAGGAGAACGGCTCGTCCGTCACGCTGTTCGTGCCGGTCGTGCGGGTGTAGTTCGCGCGCAGCGAGAAGGCGCGCGAAAGCTGGGCCCGTCCTTCGAGCTCGATGCCGTCGATGGTGCCGGCGCCGACGTTCTGGGTCTGCAGGATCTCGGCTTCCGAACCATCTTTGACGCCGTTGCCGTTCGAGTCGAGGAACGGGAGGCCGTGCAGGCTGCCCTGCGCGCGGACGAGCAGGCTGTCGAGGTCATTGCGGAAGTAGAAGGCGGAGCCGGAGACGCGCGCCGCTTCGTACTTGGCGCCCAGCTCGTAGCTGATGACGCTCTCGGTGCTGACGCCGGTGCTCGGCACCTGCAGCGTGCCCTGGCCCCAGACCATCGCGGTGGCGTCGTAGATGTTCGGCGTACGGAAGCCGCGCATGGCGTTGCCGACGATGTTGAAGGTCGGGGTGGCGTGGTAGATCAGGTTCGCGCTGGCGGAGTAGTCGCCTTCGGTCTGGTCGAAAGCGAACGTGCCGAGGAAGCCCGACTCCTTCGCCTTCAGAGTGAAGGTGCCGTAGCGCGCGCCGACGGCGGCCGTGAACCTGGAGCCGATGTCGAAGCGGTCGTGCACGTACACGCCGAGGGTGCGGTACTGCGCGCCGGGCGTCGTGCGCGAGCGGGAGTGGACGACGAAGCCTGCCTCATACGTGTCGATGGAAGACGACTTCGTCTCCTCGGTCGAGTAGTCGACACCGTAGATGAGGTGATGGACCTGCGACTTGCCGATGAACTTCCCGAGCTCGAGACCGAAGCCCATGAGCGTGTCGGAATCGGTGCGGTTCGCGGTCATGGCCGGGATCATGACGATGACGTCGTGACCGTCGGACTGGCGGTTCCAGTAGGCCTGCGCGCGCAGCGAGTCGGACCAGGAGCGCGTGGCCAGGTCGAGGAACGACAGGCTGGCGAGCTGCGTGTGCGTCGGCTTGTAGAGAATCGGGCCGATCAGGTTGCCGGCCTCGCCGCGGATGCCGCTCTGCTCGAGATCGGAGAACGTCGCGGTGACGGTCTTCACGTCCGACAGCAGGTACTGCGCGGAGAGGAAGCCGGAGCGCTCGTTGTAGTCGGAGAGCGGAACGCGTCCGGTGGCGCTGCGGAGGTCGTGCGACTCGCGCGCCGTGATCCCGGCCGAGTAACGCAGCTTGCCGAAGTGGCCGGCGATCGTCACCGGCACGGCGAAGGCGCGGTCGCCGGTCGAGTAACGTATGCCGACCGTGCCCGTCACCTTCTCATCGCCCGAGGGGCCTTTCTTCGTGATGATGTTGATGATGCCGCCGAGCGACTCGGTGCCGAGCACCGAAACGACGCCGCGGACGACCTCGACGCGGTCGATCTGGGCGATGTCGACGAGGTTGAGGTACTCGGTCGTCTCGCTGCCCCACGTGCCGTTCGTCAGCTTGACGCCGTCGACGAGGATCAGCACCTGGTTGGCCGAGAGGCCACGCACGACGGCAGCGCCGCCGGCCGAGTTCCAGCGGCGGATGTAGACACCGGCCGCCTCTTCGAGGATGTCGGCGAGCCCGCGGCCTGGATGGTTCGCAATCTCTTCGGCTGTGATGACGTCCACGGCGCGGGCCGTATCGAACGGCCGCTCCGGAGTGCGGTTCACCGAGTAAATGAGGTCCTGACTGAGGCGGCTCGTCTCTCCGAGCGTGGCCTGTTCGCCGGCAACGGCGGTGACGGCAAGCGTCATCGTCAGGAGTGTGGCTGTAATGGTTTTCTTCAAGCGGGACTCTCCTTCGCGCCGCCTCAAGCGCAACGGAAGTGCCACGCGTAAGTCGTTGGAAAGAAAGGATCGGGCGTGTCTGGAGTCTGGAACTCAGACTGACGAATCCAGCGATGAGACTCTTGGAAGCAGTTGGCGGTTGGCAGTTGGCAGTTGGCAGTTGGCAGTTGGCGGTTGGCAGTTGGCGGTTGGCGGTTGGCAGTTGGCGGTTGGCGGTTGGCAGTTGGCGGTTGGCAGTTGGCGGTTGGCAGTTGGCGGTTGGCGGTTGGCAGTGGATGAAGCATGAACG
>DASWMP010000059.1:0-22223 GCA_036399695.1 Thermoanaerobaculia bacterium | reverse complement strand
AGCGGTGGCGTTCGCCACCGCACTCCGAGATCATGGAAACGCGTGGACGATGCCTCCAGGTGGGTTGGGGGTGCGCAGCATGATCAGCTCGGTCTTGCCGTTGACGCGGCGCAGCGTGTAGCCGAGCTCCCCCCAGGCAGTGGAGATGTGATCGATGGTCACACCGCGATCGAGCCACTCGGGGAGGACGCCGGCTCCGATGACGAGTTTGTCCTCATGTTCGTAGACGAAGAGGTCGAGCGCGGAACGGATGAAGTCGGAGCCGACCCAGGTGTGGGGCATGTCGCCGATGAAACCGCCGCGTCTCGCTTCATGGCGCACGCCCTCGGACCAGTGGTTCCAGGCGGGAGGGCGCTGGTCGAGGAAGAGCCAGCGCATGGTCTCGTGGGCTTCGGCGATCCGGCCGAGGCGGACGAGCGTGCCGACGACGCGCCATTCGTAGGGGGTGTAGCCCTCGGAGTCGCTCTTGCCGTCGCGGCGGAGGCGGAAGTTCTCCATGTACTTTTCGAACGTGCGCAGCAGCGCCTCGCGAGGCAGTGTCTCCGCTTCGTCCACGGGTGAGACGGCCACGGTGGTCGACGTCGCGTCGAAATCGCCGAGTTCCACACAGCCGGGGATGTAGTCGATCTTGTGGTCCTGCATCGTGCGGGCGATGGAGGCGAGCAGGTCGCGGCGGAACTCGTCGCGCATCAACGCATAAGGCGTCGCGTCCTTGCCGAGAACTTCGGCCAGGTACGCGGCGTCCTTCAGCCCGCGGAGGATGAAGAAGTCGTCCCAGTACGAATGCATCGGTTTGGCCGAGTAGCCCTCGTGGCTGATCGACTCCGGCACGAGGCCGTAGAAGGCGGTGCCGCGGTAGCGCTCCGTCATGCGCTCGTGGCGCAGGCGGTCGATGAAAGCGGCGGTCCGGACGACGTCCGGCCAGAGCTCCTCGACGAGTTTGCGATCGTGCGTGTGCCGGTAGATCTCGGCGACGAGATAGATGAACTGGCCGTGGCTGTCGTGCTCAGGCACCGGGTCGGCACCGGCGGCACTGACGCAGCACGGAACGTAGCCGTCGTCGCGCAGGTGCTTCGCGTACCAGCGGACGAACTCCCGCACCGGCTCGACGAAGCCGAGCCGCAGGAGCGCGGTGGAGGTGAGTGAGCCGTCGCGAATCCAGGAGCGGTCGTAGGCACGCGAGCCGGGCTGAATCGAGGGGCCGTCGCGGTTGATCAGGATGTAAGCGGCATTGCTGCGGATCGTGCGTGAAAGCTCGGGTGCCGCGGGGATGTCCACGGTGAAACGGGCCAGCGTGCCGGCCCATTGGCGCAGGGTGCCGTCGAGCAGAGCCTGAGTGGACAGAGAACGATGGGACCGATGGGACAGATGGGACTCATGGGACCTATGGCTGCGCTCGGGGGGAGCCGTTTCTCCCATAGGTCCCATGGGTCCCATCTGTCCCATGGGTACCATCGTGTCTTGATTCAACGGCACTGCAATCTCCACCCGCGGCGCGTCAAACTCCAGCTCCGCTGAGGCAAACCCTTCCGCGCCGGGGAACGTGCGCGTCACGAATGAGCGTGGAGCCGTCAGCGGCAGAACCACGCCGCGCCGGTCCGCCTCCACGACAATGCTGTCCCCTTCACGCGTGATGCTCCGGATCGGCACCACTCCGCCGGTGCGCTTGAGAAACTGCCATTGCGCATTCACCTGGAACGGCCTGATGCTCAACTGCAGACGGGGCACCGAGACGCCCCTCTGTGCGAGCTGGTAGCGGACGTGGAGAGTCGATTGTTTTGCGTCACCGGCGACAAATGCCGTGATCGTGAGCGTCACTTCGGGTGACGTCCAGGTGACCGCCGGCACCGGCAGCGAACCGCCGGCCAGCGACTGCGTCGCCGTCACGTCAGCCCAGGTGATCCGGCGATCGCCGATGAGAACGAACGGCTCGATGGAGAAACGCGCCTCCCCTGCTTCGACGGCGCCGTCTTCGCTGATGAGCGCTTCGACGGGATTGCCGTCGGCGCCGACGACGGTCCAGTAGGACTGCTCGCCGAGGAAGTAGCGGGGGTACTGGCCGCGCGGGGACTCGCGGGCCACGGAAGAGAAGAAGTCGTTCGGGGTCCGCGACCAGTCGGCGGGGCGCACCTTCACTCCGGTGACGGGTTGCGCCGCGTCGATGCGGATCCAGCGGGCGTCGCCATCCGGGAGATAGATGTCGTCGCGGCCGCCGTCGGAGTCGCGGACGCGCGTCGTCTCCCACTCCTGGCCGTCGACGGAGGTGGAGACGTCGTAGCTCGGCGCCGTGGCGCCCCACGCGATCGTGAGGCCGCCGAGCTCGCGCCGGCGCACGAGATCGATCAGCGTGCGGCCGTCTACGCGGGTGATGACGGGCGTGGGGGGCTCTCCTTCGACGGTATCGAGCGGCGCGAGCTGCACGTCGTCGAGCCACACCGTGCCCTTGCCGCCCGTGCCGGCGGTGACGACGATCTCCATCGCCGCGATGCGCTTCGGCACGGGGCCGCCGCCGAGCGGACCCCAGGCGAATTCAAGATGGCGCTTCTTGACGGCGATGCGCCGCCACTGCGTCGGGAAGTCGTAATCGCGTTTGGTGGACCACCAGACGTTCTCGCCCGACTCGTCGATGAGCTTGACCTCGAGCGTGTTCCGCGGTGCGTCGGCCTTCAGCCAGAAGACGAGCTCGAAGTTGTCCGGCAGTTCGAGCAGGCCGTCGCGCCGGGCGATGGCGTAGCCCGCGCGGCCTTTGAAGTCGAAGTCGACGCGCAGCGATTCGCCGTTGCGTCCGGCGGCGGCGCGGGTGAGCTGCATCTCCACGCCCGTGGCGGGAGCGGGGCGCCAGGGGCCTTGTTCGAGGTTTTGGGCGGTGAGGGGGAGGGCTAGCAGAAAGAGGAGAACGACGAATGCAGAACGCAGAACGCAGAACGCAGAACGAAGAAAGGCGGAACGGCGAGAACGAGCGCGCTGATGATTCTGAATTCTGCATTCTGCGTTCTGCGTTCTGCGTTCGTGTCTCATCCCTTCACCGACCCCGCCGTCATCCCGGCGATGTACTGCTTCTGCAACACGAAGAACAGCAGCAGCACCGGCACGACCGTCAGCACCGAGCTGGCCATCATCAGCTCCAGGTCCTGGGAGTGCTCGCCGACGAGGTTCGCGACCGCGACGGGCAGCGTGTATTTATCGCCGTCCGTGAGGATGATGAGCGGCCACATGAAGTCGTTCCAGGCGGACATGAAGGTGAAGATGGCCAGCGTGGCCAGGACGGGGCGCGCGAGCGGGAGGATGATCGACCAGTAGATGCGGAGCTCGCTGGCGCCGTCGATGCGGGCGGCGGCGATGATCTCGTCCGGCAGGGAAATCATGAACTGCCGCACGAGGAAGATGCCGTAGATCGTCGCCATGCTCGGGAGGATGGCGCCCATGTAGGTGTTGACCATGCCGATCGACTTGAGCATGAGGAACAGCGGCAGCATTGCCACCTGCGCCGGAATGGCCAGGCCGGCGATGAGCAGCGAGAAGATGCGGTCGCGGCCGCGGAAGCGGAGCTTGGCGAAGGCGTAGCCGGCCATCGAGTTGAAGAGGAGCGAGAACAGCGTCGCGCTCACGGCGATGACCATGCTGTTGAAGAACGAGCGCCCGAGGTTGAGGCGGGTGAACAGAGCGCTGTAGTGCTCGAACGTGACGTGGCTCGGCAGCAGGCGTGGCGGAAAGGCCGTCGCTTCGCCGGCCGGCATGAACGACGCCGACAGCATCCAGAGCAGCGGGATGATCGTGACGATCGCGCCGACGACGAGCAGCGTGTGGATGAACGCCGATTTGAGGGGCAGTTGGCGGTTGGCAGTTGGCCGTTGGCGGTGGACAAAACCCCGGACACGCTTCTTCTCCTGCCTACTGCCTACTGCCCACTGCCTACTCATTCTCCCTCCGTCGCAGGAAGACCTGCAGCAGCGTCGCGGCGACGACGATGGCGAAGAGGATGAACGCGATGGCGGAGGCGTAGCCCATGTTCCACCAGCGGAAGCCTTCGCGGTACATGAGCATGACGATGGTCAGGGTGCTGTTGAGCGGGCCCCCTTCCGGCGTCATGACGTACGGCTCGGCGAAGATCTGGAAGTAGCCGATGGAGGTGATGACGCTGACGAAGACGAACGTCGGGCCGAGGACCGGCAGCGTGATGGCGGTGAACTGACGCAGTTCCCCTGCCCCGTCGATGCGCGCGGCTTCGTACAGCTCTTCGGGCGCGTTCTGCAGGCCGGCCAGGAAGATGATGGTGGAGTAGCCGAAGTTCTTCCAGATGGCCAGCAGGATGATGGCCGGCATGGCCCATTTCGGATCGCCGAGCCAGTCGATGCCGTTGATGCCGACCGCTTCGAGCACGCGGTTGAACAGCCCGACGCGCGGGTGGTACAGGTAGCGCCAGATCACCGCCACGGCCACGATGGTCGTGACGACGGGCGCGAAGTAGATCGTGCGGAAGAGCGGCTTGAAGCGCGCAATCTTCGCGTTGAGCAGCAGCGCGGCGGCGAGGGCGACGGCGATCGTCAGGATGCTGCCGACGACCGCGTAGTAGAGCGTGTTCCGCAGCGCCTGCCAGAAGAGCGGGTTGTGCAGCAGCTCGCCGTAGTTGCGGACGCCGACGACGCGCGTGTCGCCCACGTCGCCGATGGAGTAGATGTCGAAGTCGGTCATGCTGAGGAGAAAGCCCATCAGCACGGGGATGACGAAGAAGAGAACGATGAGCGTGAGCGGCGGGATGAGGAACATCCAGGCGGCGCGCGCCTCGGGGGCGAAGATGCTTTTTCGGGGGCCCGGGGCCCGGGGCGCGGGGCTCGGGGTGGTCATGAGGCGAGGCCTCCGAAGGAGACGATAGGACTAACGGGACAGATGGGACCTATGGGACCGATGGGGATCATGGAGCTGTCATTTGTCCCATAGGTCCCAGTAGTCCCAGTTGTCCCATCAGTCCTATCGTTTCCCCGGCGTTCCAGCACCCACCGCCTCTTCGCCAGAATGCGGTTCACGCGCACGTTCAGCGCCTCCCCTGCCTGGCGCGCCGTAAGGCGCTTGCGGGCGGCGATGTCCCCCTGCTCGAAGATCGTCGTGGCGATGTACTCCCACTCCGGGACGCGGGGCAGCGGCACGGTGTGGTCGAGCTGGACGCGGAAGGCCGGGAGCTTGTCGTCGTTGGCGAGCAACGGCGCGTTCCAGGCCGACTTGCGCGCCGGCAGGTCGCCGCTCGCTTCGTAGAAGCGCGCCTGCATTTCCGGGTGTGACAGGAACTCGATGAACTTCCAGGCGGCGGCTTTCTTCTCGGAGTTCTTGAAGATGACGAGACTGGAGCCGCCGGCGAGCGAGAGGCCCGGATAGGCTGTGCCGTCCGGCCCGGGCATCGGGGCGGTGGCCCATTTCGATTGCATCGACGCGGGCAACCGGCGGCGCATCTCGCCGACGTTCCAGGGGCCGGTGATGAACATCGCGAACTCCCCTTCGGCGAATTGCGAGTAGAGGTTCGCGACCTGGTTGTTGCCGACGACCGGCGCGAGGCCGCGGCGGTAGATGTTCAGGTAGAAATCGAACGCGCCCAGGAAGCGCGGCTCGGTGAACAGGGCCGTGGCATTGTCGGCGAGCAGCGGCGCGTGCTGCTGCAGGGCGAGGATCACCGGCTGCGGCCACTCGTTCGTCGGCAGCAGGATCGGATAGAAGTCGCTCCGGCCGCTCTCGCGCTTGAGGCGTTCCATCGTGGCCATCCATTCGCTCCAGGTGCGCGGCGGCATCGGGATGAGCGCGCTGTTATAGAAGAGGACGCGCGTATCGACGTACCAGGGAATCCCGTAGAGCGTGGTGCCGACGACGTTCGTCTGCCAGATGCCTTCGAAGTAGTCGCCGCGGTCGAGCGTACGCGCATGGCCGTCGAGCGGCTCGAGCGCGCCGATCGTGACGAACTCCGGGATCCAGGTGTTCCCCATCTGCGCGATGTCGGGCACGGAGTTGCCAACGTGCGCCGTCAGCATCTTCTCGTGCGCCGCGGTCCACGGGATCTGCTGGACGTCGACCTTGATGCCGGGATTGAGCCGCTCGAATTCAGGCACGAACTCGGCGACGACTTCACCCTCCCGGCCGAGGCCCCAGAACTCGATGGTGGTGGTGGGGGCGGTGCGGGAGCAGGTGGGGAGCAGGAGGAGAAGGAAAAGCGAACGCAGAACGCAGAGCGCAGAACGCAGAATTGAGAAGGACACGCCGTCGCGCTCTCGTTTCTTCATCGTTCTGCGTTCTGCGTTCCGCGTTCTGCGTTCATGTTCTCGTCACCCTGCTGCCGACTCCCAACCGTCTGTTCTGTGTTCATTGTTTGTCCAGCCACCCGCCCCCAAACCCGGCCCGCTTCAGCCCTCGCGCCACATGCGCATTCTTCTTCATCACCTTCCACACCAGCTCCGACCGGTAGTTCTCGATCATCAGCACGATCGGGCCCTGGTCGATGCCGAGGTAATCGCCGTCGAACCAGCCCACACGGTCGACGACGCGGCCGTGCTGCGTCTCCATCGGCGTCCGCAGCGTCGGGTTGAAGGAGTCGAGGAAGCCGTACTGCTGGTACAGGTACCGTCCGTAGTCGCGATGCATCGCTTCCAGGACGCGCAGCGACTCCTTCGGCGTGAAGGGCATCGAGCCGGCGGCGGCTGTGGGGGCGAGGGTGCCGTCGTCGCGCACTTCCGTCGCGGAGGCGCCTCTTGCTGCGTATGTATAGAAGCGGCGCTTCCGGCCGTCGACGTCCAGCTCCGCGTCGGTCGGCCCGTCGCAGGCGGTCAGGCCCCACATGTCCGGACCGTAGCCGCGCCACTGCATCGGGTTCTCGATCGCGTAGTCGCGCTGCGCCAGCGTAGCCCGGCGTGAGTTCTCGAAGTAGTCGATCCCCTTTTCCCGCATGTACGGATCCTGGATGCCGCGGAAGTCGATCCAGACGTGCGAGTACTGATGGCCGAACAGCGGCGCGAAGTTCAGGTGCGGCTGATTGTGAAACGTGGCCCAGCGATACGTCTTCGTGTACGCCTGCCAGGCGGACGGATCGATCGGGTGCGTCGGCGAGCCGATCGCCAGGATGTACAGCAGCATCGCCTCGTTGTAGCCGGTGTAATCCCAGTCGTGCAGGCCGTTCTCCGGCGTCCAGCCCATGCTCACGAGCGGTGCGCGCTCGTGAAAGAACGGCCACTCGGCACGCCGGTACAGCTCCTCGGCTGCCTGCCGAATGCCCCGTTCCGTCTCGTTGTCGCGATCGAAATACGACTGGCAGAACAGCGCGCCGGCGAGCATGAGCGTCGTGTCGATTGTCGACAGCTCCACCTCCTTGAAGCGCTGCCCCGTCTCCATGTCGAGGAAGTGATAGTAAAAGCCGCGATACGACGTCATCCCCTCCGCCGCCGGACCTGACGGCGCGTTCAGGAAGAAGCGCAGCGTCGTCAGCACGCGCTCCGCCGCTGCTTCGCGCGGCACCCAGCCCCGCTCCACGCCCACGCCGTACGCCGTCAGGCCGAAACCGACCGCGGCGATGCTGGAGAACGACTTCGTCGGCCAGCGGTCGTGCACCAGGCCGTTCTTGGGGTTCGTCGTTTCCCAGAACCAGTTGAACGTGCGCTGCTGCACGTCGTCCAGCAGCTCGTTGCCCTGCAGCGGTGGCAGCGGCTGACCGGCAGGAGTGCCGGTCCTACTAGAGGCAGGCCGGCCGGTGCCACCGGTGCAGGCGGAGAAAAGAAGGAGAGCGGCAAGTGCCGCTCCCCATTTACCCGCGATGGTCATGCGTTAGAAACCGAGCCGGATTCCGAACTGGAAGCGGCGCTGGGAGCCGACGACGATGTCGCGCGGCTTGCCGAGGTTCGGATTGCCCTCGGGCGGGTTGAAGTCTTCGAAGCTGCGGTAGCGGGCCTCGTTGAAGACGTTGAACGCTTCGATCGTGGCGCCGATGCGGTACGTGCTGGCGAAGCGGAAGTCCTTCTCGAAGCGGAGGTCGACCGTCGTCCAGCTCGGGCCTTCACCCGCGCGCGGCACGTAGCAGTTGTTGTCGCCGCAGAAGCCGTTCGGGAAGTCGTGATAGCGGAACTTCTCGCCCGAGCTGTACTGAATGAGCGTGCTGGCGCGGACGTCCCACGGAATGGCCACGATGGCGTTGGCCACGATGCGATGCTCCATCGTGCCGGGCGTGCCGTAACGCGCGTAGTCGGTCGGGACGCGGCGGTCCAGGCTGAAGAGATCGCCGCCGATCTGCTCGGCGTCCGACCAGGTGTACGCGACGTTGAAGCCGTACCGGCCGCTGAACGGACGGTCGAGCGTGAGGTAGACGGCGTCGTACCAGGTGCGCACGTCGTCGTTCGAGATCAGCACGTTGCTGTAGTTCGGGTCGAACGGCGGGTTCGGGCAGCAGAAGCCGGCGCCCCAGATGTAGGTGAAGCCGTTATAGCTCTTGATGTTCGAGTAGCTCGCCGCCGCGACCATGTTGCCGAACGTCTGGCGCACGCCGATGTTCCACTGATCGGAGTACGGAACCTCGGTGTTGTTGTCCACGAGGAAGACTTCCGGCCGGCCGGTGATGCCGCTGGCCTGCAGCTCGAGCAGCCCTTCGCGCGTCAGGTACTTCGGATCCCACTTCGCCGTCCCGGGCACGCTGCCGTCCGGCGAGAAGAGGAACTCGCCGACCACGTGCTGCAGGCGGAAACGCTCGTCGAGCGTGTTGTTGAACAGGTTGCGGTCGTAGTAGCGGCCGGCGCCGCCGAAGGCCACCGTGCGGCCGTTGGCGAAGAGGTCGTACGAGAAGCCGAGCCGCGGCTGGAACATGTCGGTCTTCGGCTCGCGGTCGTCGCCGTCCGTGAAGTAGTTCGCCGGGAAGCTGTCCGACAGACGCTGCCGCACTTCGAGCGGCGTCACGTAGTCGGTGTCGAACATGTTGGTCTCGTAATCCCAGCGGAGACCGAGGTTCAGGATCAGCTTGTTGCCGACGGCCCAGTCGTCCTGGCCGTAGATGCCGTACTGCGTGTTGTCGGCGGAGAGGTCGGGATTGCCGTAACCCCAGCGTGCCTTGTACGGGATCGTCGCGCTGATCCCGTCCTTGAAGAAGTAGCGCGGATTCTCTTCGAAGTACTTCGTGACGGTGTAGTCGAGCTGCTCGACGTTGCCGCCGATCTTCAGCGAGTGCGAGCCGTGGAAATCGAGGCTGGTGAACGTCACGTCGTCGCGCAGCGCGAGGCGCTGCTGACCGATCTGCTGTTCGGTGTCGCGGCCGCCGATGCGGAGCACGACGCCGCCGCCCTGGTTCTCGTAAACGCGGCCCACTTCGTCCATGTTCAGCGGCTGCGGGTTCCAGGCGAAATCCTGGTAGCTGAGCGAGAGCTCGTTGAGGAGGGTGCTGGCGGTGAACTGATGGCGGAGCGCGGTGCCCCACACGTCGTTCTTCACGTTCTCGGCGGAGTCGCGGCTGGTCTGGTCGCCGAAGCCGCGGATGTCCGTCTCGCGGCGGAAGTTGGCGCTCCAGTCGAAGAGCTGCGAGGAGCCGGGCTGGAAGCTGGCCTTCGCGAAAGCGAGGTCGGAGCGGAACGGCGAGACGAATGTGCCGGTGTGGCCGAGCAGCTCGTTGCGCAGCGTCGGATTGCTCTCGAAGCCGCTGCCGATCGTGACGGTGTTCTCGCGGTCCTGATCGTTCGCTTCATAGGAGAAGAAGTAGTGCAGGCGGTCGCGGACGATCGGGCCGCCCACGCTGAAGCCGTACTGGTTGCGCTGGTACTCCGGATTCGCGCCGGTGAGCGGATCGTCGGCCACCAGGCTCTTGTCCTGATAGTAGAAGAAGGCGTCGCCGCTCATCGTGTTGGAGCCGGACTTGGTGATGGCGGTGATGATCGCGCTCGAAGCCTTCTGGTATTCGGCGCTGTAGTTCTGCGTGATGACGCGGAACTCCTGCACGGCGTTCTGCGGGAAGGGATTGCCGCGGCTGGCGTCCTGGCCGACCACGCCCCCCTGGATCACGTCGTTCTTGAAGGAGACGCCGTCGATGAAGACGTTCGTCGCCGAGGAGCTCTGCGCGCCCGCCCGGATCTCCTTGCGCAGGTCGTCGGTGCCGACCAGCACGCCCGGTGCGAGCGCGGCGAAGTTGAGGAAGTTCCGGTCGTTCTGCGGCAGCGATTCGATCTGCAGCGGACTGACGTTCGTCCCCAGCTCCGGCGTGCGCGTTTCGACCGCTTCGCTGCCGACGACGGTGATCGACTCCGTCAGGACGAGGTCGGGCGTCAGGCGGAAATCGAGGTCGAGCGTCTGGCCGACGCGCAGCGTGACGTTGCGCGTGCTCTCCTTGTAGGAGGTGGCGCTGACTTCGATCGTGTAAGTGCCGGGCGTGAGACCGACGAGCTGGAAGTTGCCGGTGCTGCCGGCGGTGGCGGTGTGGCGGAAGCCGCTGGCGGCGTTCGTGGCCACGAGGACTGCGCCGGGAAATGGGTTGCCGCTTTCGTCCTGCACGACGCCGCGGATGGTCGACGTGGTCGTCTGGCCGTACGCGAGCGTGCCGAAGAGCGCGAGGAAAAGCGCGAACAGCGCGGTAAATCGATTCATGATCCCTCTCCTGAAATCACTTGCTCTTTGTCCTGCGCCGGCTCTCATGCTGCGGGGGCCGCTGGGCGGCTCCGCACGACTGGCGCACGACGAGTGTCGTTTCGAGTTTGAGTGTCTGGGCGGATGGCGGGGTGACGGTGCTGTCGCGAAGGAGCTCGAAGCCTCGCCGGCCGAGGTCGGCGATCGGTACGTTGACGGTGGTCAGTGGCGGTGCGAGGAAGCGGGCGATGGGGATGTCGTCGAAGCCGATGAGGGCGATCTCGTCCGGCACCGCACATCCAGCTTCCACCAGAGCGCCGAGCGCGCCGATGGCCATCGCGTCATTGGCGGTGAAGATCGCGGTGGGGCGCGGTCCGGCCGCAAGGATCCGTTTGACAGCCTCATATCCCGACTCCTCGGTGAAGTTTCCGGCGCTCTCCAGGTTGCGGTCGGCTTCGATGCCGGCCGAGCGGACGGCTCCGCGGTAGCCGCGCAGGCGCTGTTCCGCGTCCGCGTTCTGCGACGGACCGCGCACGAAGGCGATCCGCTTGTGTCCGAGTGCTGCGAGGTGACGCACGACGGCGCGCGCGCCGCCGGAGTTGTCGATCGTGATGTTGGGCCGTCCGTCGACACGGGAGTTGAGCAGCACGAGCGGAAAGGAGCTGGGGAAGTCGGCGAGCATCGCCGAGGGCTCGAGGTCCGGCGACATGACGATCAGACCGTCGACACGCCCGCGCACCGCCCGCAGCACAGCCCGCATCTCCTCGCTGTTCGAATGCGAGCCGGAGACGAGCAGGTGATAGCCGCTGTGCCGTGCGGCGATGTCGATGCCGCGGATGACCTCGGAGAAGAACTCGCCGTGCAACTCCGGCAGGACGACGCCGATGGTGCTGGTGCTGCGCGTGGAGAGCGAACGGGCCGCGGCGTCGGGGACGTAGCGCATCTCGGCGGCGATGGCCGTGACGCGTTCGAAGGTGTCTTCGCGGATCGGCCCCTTGCGGTTGAAGACGCGGGACACGGTGGCGACGGAGACACCAGCTTTCGCAGCGACGTCACGGATCGTGACGGTCTGGAGGACAGCGGACGGGCGTCGCGGTGCTCTCGGCATGGAACGGGATGTAACCGTTTACATCGCGGAGAGTAAACCTCCGGTGAAATGACTGTCAACGAGAATCGCGATTGCGGTGCAGCGAGCCGGCGCGGCGATCAGTTGCAGAGGAGGACGTAGTTCCCGTCTTCCGTCCCATCGCGCTCGAGGTGGACGTCGTAGCCCTCGGCGCGCAGCGTGGCCGTGCAGCGCTCGTTCTGCTCCCAGCCGTGGGTGGAGAGGTGGATGGTGGGGTGATGGGTGCGCAGGGTTTTTGTGGCGCCGGCGAGGACGTCCGATTCGGCGCCTTCGACGTCGATCTTCATGAAGCGCGGCGGCCGGAGTTGCAGTTCGTCGAGGGCGACGGTGGGGACTTCGAGCGCGCCGGTCGCGGAGAGGCCGCCCATCGAGGGGTTGGCGCCCTCGGCGAATTTGAGGACGCCGGCGGTCGCGGCGACGGCGACCGGCAGGATCGTGACGTTTGTTAGTTTGTTGAGGGCGACGTGGCGTCGCAGAAAGTCGAGATTGCGGGGCAGCGGCTCGAACGCGTAGACGTGGCCGCCCTCCCCCACCAGCCGCGCCGCGAGAAGCGTGAAGAAACCGACGTTCGCGCCGATGTCGTAGACGACGTCATTTCGTTTGATGTGCGCCGCGAAGGAGGCCTGGGCCTCCGCCTCGTAGGTGCCGAGCCAGCAGCCATGGGTTCCGGCGCCGACCACCCAGCGCGCGCCCGCGAGCCTGCCGGAGAGAATGCGCACGACGGCCCGCTTAGGCACGAGGCGAAGCGGGAGCCGGAGCAGACGCGCAAGCACGAGGAGAGCGTACGCGAGGCTGATGAGTGGAGGACGGACAATCTTGTCCGTCACGCGACGAATGACGCGAGTGCGAGGTACGTCCGGGCAATCGCTTCGTGCGTACGTGTTCGCGTGACGGACAGGATTGTCCGTCTTCCACTCGAAGCCGGGGCCGAACGCACGCGGGTGGCATCAAAGGCTACAGAAGGCATGTGCGTCCACTGTCCGCAGAGTTTGGAGTGCGGCAGCGATGCTTCATCAGCTGCCGCTTTCCCATAGTCGCGGCGGCGAGCCGCGACCGCGCGGTGCACCAGCAAGCGGGGCGGAAGCTCGACGCTTCCGCTATGGGAAAGCGGCAGCTGGTGAACCGTCGCTGCCGCACTCCAAACTCCGCGGCACCCGCCGGTGAAAATCGGCAGTGGGACCCGTGCCCCGAACGGCTCTAGCTAGATGCACTCAAGGTCCGGCGGACAGATCTGGTTGTCGGGCGAAGGCATCGATCTGCCGGCCGGCAAAGGTGCGGTCAGGCCTTGTGCTCGTCACGTTTGGCGATGACGAGCGCGCCTCCGGCACTGAGACCCGCCAGTGCGGCGGCGAGAAGCATGTCGACGCGGAACGCGGCGACGAAGGCGTGGCGGACTTCGGTCTGGACGCGGGAACGGATGGCCGGGCCGAGGTGAGGCGGCGGTTCGGATTCGGCGAGGCGGCGGCTGTCGCGCTGCATGGCTTGACGCACGTCCGGCGGGACGCCGAGGCGTCCCAGACGGGCGTCCAGGTCACGGGCGAAGACGCTCACGGCCAGGGCACCGAAGATGGCGATGGCCAGGAGCCCGGCGGCGCGGGAGACGGCGTTGTTGATGCCCGAGGCGGCGCCGGCGTGGCGTTCGTCGTCGATGGAGGTCATGACGGTCGTCGTCAGCGGGGCGACGGTTACGGCCATGCCGGTGCCGAGGACGAGGACGGCGGGGAAGAAGGTCGTCCAGTAGCTGCCGCCGACGCCGGGGAGCGCGAGGAGGGCGAATCCGGCAGCGGCCAGCAGCGGCCCGATGATGAGCGGGATGCGCGGGCCGATGCGATCGGCGATGGAGCCGGTCCAGCGCGAGAGGAGCGACATCGTCACGACGAACGGCAGGAACGCGGCGCCGGCGCCGAGCGGGGTGTAGCCCTGCACCTGGATGAGGTTGAACGGCAGGAGGAACATGCTGCCGGAGAGCGCGGCGTAGAGCAGGAGCGTGAGGATGTTCGCGCCGGTGAAGGTGCGGGAACGGAAGAGCGTCAGCGGCACGATGGGATTGCGCGAGCGGCGCTCGACGGCGATGAAGGCAATGAGCGCAAGGACACCGCCGATGGCCGGTGCGGTCATCTGCTCGATGAGGCCGAAGGTGATGCCGCCGAGGGCCAGGGTGATGAGAAAGGTGCCGAGCCAGTCGATGGACGCGCGGTCGCGGGTGTCGCGCTCGAGACGGATCTTCGGCAGGATCCAGAGCACGGCCGCGGCGATCGGCAGATTGATGAGGAAGACGGCGCGCCAGGAGGCGGTCTGCACGAGGAGCCCGCCGAGGAGTGGACCGCCGATCATGGCCAGCGCCGTGAGGGCCGACCAGGTACCGATGGCTTTGCCGCGCTCCGCCGGAGGAAAGGCGGAGGTGATGATCGAGAGGCTGCCGGGGACGAGCATGGCCGCGGCGAGCCCCTGCAGAGCACGCGCGGCGATGAGCTGCGCCGCGCTCGGCGCGAGCCCGCACCAGAGCGACGCCGCCGCGAAAAACGCCACGCCGATGCCGAAGACGCGCACCCGCCCGAAGTGATCGCCGAGGGAGCCGCCCGCAAGGATGAGCGCGGAGAGGACGAGGAGGTAGGAGTCGACGATCCACTGCGCGTCATCCACCCCGGCATGAAGCTCGCGTTGCAGGACCGGCAGCGCCACATTGACGACGGTGGAGTCGATGAAAGCCATCGTCGATCCGAGAATCGTGGCGGCGAGGACCCAGCGGCGCATGGGTCGGACGGTAGCACGCGAGGCGATTTCCGGGGGGGGTCGCGGCGGGCAGGGCGATGGAAATCGGAAATCGGAAATCGACAACTGTCGTACAAAGAACAGAAGGAGTACCGCATGACCGATCAAAACGACCAGGGCGGCGGCCGTGGAGTCGCCGAGTTTCTCAAGGAGTGGGGCTTCGACGTCTCGGCTTTCGAATCGCGCGTGAAGCAGTCGCTGAGCGGGGCCAGGGGGACGATTCAGGCGGGTGCGCCGGCGGCGTCGGAGATCAAGACGGGCATCGAGCGCGCCTGGAATGAGATCGAGGAAGCGTTCAAGCGGGCGCGCCAGACGATGAAGCACGAGACACCCGGCGCTACGGCTACGGCTGCGGCACCGGAGACGAGCAACGATCAACCGGCGACGCCGGAACCGCCCTCACCGTCGTAAACACGAGACCGATTTCGGAGAGCGGTGGCGAATGCCGCCGCTCTCTTTACACGTGGAGCAGAGCGGTGGCATTCGCGATCGCGCTCCGAGATGGGCTAAACTTCCTCACGGCGCGCGGGGCGCCTCCAATCCGCGGAAAGGGTTCTGCCCTCCCGAGCTTTTGACGACAACCTGGCAAGCACTTCCTGGCCTGGTCATGCGGACTACAGGCGATGAGGAGGTCTGCTATGCCGCAACGTCCCCTGCCCGAGAACCCGTCACTCGTCAACCTCAGAAAACAGGCCAAAGGTTTCTTCAGGCGCGTCCGTGCGGGCGATGCCGAAGCGCTGGCGGAAGCACGCGAGCTCCATCCACGCGGCGAGAAAGCGCTCGAGGGTTTCTCCCTCACCGACGCGCAGCTCGTCACCGCACGCGGTTACGGCTTTCCGAGCTGGCCGAAGCTGAAGAAGCACGTTGACGCCCTCGCGCCGTACCTCTGGTCTCCCCCGCCGCCATCGGGCTCTCCTGTCGATCAGTTTCTCCGCCTGGCCTGCCTCGACTACGAGAGCTGGAACCTGGTCGAGGGACGCAAGGCCGCGGAGCTCCTGGCGCAGCATCCGGAGCTGGCGCAGTCGAACATCTACACGGCGGCAGCGGCGGGCGATGCGGATGCGATCCGCGCGTTCCTCACGCGCGATCCGGCGCTGGTGCACTCGAAGGGCGGTCCGCATCGCTGGGAGCCGCTGCTGTACGCCTGCTATTCACGACTCGACGCGCCCACCCTCGACGCCGCGCGAGCGCTCCTCGCGGCAGGCGCCGATCCGAACGCCGGCTTCCTCTGGCACGGCAATCTCCCGCCGTTCACGGCCCTGACGGGCGCCTTCGGCGGGGGCGAAGGTGGCGCGAACAATCCGCCGCATCCGCAATCCGAAGCGCTGGCGCGGCTGCTGCTGGATGCCGGTGCCGATCCGAACGACGGGCAGACGCTCTACAACCGCCACTTCCGTCCCGACGACACGCATCTCCGCCTCCTCCTCTCCTACGGCCTCGGTCGCGACAAAGGGGGGCCGTGGTTCGCACGCTTCGAGCGCCTGAGCAGCCCCGCGCGGCTGCTGGCTGAAGAGCTGTGGCACGCGGCGCGGGTGAACTTCTTCGAGCGGGTGAAACTGCTCGTCGAGCATGGCGCCGACGTCAACACGCCCGGCATGCGCGACGGCCGTACGCCGTACGAGGCGGCGTCGCGCGCCGGCAACAAGGACATCGCCGCCTACCTGCTGCAGCATGGCGCACGCAAGGTCGCGCTCACATCCGCCGAACGCTTCGCCGCCGCCTGCGTCAACGGCGACCGCGCGGAAGCGCAGGCGCTGCTGGAGCAGGACCCGGGGCTGCTCGACGCTCTCGGCCTGCACGGCCGCATCACGCTCGTGCATCGCGCCGTGGAAGCGAACCGCCCCGAGGGCATCCGTCTGATGGCGGACCTCGGGTTCGAATTTGGCGCGATGACTCGGCACGACGGCGTAGGAATGAGCCTCGCGACGACGCCGATGCACAACGCGGCGTGGGCCGGCCATCTCGAGATCATCAAGCTGCTGATCGAGCTCGGTGCCGACCCGAACGTGCGCGATCCGAACTACAACAGCACGCCTCTCGGATGGGCGGCGTACAACGAGCAGCAGCACGTGGTGGAGTACCTGCTGCCGTTGGCGGACCGTGAGGATGCGGCGCGGGCCGGTGACACTTAGCGCCAGGGGAGACGATGGGACCGATGGGACCTATGGGATTCCATTTGTCCCATAGGTCCCATCTGTCCTATTTCTCACTGCCGCACAACTACGCGCGGACTGCCAAAGATAATGCCCGTCTCCACCTCCACCGGCTTGCCATCCCGGAGGTAGGGCTTGAAACGCCACTCCTGTAACGCGGTGAGGATGGCCTTCGACTGTTCGGGGAAGGCACTGAGCAGATGCGCGTGGCGGATTTTGCCCTCGGTGTCGATGATCACGCGCACGGGAATGGTGTTGTAGCGCTGTACAAAATCGGGGGTGGTCCTGACTAGGGTGTGGTCACGGGCGTAGTCGTTCACGCACGCCGGCGCGTCGGCGCCGAGGGCGACGTTGGCAAGGCCCTTTTCAGCATCGTCGAGGATGGCAGTCTCGGTGCCGGTGAACGTGAACGTCAGCGCGTGGCAGCGCGTGTCGGTGGTGAGGATGCGCCAGTGCAGGCCCGATCGGGGCGCCGAGTAGGCGAGCCGGTAGAACGTGCGGCCCGCGATCGTCACCTCCGCGGGGCTTTTGTCGATCGCGTAACGTTCCGGGACCATTCGTCGCGCCAGACCCGCGAGCTCCTTCGCGCCGTCGGCTGCAAAGGGTGCGAAGAAGAGATCCTGCGCCGTGACCAGCACGTGCGCCCTCACCCGCTCGCCGTCCATCGCCGCGAACTGCGTCAGCACGTAGCCGCCGGCGTCGGACGGAGGCGGTCCCGCCGGCTGTTCGGTCCAGCCGGCGGGAATCGGATATGTGAGACCGAAATAGGCGTTGCGATACCGGCCGTCGCCGATGCGTCCAGCTTCCGGGACGGCGGTCGACGTGTCGCTCGCACTCGCCACGGCACCGGGGACGAGGATCACCCCCTTCGGCACGACCGTGTCGGCGGCGAGCAACAGGAGCAGCAACAGGAGCGGCATCGGTCCGGGTCTCCTAAAGCGATCGGAGGAAGTAGATGACGTCCTGCCTGTTGGCGACGGAGAGCGCGTTCCAGTTCAACATGACCGGGTTCGCGTCGGAGCCGGGCGACTGATGCAGGTTGATGGCTTGAACCAGATTGCTCGTGCGTCCGTCGTGCAGGAAGAACAGCCGCTTGCCGAGCCCCCACAGCGGCGCCGTGCGGAACTGATCGCCGCCCGCGTTCCCCTGCTGGATGTTGTCGGCCAGACCGGTGCCCATGTGGTGAATCTCGAGGTCGCTGTAGAGCCGCGCGCCGTTGCTGAGATCCGGCGTGATCGAGGAGGGTGACGTCGGGAAGGCGACGCGATGGCACGAGCTGCAGCCGATGTCCAGGAAGATCGTCTCGCCGTTGAGGACGCGCGAGAAGTTCGGGTTCGTGGCTGGGTTGCCCATGTTCTGCACGGGCGGCTTGAGCAGGCGCATGAACAGCGCGAACATGACGGTATCGCTCGGTGTGTCCTCCGCCGACACGGCGAAGTTCGTGTGGTCCTCCGGCGTCGGATTGATCCGGCACTGCTGCGCCAGGCCGGGGCCCTGATCGCGGTTCTCTTCCGGCGACGGACGCTCCTGCGTGAACAGCTCGTTCGTGACGCCCTGCTCGACGTTGTAGGCCTCGCCGGCGAAGAGCTCGAGGGACTTGTTCTGCGCCTTCCATCCGAAGCGGCTGATCGTGCCGTCGTTCGGGCTGCGGTTGAACGTGCCGCCGACGTAATACGGACCGGTGTAGTGCTGGGTGAGCACCGTCTGCAGCGCGGAGTCGTCGATGTTCTCGACCAGGCCGAGGCCGAAGAGCGGCGTCGGGATGCGGAAGGCGATGTTGTTCTTCGTGACCGCGTTGGCGAAGTTGGGCTGCTGGATGTAGGCCGTGGTGCACGCGGCCGCGTCGGTGCGTCCGGCGATCGTGTACAGAGGCATGACGCCGCCGTTCGGCTGCGAGGTGATGGGGTTGCCGCTGGCGTCCGTGAAGTAGATGAAGCGCGCCTCTTTGACCGCGCCATTCGGCAGCACGAACGACGGGATGGTGTTGGTCGCGCCCGCGGCCGTGGCATCGGCGATCTGCGGATTGACACTCGGGCTGCTGCCGCCGACCGCCGGATGGGCGTGGCAACGCGCGCAGCTCAACGAGTTGTAGCGCGGCCCGAGGCCGTCGTCCGGAGCGCCGACGATCGTGCCGGAGACCGAGCCGAGCTCCTTGAAGCGCGCCTCCGCGTTGAGGAAGAAGTTCAGGATCGTCGTCGGGTTATTGGCAGCGACGGATGCCAGCGGAGCGCCCGCATCCGGCGTGCCCCCTCGCGGACCGGGATCGGTTTGTGAGAACGCGGGAACGGCGATCAACAGCATAGCCAGGAGCCTGCACAGTTTCACGTCACACCTCCAAGGCTCCCGAATCTAGACCTGAACCATGAGGTGGGTAGCGGATTTGGGACGAAGGGCTACATTTGTGGTTTGAGGGATGTCCGGCGCTGGACGAAGCGCACGCCGCACCCGATCGCCCCGATAAACGAATGAGACACGTCGCCGCGTCGCCCGCGGTTTCCGATTTGCGGCGCGCCGTGTAACGATTGCGTCCGTTCCCGCACTAACCAATCGAATTCGTCCGCAAAAGGAGCAGCAATGCGTCGCTTCGGGATCCTCGTCTGCATTTTGCTCATGGCGGCCAACGTGGCTGCCGATGGTCCTCCAGGAACTTACGGCCCCACCGATCCTCACGAACTGCTGCCCGAGGGGCTGAACCAGAAGATTCTCGTCATCTACACGCAGGCTTCCGATTACCGCATCCCCGCGGCGGAACTGGCGACGGTACGCTCGAACGAAGACAACGAACGGACGCAGTTCGCCTCCTGGTTCAACGAGAGCTCATGGGGCAAGCTGACGATGGACGTGTCGGCCCGTCCGGCCGCCCCGGCAACCCCGTTCTACACATTGCCGGGCGGACTGCTCGACTACGTGCAGCCGAACGGCGTGAAAGCAATCGAAGTGCGCGCCCCCGGTGCGGAGACGTCGTCGAATCCGACGCCGCCGATGTCCGTGACGGCCGTCGCCAGCGGAAGCGGCAGCAGTTTCACCGGCGGACGCGAAGGCAACTACCGTTACGCGGTCACGGCCTGGCGCAACGGCAGCGAGTCGTCGCTCACCCGCGTCTCCGGCGAAGTCACGATCGCCGACGGACAGAAGGTCACGCTCACGATCAACCAGGGAGCGGCGGACGTCGACCGCTATCTCATCTACCGCACGAACAAGGGCGATGACGACCTGGCCGACAAATACAACCGCATCGGCCAGATCGTGCCCGCCGGTGCCACAACGGCCTTTGACGATCCGGGCATCGCCATGCTCGATCTCGGCGACCGCGTCGGGCTCGTGACCGCGGCACTCGAAGCGGCGAAAGGGGACGCGAACTTCGACGACTACAGCGGCATCGCCGTCATCATCTACGCGCCGTTCCTGCGCGGCCAGGCCTCCTTCACGCCGGAGCCGTTCACCTACAGCACCGGCTCGATCAACATCGAGGCGACGTACATGTCGACGGACACGTTCTTCGGCCGCTTCACGCACGAGATCGGGCACTTTCTCAGCCTGCCGGACCTGTACGACATCACCACCGGGGCGATCCGCGCGAACTGGTCGACGATGGACTGCGCGTGCGACGGGCAACTCTACGCGTGGGAGAAGGACCGGATCCTCCACTACCTGACCTCGCCGTCGCAGGTGGTGGAGTTGACGCGTCCCGCGCCGGGCAGCGCGGCATCGGTGTCCACGTTCGCGCTGCAGCCTACGGAAGTGGCGAATACGGCGTCGACCGTCACGGCGGTGAAGATCGTCGCGGCTGATACCTTCAGCTATTACGTCGAAGCGCGGGACATCATGGCCGGCCGTACGAGCGATCAGGGGATCGACGGCGAAGGCGTGCTGGTCACGGAGTCGGTGGACGTCTTCCCGCCGACGATCCATCCGCTGCCGAATGCGCGCGCGCTGAAGCTGCTGGTGCCGGGCGAGACGTACGAGCCGGAGCCGGGCGGCAGCGTGAAGATCAAGTACGTCAGCCTGAACGCCGGCACGACGCCGCCGCAGCACAACGTCGAGATCACGCTGGAATCGCTGCCGCAGCCCGATCCGCGCATCACCGACTGGACCGCGCCGCCCTGGGGGACGCCGGACATCTGGATCGACAGCGAGCGTGAAGGGGGCGGCTTCATGGACCCGGCCACGGCGATGCCGATGGAGGGCAACGGCGAGCAGGCGTGGGTCGATCATGTGAACCGCGTCTGGGCTCGCGTCGAGAACTCCGGCGGCTCGGCCGCGACGGGCGTGCGCGTCCGCTTCTACGCGAATACCCCGGGCGGCATAGGCGACGCCGGGCAGTTCGTCGAGCTGACGACGACGTCGCCGATGCCCATCAACCTGGCCCCGGGTGAAGTCAAGTTCGTCTACGCGGAGTGGACGCCGACCGTCGCGGCGCATACGTGCCTACGCGTGGAGATCGAGCACATCACGGGCGAAGCGAACAACCTGAACAACAAGGCGCAGGAAAACATCGAGGACTACTACAGCGGCAGCGCGAGCCCATGGCATGCGGTGCCGATCCCACTCGACATCGCCAATCCGTACGACGTCGAGAAGAAGATCTACATCCGGGCCGATGGTTTCCCCGAAGGCTGGACGGCGACGAGCGATCATCAATGGGTGCTGCTCCCGCCGAAGGGGCGGAAGCTGGTGAATTTCACGATCACGCCGAAGCCGGACGCGAAACGCTGTTCGAGCGCCCAGATCAACATCTGGGGTCAGGCACTCCTCGGCGATGCCTGGCAGCCCTACGCCGGCGTGACGGCGAACGTGACGCTCGGCAATCCGATCGGCTTCCAGATCTCCTCGAAGAAGATCAACCGCTTCATGCACGTGGTGAGCGGCTGCACGGCCCCGCCGCAACCGAATACGGAGCTGACGCTGATCCTGCAGGATGAGGACGGCCACGATCACGTGGTCTTCACGAAGACCGACGCGAGCGGCTGTTTCACGCAGACCGTCACGCTGCCGGATACGCAGCCGTGGACGCTACGGCCGTTCTTCAAAGGCGATGCGTGCGACGCACCGACGGAAGGGAAGCCGATTCCGCTGAACCCGCGTGGCGACGGCGGCAACGACGGCGGCGGCTTCCCGGGCGGCGGCGATGGCCGTCTGCCGGGCGAGCGGGGTGACCTCGAGGTAGGCGTATTCACGGGGGGGAACTGGCCTTTCGGCGGGAGCCGCGAGGACCTCGATCCGGGGTTCCTGTTCGGTGGAGACGTGCTCTACACGCTGACGCCGGCGTGGCGGGCAGGCGTACAGGTGGCGTATCACGACTTCAACGTCACGGGGATCACGAACGCCTCGTTCGTGGTGAACTTCCGCCAGCCCTGGGGACCGTACCGCCTGTTCCTGATGTCGGGCCTGGGGTGGTACCGGTGGAACGGGACGTCTCAGGCGGGGCTGCAGGCCGGCGGCGGCGTGGAGTTTCCGGTGACGGGAAGCCTCTACCTCATGAGCGGCGCCAACCTGCACGTGGTGAATGGCGGCGTGCCCGCCGATCCGCGCTGGGTGGAGGCGTATCTGGGGTTCAGGGCCCGCTGGCCGTAAGTTTTGATCTCGGAGAGCGGTGGCGAACGCCACCG
>DASWMP010000058.1:0-16312 GCA_036399695.1 Thermoanaerobaculia bacterium | reverse complement strand
GCGACTGGTCCAATGTTCAACCTGTTCCGATCCCTGACGCTCTCCGCGCCGGCCGCGCCGGCCGTGATCGAGGGCGATTCCGCGTATGTACACACGCGCGGGGCGCTGCTGGCCCGCGCCGAGGAGCTGGCCGCACAGCTCACGGCCGCCGGCCTGCGTCCGCGGGATGGCGTGGCCATCCAGCTCCCGAACTCCCTCGACTTTCTGGCCACCATCCTGGCGGCGTCGAAGCTCGACCTGCTGGTCGTACCGATCGACCGGGACGCCACGGAATCGGAAGTCGGGACGATCCTGACGCACTTTTCGCTCAAAGGACTGGTCTCGCGCACGGACGTCCGCTCCCGCACCGGCGCCATCTCCACGCGAGAGATCAGCGATCGTCCGGCCGTGCCCTCCGACGCGCGCCTCCTGAAACTGACGTCCGGCTCGACCGGCCAGCCGAAGGGAATCGCCGTCTCGGAAGCGAACCTCATCGCCGACTGTACGAACATCTGCTCCTCGATGGGTATCCTGCCGGCCGACCTCAACCTCGGCGCGATCCCTTTCTCCCACTCCTACGGTTTTTCCAATCTCGTGACACCGCTGCTGGTCCAGGGAACGCCGCTGGTCGTCTCGAATGATTACCTGCCGCAGTCGATCATCGAGCTCTGTAATCGCTTCGGCTGCACGGTCGCCCCGTTAATCCCAATGGTCTACGACCACCTGACGACCGTCCCGCGCGGCGACGGCGAGTTCACAATGCTCCGTACGTTCATCTCCGCCGGCGCTCCGCTGCCCCCCCAGACATCGCGCCGCTTCCGCGAGCGCTTCGGCCTCGACGTCCATTCGTTCTACGGCTGCAGCGAGTGCGGAGGGATCACGTACGACCGCGCGGGCGCCGCGGTGGAACGGGGCACGGTCGGCCCGGCCCTCGACAACGTCACGCTCACAGGCAACGGCACGCGCCTCCGGGTCCGCAGCGCGTCCGTTGCTCTTGGTTACCTCATGGACGCCACGACGTTCGTCCCGTTCGACGATTCGACGTTCCAGACGGACGACCTGATCGAGCTCCGCGACGGCGAAGTGGCCCTCACGGGCCGCGCAAGTGATCTGATCAACATCGCCGGCAAGAAGGTGAACCCCCGCGAAGTCGAAGCAGTGATCGGCCAGATCGAAGGGGTCCGCCAGGTGAAGGTCTACGGCGCCCCCGCCGGCGCCCGCGGCGAAGTGGTCGCCGCGGCGATCGTCGGCACGCCGGAAATCACCCGCGAACAGGTCCGCGAGTTCTGCCGCGAACGCCTCTCGCTCCACAAGGTTCCCCGCATCGTCAAACTGATCGAAGCCATCCCCCTCGACGAACGCGGCAAGGTGAAGCGCGCCACCCTGGCGCTGCTGTAGCGGGAGACGACGAGAGGCCTCCGGCGGGCGGCCACGGGCCGCAGCGCTGGTTGGCCAAGCCCCGTCGACCCTACTTACTAACGTGTTGACTGCGACTCGGTGCGCGGAGCCTAGGGCAACCAGCGCTGCGGCCCGTGGCCGCCCGCCGGAGGCCCTTCGTCGTCTCCCGGTTACGGCACGTCAGGGGCGGGCTGCGTGGGCGTTACGGCGCGTTTGCGTTTGAAGGGGAGGCGGAGGGCGTCGAGCTCGGCTTTGAGCCAGATGCGCATCCCGCGGCCGAGCATCTGCATCGGGGCGAGATTCAGGTTGAAGTAGGCCTTGATGCGGCGGCCGTCGTTGCGGCGGTTCGCTTCGCCGGCATTGCGGCGTGCGTCCGCGATCGCCTTGAAGCGCTGATTCACGATGCGCATCAGGTGATAGCTGACGAAGGCTGGTTTCGGGCCGAGGACCGGCATCCAGAGGAAGCGCTTCGCGATGCGGTACGCCGGGATCACGACGAAGATGTAGTAGTGGGCCGTCTCGATCAGCATCGAGGCAGACAGCAGGTCCGCCTCTCCCATGTAGTAGTACTTGTCCTTATAGATCGAGCGGAAGAAGCGGTGATAGGAGCGGACGAACGTCTCGTTGTGCTCCGCGATGCGGGCCGTGACGTCCTTCTGCATCGCGTCTTCCTTGATGATCTCGACCGTGGCGTCGACCGAGAAACCGGCGTGATCGAGGCCTGGCGAGTAGTAGGGATCGAGAAACGCCGCGGCGTCGCCGATGAGGGCCCAGCCGCGCCCCATGTACTGCTTCGTCACGTACGGCAGGTGCGCGTAGAAGCGGAAATCGTCGAGACGCGGGGTGGCTCCGTCGAGGAGCTCCGCGAGCGACGGGATGGCGCGGAGGAAGCTGACGAAGTCCTCCGTGCGGTTCTTGCTGTGATGCAGATCGACGATGCGCTTGTCGAAGACGACGCCGATCGACGTCTCGCCGTTCCCGAGGGGAATCACCCAGATCCAGTAGCCGTGGCCCATGTAGTGATTCGTGGCCAGGCGGCGCGAACCGACGTTGCGGGTGGCGAGCATTCCGGCGCGGGCGGCAACGTCGTCGATGTGTCGCACGTTCTGCCAGCGGCACCACATCGAAGCGGTCGGGTGCTCGTCGTTGCGTTCGATCAGGCCGAGGCGGCGGCCGAGAAAGTTCACGCGTCCTGTGGCGTCGAGCAGCCAGCGGGTGGAGATCTCGTGCGTCTCGCCGTCCGCCTCCACCACGATCTTCTGCTCGAAATCGCCCACTTCCGCGCTCACGACCTTCGCCGGACGCAAGAGCTCGGCGCCTTCGGCGACGGCGGTCGCGAGGAGGTATTCGTCGAGCGTGTCGCGGCGTAACTGGAAGGCCGGCACGGCACTGCGGAGGAAGCCGCCGGTCTCGGATGCGTTCGCGTGGCCCGTGACCTTGTCGTTGTTGAACCAGTAGCGGAGCCCCTCTTTCGGCAGGTGCTCGGCCTCGAGGTGATGCCACATGGCGAGGCGGCGGGTGATGAACATCGCTGACATCTCGGTCGTGGCTTCGCCTACCTTGGCATCGAAAGCGAGTGCTTTCTCGACGACGAGGATTCTGAGGTGCGGCAGCTCGCGCCGGAGCAGGATCGCAGCGGACGCGCCGCTGAACGCTCCACCGAGAATTACGACGTCGTATCGGTTTTGCATCAGGTTGATCTTTCGACTAGTCTTCGCCACTCATTTCCGAGGTGCATGTTTGGAATCGATTCGAGAGCTCTTTCATTTCCTGACCGACGTCCGCGGTCTCGTACAGACCGGCGGGTACATCGCGCTCGCCATCATCGTCTTCACCGAGACGGGCCTGATGATTGGTTTCTTTCTGCCCGGCGACTCGCTGCTCGTCACCGCCGGACTCTTTGCCGCGAAGGGCGATCTCGACATCGTCTTCCTCAACCTCCTGCTCATCACCTGCGCCATTCTGGGTGATGCAACGGGCTACTTCATCGGCCGGAAGCTCGGGCCCGCGCTCTACCGGAAAGAGGATTCGCTCCTCTTCAAAAAGAAGCATCTCATCGCCACGCAGGAGTTCTACGAGCGCCACGGCGGGAAGACGATCATCATCGCCCGTTTCGTACCGATCATCCGCACCTTCGCGCCGGTCGTAGCCGGCATGGCGAACATGGGCTACCGCCGCTTCGCCGTCTTCAACATCATCGGCGGCATCGCGTGGGTGTTCTCGATGACGATGATCGGCTATTCGCTGATCAAGATCTTCCCGGACGCCGAAAAGCACATCCACATCATCATCATCGTGGTGATCGTGCTGTCGATTCTGCCCGGCGTGATCGAAGTGATGCGCGCGAAGCTCAGGTCGCGCCCCGAGAAGTAGTCCCGGCGCCTTCGTGCGGGTGGTCGTCGGGCGGCGGCCCGGCGCCCTCCTGCGCGTAGTGGCGCTCGATCTCCGCGACAGCCTGCTCCGCCTGCCAGATGTGCCGGCGCTCGTGCGCCGCGAGGATGCGCACGGCGGAGTAGAGGTTGTATTTCATCCGCTTGTCGAACGGCGAGACGATCTTGATCTTCGTCAGGTCGATGCCGTCCGTGTCCCGAACGATGCCGAGCAGCCGGTTCTGCAGCGAAGCAAATTCGGCGAACGCCTCGGATTTTGCCCTCGTGGAGCGGGGCACGAATGGCGCCGTCGTCTTCACCCGCGAGCGCATAGGCGGCTCGAGGAACCACCGCAGCACCCGGCCGATCAGATCCATCTTCGGCGGCTTCGACGTCGTCACCTTGCGCTTCTTGCCGTCGTCGATGGCTGACTGCAGGAGCGGCAGGAACGACTCGGTCGTCAGCGAAAGATGCGCGAGACACTCCGCCGCCGACCAGCTATTGGGATGCGGGCGGACGGTGAAGATCCGTCCGTCGATGGAGTCGACGAGATGCCGCGCTCTCGCGGTCGCGTCGTTGATTTCCGTTTCGAGCTCTGTCAGCACCGGCTGTCATTCTAGCCGTGAACGGTGAGCCTGTGGCCGGCGAGACTGGGACCAATGAGACCTATGGGACAGATGGACCGATGGGACGCCGATGGCTCTATGGCTACGCTCCAGCGGTCGCTCCCCATAGGTCCTGCTGGTCCCATGGGTCCTGTCTCTGATCCCGCCGCTAATCCTTCTTCATCATCGCCTCACCCAGCTCGCGGGAGCGGCGGGTGGCTGCCTCGACGGCGTTCATCAGCGTGGTGCGGACGCCGCCGTTTTCGAGTGTGTGCAGGCCGGTGATGGCGGTGCCGCCGGGGGACGTCACCATGTCCTTGAGGCGGCCGGGATGCTCGTTCGTTTCGAGGAGCAGCTTGGCGGAGCCGAGGAGCGTCTGCGCGGCGAGGAGCTGCGAGTTGCGGCGGGACAGGCCGACTTTGACGCCGGCATCGCTGAGCGCTTCGAGGATGAGGAACACGTAGGCGGGGCCGGAGCCGGAGAGGCCGGTCACGGCGTCGAGCTGCGACTCGTCGAGGATCACCGTCAGGCCGATGGAATCGAAGATGCGCTTGGCGTCGTCGAGATCCGACTGCCGTGCATGCTCGCCTCCGGCAATCGCGGTCGCGGCAGCATCGACGAGGGCGGGCGTATTCGGCATGGCCCGGACGACGCGCGTCCCGCTGGCGAGCTTCGCCTGAATCGCGGCTACCGGCACGCCGGCGGCGATGGAGATCACGAGCGCTTCGTTGCTGATGAAATCGGCCACTTCATCGAGCACGCGGCTCATGATCTGCGGCTTCACCGAGAGGACGACGATCTGCGCTGACGCGGCGGCCTTGTTGTCGGTGGTGGCGTTGATGCCGTACGCCTCGCGCAGCTCGCGCATGCGCTCCTCACGAGGTCCCGACGCCGTCACACTGCCGGGCACGAAGTCCTTCCCGCGCAACAACCCGCGGATCATGGCCTCGGCCATGTTGCCGGCGCCGAGAAAGCCGATCGTTCTATCGCTGCTCATTCAGGGACTCCGTGACCTTCCGCTGTCGCAGAAGGCCCCGGAGCTTTCCTTCTACGCCGCTGCGCCGTGGCACTTTTTGTACTTCTTGCCCGAGCCGCAGGGGCAGGGATCGTTGCGGCCGACTTTCGCTTCCGTCTTCTTCACCGTTGTGGAGGCGGCGGTGCCGCCGGCGCCCGAGAAGGTCATCGGCTGCTGGCGCGGCGGCTGCGGCGGGAGGGAGCGCTGCACGCGCTGCGACTCCTGCTCGCGCTGCTGCTGTCCTTCGCGCTCGACCACGACCTCCACCTTCCAGAGGTACTTCACGGCGCGGTCCTGGATGCGCTCCATCATCTCCTGGAACAGCTCGAACGACTCCCGCTTGTACTCCACCAGCGGATCGCGCTGGCCATAGCCGCGGAGGCCGATGCCTTCCTTGAGGTGATCGATGTTCAGCAGGTGATCCTTCCACTGCTGGTCGATGACCTGCAGCAGGATGTACTTCTCGTGGAGGCGCATCACGTCCGAGCCGATGGACGCTTCCTTCTGCTCGTAGCGCTGGTTCACCGCCTCGTGCAGGGCGTACTTCACCTCGTCCGGACGCATCTCGTCGAGATTCACGCCCGCGGCCTTCAGGTCGAGCCCGAAGTAGTCGTAGGCCTCGACGTTCAGCTCCGTCTCGTTCGGCTCGCCGTCGGCGGGGTAATGCGTATCGACGAGGTAATCGACGATCTCGTCCGCCGCGCTGACGATGTAGTTCTTGCCTTCGCGGCCGTCGAGGATCGAGCGGCGCAGCGTGTAGATCGACACACGCTGCTTGTTCATCACGTCGTCGTACTCGAGCAGGTGCTTGCGCGCTTCGAAGTTGCGTCCTTCGACCTGCTTCTGCGCACGCTCGATGGCGCGCGTGACCATGCCGTGCTCGATCGGGACCCCTTCCTCCATCCCCAGGCGCTGCATCAGGCCTGAGATGCGGTCGGAGCCGAAGATGCGCATCAGGTCATCTTCGAGCGACAGATAAAAGCGGGACGAGCCAGGATCGCCCTGACGGCCGGAGCGGCCGCGGAGCTGATTGTCGATGCGGCGCGACTCGTGGCGCTCGGTGCCGAGGATGTGCAGGCCGCCGAGGCGGACGACCTCCTCGTGCGCTTCGTTCCATTCGCGCTTGATCTGCATCTCGAGCTGCTTCCGCTCGAGCGGATCCTCGATGTCCTTCGACTTCTGGGCGAAGAGGAACTCCGCGTTGCCGCCGAGGAGAATGTCCGTGCCGCGGCCGGCCATGTTCGTGGCGATCGTGACCGCCCCTTTGCGGCCGGCCTGGGCCACGATCTCCGCCTCGCGGTCGTGATGCTTCGCGTTGAGGACGACGTGCGGCACGCCGTTGCGCTTCAGCGCGGTCGACAGCGCCTCCGACTTCTCGATCGAGATCGTCCCGACGAGCGCCGGCTGCCCCTTCGCGTGCATCTCCTTCACTTCTTTGACGATGGCCTCGAACTTCTCCCGCTCCGTGCGGTAGACGAGATCGGGGGAGTCGTTGCGGACGTTCGCGCGGTTCGGCGGAATGACGACCACTTCGAGGCGGTAGATCTTGTCGAACTCCGCCGCTTCGGTGTCGGCCGTACCGGTCATGCCGGCCAGCTTGTCGTACATGCGGAAGAGGTTCTGGAAGGTGATGGTCGCGAGCGTCTGGTTCTCCGACTCGATCTTCACCCCTTCCTTCGCCTCGACCGCCTGGTGCAGGCCGTCCGACCAGCGGCGGCCCGGCATGAGGCGGCCGGTGAACTCGTCGACGATGATGACCTCGCCGTCTTTCACGACGTACTCGACGTCGTTCCGGTAGAGCGAATGCGCGCGCACCGCCTGGTTGACGGCGTGCAGCAGGTCCATGTTGTCGGGGTCGTACAGCTCGACGTTGCCGAGGAGCTTCTCGGCGTGCAGGACGCCCTCTTCCGTGAGGACGGCGGTGTGCTGCTTCTCGTCGACCTGGTAGTCCTTGTCTTTGATGAGGCGGGGGATGATCCGGTCGGCGACGTAATACTTGTCGACCGACTCCTCCGACGGACCGCTGATGATGAGCGGCGTACGGGCCTCGTCGATGAGGATCGAGTCCACCTCGTCGACGATGGCGAACACGTGATCGCGCTGCACCATCGACTCGAGGTCGAACTTCATGTTGTCGCGGAGGTAGTCGAAGCCGAACTCGTTGTTCGTGCCGTAGGTGACGTCGCAGCGGTAGGCCTGCTGGCGCTCGCGGTCGCCGTGCGGGTTCTGGATGACGCCGACGGTCAGGCCGAGGAACTTGTACAGGCGGCCCATCCACTCGGCGTCGCGGCGGGCCAGGTAGTCGTTGACGGTGACGACGTGCACGCCGCGCCCGGTGAGCGCGTTGAGATACACCGGCAGGGTGGCTACGAGCGTCTTCCCTTCGCCGGTCTTCATCTCGGCGATCTTGCCGCTGTGGAGGACGATGCCGCCCATGAGCTGGACGTCGAAGTGACGCATGCCGAGGGCGCGCTTGCCCCCTTCACGGCAGACGGCGAACGCCTCGGGCAGCAGGTCGTCGAGCGCCTGCTGGAGGTCGGCCTTGGCGGCCTTCACCATGTTCTCGTCGCGCGGGACTTCCTGTCTGGCGGCGTCGATGGCCTCGACGAGCGGCCGCAGCCGCTCACGGAACTCTGCAGTCTTACCGCGGAGCTCCTCGTCCGAAAGCCGCGAAATCCCGGGCTCCAGCGAGTTGATGTGCTGCACGACCGGGATCATCTTTTTGACGTCCCGCTCGTGCTTGGAGCCGAAAATCATTGTCAGTAGTTTGTCGATCATGTTTCTTTTCGTCCGTCTGAAAAACGGGTGAGACGGTATCAGAACGGAGTGACGGGCCCCAAGAATCCCGATGGCGCCATGCGCCGTCGGGATGGTGTCGGTTGTTGGTTTTTGGTTTCTGGTGCCGGCGCTACACAGTGAGCCCCGCCGAGCGCAGCACCAGACACCAACAACCAAAAACCAACGACTGCTCCACCTAGGACAGCATCGTGATGCGCTTGAGGCCCTGATAAAGCTGGTGGCCGAGGAAGACCACGAGGGCAAAATAGGTGAAGGCGATGGCGGCGCGCTGGGGGGCGGTAACGGCGTAGAACTCCTTGTCCTCTTTTTCACGGAGGATGGAGGCGTACACCTGGAAGGCGGCCAGGAAGAGGATGGCGATCATCAGAGGGTTCGGCTGGTCGATGACCTTCCAGACGAGCGCCGCGCCGCCGAAGAGCCACATCCACTTGGTGATGGCGGCTGAGATCCGGCCACCGTCAAGCAGGCCGATCGGCAGCAGGTTGATGAGATTCAGGAAGAAGCCGCTGACGGCGATCAGGAGCCAGAGCGGGTCGTTCGTCCACTTGAAGAACTGGAGCGACACGAGCGAGGCCAGCGTCCCGGCGATCGGACCGGCCAGGCCGATCTGGGCGTCGTCATAGGCCGTGCGCGGCTGGTCCTTCAGCGTCACGGCACCGCCGATGAACGGGATGAAGACCATGTAGCCGGCGCGCAGCCCTTTGGCGCGGATGACCACGGCGTGCCCGATCTCGTGGATCAGCGTGATGACGACGAAGCCGATGATCACGCCGAGGAGGTTCGGATACTTGGCGGCGTAAGCCGCAACCGTGACGATCATCGAGCCGCCGGCGACGGCGTACTGCACAGCGCCGAAACCTTCGAACGGGTTCACCCAGAGCAGGCGCACCTTTTCGATGAAGAGGATCAGGAACGTCTTCATCTTCAGCGCGGCCAGGCCGAGCAGGATGACGAAACCCGAAACGACCTTCGTCAGCGAGCGCCTCTTCGGCGCCTCGTTCGTCGGCACTTGATTCTCTTCGGACGCTGAGGCGGATGACATGGGTGGGTGGATCGCGGGAATACAACGCCGGATTTACAGTGAAATTCCTTGAAAACGTGTTGTTTGCGGCCCTTTCGCGTTGCACCGGCGGTTGTGCGCAATCTGCTTCCGATTTGATGCGGCCCGGCGACGCACAACCGGCTACTTCAGCGGACAACGCGTTACTATCCGCGCAGTGTCGGAGCCGTCCGTCGAGCAATTGCGCGCCCAGCTCCGGGAGCGCGGATATCTGAGCCATGGCATCGAGCGGTGGTTTGCGCTCGATCCCTTCGCCTTCGGCACCGCATCCCGCACCTTCTGGGTCGAGCTCCTGACCGTGGCCCTCAAGGCGGCGGTCCTGATCGCCGCGTTCGCCGCCCTGCCGATGACGGCCGTGATGCTCCTCCGCAACTACCCGCTGCACGCGTTCGAGACCTTCGGCCTTTTCGCCGTGTACGCGGCCGCCTGGCTCGGTGTGGCCTTCGTTTTCGTCGTGGTCATCGCCCTGATCCTGAAGCTCCGCCCCGAGCTGGCCGTCGACACGCCGCGAGCGCTCCTGGCCATCTCCATGGCCGCGGCCACCGGGCTGACCGGAATCCTGGCCCTCTGGTGGTACCGCTTCGACGCCCCATTCACCACGCCCGAGCTGGCCGCCGGCTTCGGCCTGACGCTCATCTTCTTCGTCGTGGCCACGCTCGTCGTTTCGGCGGCACTGCTCTCGTTCTCCATCTACGAGCTGCACCGCATCCCGGCCATTCACCAGAAACCGCGTGGTCTCCCGATGTCGATCGCCGCCGCCGTCCTCCTGGGCCTGCTCTTCGTCCCCGCGTGGGCGGCGCGGGAAGGCAACGTCACGACGCCGATGGTCGTCACCACTCCGACGACGCGCCGCCTCGCCCTCGTCGCCGTCGATGGCCTGACGCACGAGCTCTTCCAGTCACGGCCGGAGCTGGTCCGGACCTTCGTCTCGGCTCACCCGGCGCCGCCGGTCGACGGGGAATCCACGGCCGAGCGCTGGGCGTCCGTCGGCACCGGCGTCCGCACCGAGGCGCACCGTGTCCGCGCCATCGCCGGGGTCCGCTTCGCCGGCGGACGGCACATCCTCCAGCGCCTCTCCCGCAGCGACGTCATCCTTCAGGACGTAGCCCCACTCCTCGGCATCGTCCGCCGCGAACCGCTCCCGCCGACCGTCCGCCGCCGCGACTACGTCTGGGAGATCTTCGCCCGCTACGGCATCCCCAGCGTGGCCGTGAACTGGTGGACGAGCGAGGATCAGTCGGCGATCTTCAACGAGGCGCGGGGCAACGCGCTGCAGGTGGACGCCATTGCCGTGCGGCGTGCAGAAGCAGCGCTCGCCGGCTCGCCCCGCTTCCTCACCGTATACCTCCCGGCGCTCGACGTGATCCTGAACCGGCTCGAGCTCGACCGTTCGGCGCAACTGGCCATGTCGGTCCGCGCCCTCGACGGCGTCGCCTCGACTGTCGCCATGCTCCGCGCCCGCGGCTACGACGTCCTCCTTACCGGCCTCCCGGGCGAAGGGCAGCAAGGCCACGCCATCATCGCCGCCACGCTTCCGCTCGCCGTACCGGCCACCCCCTACGACGTCGCCCCCACCATCGCCGGCCTCATGGGCTTCCCCCTCTCGACCGAGATGCCGGGCAAGTCCCTCGCAGGGACTCCCGCCGACGCGCGGATCGTTAGCTACGGGAACCGGACGCAGACCACGCCGGCCTCGACCGCCAATGAGGAGTACTACGAGAATCTCCGCTCGCTGGGGTACATCCGGTAGGCGGAGGGGGGGTTGGTTGTTGGTTTTTGGTTTTGGGTTTTTGGTTTGGGGGCTCGTTGTCCGTTGTCCGTGCTGCGCTCTGGGAGCACCTGATCGGACGGCGAACCACGACAACGAAAAACCAAAAACCAACAACCAAAACATCGACAACCGACCACCACACGACACGGACAACGGACAACGGAGAACGGACAACGAACTATGAAACGTCTCACCACAGGCCTGTTCCTGCTCATCCTCGCCACCTCGGCGCTCGCGCAGCGTCCGATCACCTTCGAAGACATGGCCGCGGTTCGGCGCATCGGGGCGCCGCAGCTCTCGCCGGACGGCAACTGGGTCGCCTACGACGCGTCGACCATCGACCTTGCCGGCAACGTCCGCCGCAGTGCGATCTATCTCGTCCCGGTCAAAGGGGGCGAATCGCGCAAGCTGACGGACGGAACTAAACAGGACGAAGGTCCGGTCTGGTCGCCCGACGGCAAGACCATCGCCTACGTCTCCAACCGCGACGGCAACCCGAAGCAGGTCTATCTGCTCGACGTCGCCACCGGCCAGTCGCGCAAGCTGACCAGCATCGCCGGCGGCGCGGGCTCGGTGAAGTGGACGCCGGACGGTACGGGCATCATCTTCGTCAGCGACATCTACCCCGACTGCGGCGTCGATCCGGCCTGCGCGGAACAGAAGAACAACGCCGCCTCCAGCGCACCGACGCAGGCGCGCGTCCTCGACAGCCTCCTGTTCCGTCACTGGAACAGTTGGCAGGGACCGACGCGCGCGCACATTGTCTACCACCCGATCAACGGCGGCGCGGCGCGCGACCTCACTCCCGGCGCCTTCGATGCCCCGCCGTTCTCCATCGGCGGCGGCGATGAGTTCGACGTCTCGCCGGACGGGCGGGAGCTCGTCTACGCCCGCAATACCGACGAGAGGCCGGAGCGGTCGACCAACTCCGACCTGTTCATCGTCCCCCTCATGCCTGCCGCGACCGGCGGCGAAGCGCGCCGCATCACCACCCGTACCGGCGCCGACACCAGCCCCTCCTATTCGCCGGACGGCCGCTACATCGCCTACCGTTCGCAGTCGCGCAATGGCTACGAGTCCGACCTCTGGGAGCTCTGGCTTTACGACCGCACGGCCGGCTCGTCGCGCCGCATCGGCAGCGATTTCAACGACTGGATCGAATCGATCACCTGGTCGCCCGACAGCCGGTCGATGTTCATCACCGCCCCGCTGAGGGGGAAGACCGCGATCTACGAAATGAGCGTCGACGGCCGCACGAGCCTCGTCAACTCCGAAGGCTCGGCCGGCGGGGTGCAGGTCAGCCGCGACGGCAAGACGCTCGTGTATCAGCTCTCCACGCTGGAGCGGCCGGCCGAGATCTTCGCGCTCGCCCGCAACGGCAAGCCTGTGCGCCTCACCCGCGACAACGACGCCCTGCTCTCGCAGATCCGCATGGGCGACGCGAGCGACGTGTTCTGGACCGGCGCCGACGGCGCGCGCATCCAGGCGCACCTGATCAAGCCGCCGAACTTCGACCCGTCGAAGAAGTACCCGGCCATCGTCCTCATTCACGGCGGCCCGCAGGGAGCCTGGGGCGACGCCTGGTCATACCGCTGGAATCCGCAGATCTTCGCCGCCAAGGACTACGTCATCCTGATGCCCAACCCGCGGGGCTCGAGCGGTTTCGGCCAGCAGTTCGTCGAGCAGATCTCCCGCGACTGGGCCGGACGCGTCTACGTCGACCTGATGAATGGCGTCGACTGGTTCGCCGCGCAGCCGTACGTGGATGCCTCACGCCTGGGAGCCGCCGGCGGCTCCTACGGCGGCTACATGGTCAACTGGATCCTCGGCCACAGCGACCGTTTCAAAGCGCTCGTCTCCCACGCCGGCGTGTACAACCTGGAGTCGATGTACGGCGTGACCGAGGAGCAGTGGTTTCCCGAGTGGGAGTTCGGCGGCAATCCGTGGGACAACCCCGAGCTCTACCAGAAGTGGTCGCCGCACCGCTTCGCCAAGAACTTCAACACCCCGACCCTCGTGACGCACGGCGAGCTCGATTACCGCGTACCGATCGGCGAAGGCTTCCAGCTCTTCACCACCCTCCAGCGGCGCGGTGTCCCCTCGCGGATGCTCTACTTCCCCGACGAGGGGCACTGGGTGCTCAAGCCGCAGAACTCGCGCCTCTGGTTCCAGACCGTGGGCGAGTGGTTCGACCGGTGGTTGAAGAAGTAGTTGGGCAGTAGGCAGTTGGCGGTGGGCAGTGGACCGGAGAGTTGCACCGGTTCTACTGCCAACCGCGAGCGCGCGAAGCGCGCGTACCGCCAACCGCCAACTCGCCTTACGGTCTGGTAACGCCGCCCGGGACCCCGGTCGTGCCGGCGGTCGTCGTGCCGCCTTCGCCGGGCCCGAGGGCCGGGCGGGCGACGGTCGAGGTGATACCGACTGCTTCCGCGTATTTGAGATACGTATCGATCGAAGCGATGACGACGCGGGCTTCGACCGTGATCAGGTCGATGCCGACGAGGGAGATGCGGACCCAGGCGTCGACGACGATACCCTTGTCGAGGATGCGGTCGAGGACGTCGATGAGACTGGTGCCGCCCGGTGCGCGTTCAACGGCCATTGCTTACCTCTCTCTTTCGCGAGAATTCAGTTGTCGTTCGAGCTCGTCGATGCGCGCTTTCAGGGCATCGATGTCTTCCGGTTCGCGGAGTGCGCGAGGGTCGCTGGAGTAGAAGCGGTCCGACCGCCACCAGTTGATCCCGATCGCCTCCGCTTTATCGATCGAGCAGATGACCAGGCGAAGCTGAATCGTCAGGAGCTCGACGTTCGCCAGCGACACTTTCACGTCACCGGCCACGACCAACCCCTTATCGAGAATCTTGTCGAGGATGTCGACTAACCCCTGCGGCTGCCGCTGGAGCGCTCCTCGATCTTCGATTGCCAATTCGGCCTCCCCCCTCTACGTGCGGCGGAAACGATTGCCCATTTCACCGTGGCGAGTCAAGCGGAGTCTTCATCCTGAGCGGAGCGAAGGATCAATGGAGCCACAGCGGCTCTCGCGCCACAGGCTCAGCTGTAGCTCCACTGATCCTTCGCTTCGCTCAGGATTGGGGACGACTACTCCCACAGCTTCAGCGGACCCAGCTTCAGGTTCAACTGGTCGTCGTTGAAGCCGAAGGACTGCTTCAGCTCGGCCATCTTTTCTTCGAGCTTCATCAGCGCTTCGCCGAGGCGCTCGATCTCTGCTTCCGTGAGATTGCCGGCGTCCATGCGGCGGAGGGCCTGCTTTTCGAGGAGGCGGCGCACTAGTTCCACGATCGAGAGGACCAGCTTGGCCAGGCCGTTCTCTACGGACTGTGCGTCGGCGTTGATGCGGTCCGGCATCACCGAGTCGGTGAAGTCGAGGGCGGCGCGGAGCTGCGCTTCTTCATTCGTGATCATCGGCAAAGACCTCCAGCGGCCAGGGACCGGAGAGCATGAAGGCGACGCCCGGGCGGCGCAAGGCTTCGCCGGCGCGATTCACGGCGTCGACGTTCGCGCGCTCGACGAGCAGCGCCAGCTCCAGCGACTTTTCATCGCGCGCCGACCAGCGATGCTTGATCGCCAGCGGCAGCAGCGTCGCGTCGACCTCGGCGCGGAACCGCGGATCGACGGCGACGGCGTTCGTGGCCGCGTGCAGCGCGCGGAGATACTCGGCGCCGCTGGTGAAGTCGTGCCGGCTGGGACGCGGGACTGACGTCGTGGCCGCGACCTTGAGCGTCATCTCCACCCGCTCGACGTTCTCTTCGAGCACGGCTTTCCACTTCATGAGGAACGGTGCGCATTTCGCCGCCGCTTCGGCCGGGCTCCAGGCCGCGAAACCGTAACGGATGGCGATGAACGTCGCCTGCTCGACCAGCTTCGCCCGCACCGCCGCGACGCGCAGCAGCAGCGCGCGATCGCCGACCGGCTGTTCGTCCGCGATCTCCAGCGCGCTCAGAAACAGGTCGCCCGCGGGAAGGGCCGCGGCGTGCGGCTCGACGTCTTCACGGCGCAGGTGCGCGCCGATGATGACGTGCCTCATTTGCGCTTGCTCGTCCGGATGACCGCGTCGACGTTAGCCAGGATGACGTTCAGGCCGAGGTAGAGGAGATCGACGTCGCCGATGGAGATCACGGCTTCGCCGGCGATGACGACGCCGCGATCGAGCAGATGATCGATCGTTTCGAGCAGCGGGAGCTCTTCGTCGGGACGGAGCAGATCAGACATGAGCGAATGTGTACGGCGGCCACGGACCGGTCAGCGCGAGCGTGACCCCTTCCTGCTCGTACGTGCGGCCGAGCTCTTCGTGCAGTTCCTGCAACAGCGATTCCTCGTCACGGTTTACCAGCACGTTGATCTGCGGGAACGCCCCGTCGCGCCGCTCGCGCGATTCCGAGACCGTCTCGCAGACGAGCTTCTCGAGCACGCGCCGCTCGATCTCGGAGACGACCTGCTGTTCGGCGTCGCGCGAGGCGCGCTTCTTCTCGTCGTCCAGCTTCTTGCGCAGGAGGAAAGCCTTGCCGGGTGTGGCGGCGGCGATATCGTCCTGCAGCGCGCGTAACGACTCGATTCGCCCCACCAGCGACTCGCTCCAGCGCTGCGGCTCGAACTCCACGCGCAACGTCCACTCCTGCCGCCCCGCCAGGCGCTCCAGCACCTTGCGCAGCAGCTCGGCGTGCTCGAGGAGGTAGGCGCGGACGGCCTCTTCGCTGCTGAAGAGCGTGAACGCCCGCAAGGGGACGATGGCCGTCTGCTTCATCAGCGCCGCGACGACGTCCTGGTGGCGATAGCCGATGGCGCCGAGCCACTCCAGATCGGCGGCCCGCCGGTCGATGACGTCCTGCGAGAACTCCTCGTCCGTGACCCTGCTGAAGACGGCCGCCAGGTTTCCGGCCTCCACGGCGCCGAACTGCATGGTCCGGTCGACCCCTTCGGTCTCAGGGAGGACCGGGTCGGCGGTCACGGCGTAGACGTAGAGGGTCACGGGGGGATTGTAAGGGTGAACGATGGGACCTATGGGACAGATGGGACCTATAGGACCTATGGGCTCCGGTGAGCGCAGCGTTGCAGGGTCCACCGACCGACGCTCCGCGGAGCGCAGCCATAGGTCCCATAGGTCCCATCTGTCCCATAGGTCCCATCGTTCCCCCTGGTGCTGCAGGCCATCTGGGGGCTCTTGCACGGTAGGCAGGGGTACCTCACGAGGCAGGCAGGGGTACCTCGCGAGGCAGGCGGGGGTACCTCGCGAGGTAGGCGGGGGGTACCTCCCGAGGTAGGCGGGGGTACCTCACGAGGTAGGCGGGGGTACCTCAC
>DASWMP010000057.1:0-6557 GCA_036399695.1 Thermoanaerobaculia bacterium | reverse complement strand
CCCACATTGAATGCCAGCGTGCCCGCGGGTGCCCGATATTCGGCGGAATCTGAATGTGGGACAGACACTCCTGTCTGTCCGCGCCCGCAGGCGCCGGTTCATCGACCGCAGAACCAAGGGAGTAGATCGAGGCGCACCGTTTTGAGACACCCTCCGTGCGCCACCGCACTCCGAGAATGCCTTACGACGGCTTGGGCTCTTCGCCGAGGACCGTGGCGCGGGCGTTCTCGCAGGCCAGGAGAATCTCCTGATAGAGCTCGAACTTCAGCTCGGCCGGCAACCCGTCTCCCGCCCCGCGGTTCACGATCTCGGCGATCTGGGAGGCGTAATGCGATGCCGTCGGGAGACGCTCGCCCAAGTCGTGGATCTGGCGGAAACCGGCGGCCAGCTCTTCCTCCAGGTTCTGGCGGAAGACGCCGGAGAGCAGGTCGGCCGTCAGGTTCGCGAAGTCGACGTTCATTTGGCCACGTAGCTGGCGCGCACCGTGGCGCCGTCCTGCGTCACTTTGGCTTCGAGGCCGCGGCCCTTGAGGAACGCGCCGTAGGCGTCGGCGAAGACTTTGGCGCGCTCGGGCGACTCCCACGTCGTCTCGGCGATGACGGTGCCGTTCCTGGCGACGGCCACACGGTCTCCGGTCCAGCCGCGCGCCGCGTCCTTGCCGAGGAGATACGTCCAGTGGAACTCACCAAGGCGCTCGACGGAGATGACGCCCGGCAGGTCCTGCTGCCACTTGGAGTCGAAGTTCGCCAGCTTCACGCGGTTGAAGTAATCCTCGGGATGGAGGATCTCGCGCGTCGAGCGCGGCGGATTGGCGTGGATGCGGTCGAGCTCTTTCCAGCCGCCGCGCTTGTAGGCGGCGATCACGAACTCGAGTCCTTTGAGATAAGGGAAGGCGAGCGCCTCGACGAAGTACTTCGGCGCATCGCCGCTGGTCATGGCCTGGCTGGCCGCGGCGGCCGCCATGCTGCTGAACATCGCGTCGTTCTTGACGATGTCGTCGATCTTCACGCCCATCTTGCCGACCATGTCGGCCATCATCACGAAGGAGGCTTCCCCTTCGAGCAGGGCGTGATAGGCCATGCTGGCGTCGGTGTTGTTCTTGAGGGCTTCGGTCTTCTCGCCGATGTTCCAGTGCTGGTCCTGCAGGGCGTGCATCAGTTCGTGCACGACTACCGTGGCCTCGAGCATTTTGGGGTCGACCGGCAGGTCTGTATCGAACTTCGGGAGCTGCTTGATGGAGTAATAGACGTGCGTCTTCGGATCGTAGAAAGCGAGGACCTGGCTCTCGTACAGGTCGATGAGCTTCGGAAGGATGTCTTTCGTATCCCCATCGACAAGCTGGAGCGACCGGAGGATGATGCCCCAGTCTTCCGGCGAGTAGGGCATCTCCTTCTTCATCTGTTCTTCGAGACGTTTAGGGAGCTCGGAGCGGTCGATCGTCACATTTTTCACCTCGGTGACGAACTTCCGGCCCCGGATCTGCTCTACGCTGCGGAGGTGAGGCTCGAGGTCGCTGGCAGCAAGGCAGGACGAGGCGACGAGGAAGAGAAACAAGGGCGCGGCGAGGCGTCTCGACATGCGGAGCGGAACGGGCGGTTTGCGCACGCCATTCCGTTCACTTAGAATGCCGGGCGATTCAGGTCATGGAGCGTGGCGACAGCGAGCGGATCGAGATTACGATCAGCAGCCGATTCGAGAATATCGAACTGGTTCAGGTGATCGCCGAACACCTGTGTGAAAACGCAGGTGTCGACGAAGATGGCTCGCACTGGATCGGGATGGCCGTCCGCGAGGCCGTCGCCAACGCCATCAAGCACGGCAACAAACTGGATGTCCGGAAGAAGGTGTTCGCCACTTTCGACCTGCGAGGCCTCGAGCTCGAGATCAGGATCTCGGACGAGGGTCAGGGGTTCGACCCCGCGCAGGTCAGCGATCCGCTCAACCCGCAGAATCTGATGAAGACGAGCGGCCGCGGCATCTTCTACATGAAGACGTTCATGGATGAAGTCCACTACTCGTTCCACGACAACGGTGGAACGTCACTGGTGATGACCAAGAACCTTGGCAAAGGGAACGGCATCGCCAGCGGGAAAGTCTGACAGAGGCAAGGAGAGAAGGATGAAAGCGACTACTCGGACCGTCGACGGCGTCGAGGTGATCAATCTTCAGGGGAAGATCACGATCGGATCGGGAGATACCCAGCTCCGCGAGGTCATCATGAATGCGATGAACAGCGGGAAGACGAATCTCCTGCTCGACATGAGCGGCGTCACGACGATCGACTCGTCCGGCATCGGCGAGCTCGTCGGCTCGTTCACGACCGTGACGAACCGTGGCGGCAAGCTCAAGCTCCTCCACCTCCCCGCAAAGCTCAACGAGCTGCTCCACGTCACCCAGCTCATCACCGTCTTCGAAGTCTACGAAAACGAGCCCGAAGCTCTGAAGAGTTACTAGAGACGAGTTGGCGGCTGGCAGTTGGCGGTTGGCAGTAGAGACTCGTGAGAACGATCTCTACTGCGCCCCCAACTACCAGCCGCCTTGCCGTGTGTGCGGACATCGCACGCGGACTGTTTTTTTCCTGCCTACCGCCAACTGCCTACCGCCAACTGCTTTTACGGTCTGCCGCCGGTGCTGCGCCGCCCGCCACGCATGTCGGCCGGCATGAGCGAGGGATCGGCAGCACCCCAGCGCATCGGGAGCGTGTTCGTCAGCACGACCTCGTTCTGCTCGACCCAGACGGGAAAGAGCTGATCGGCGAGCTGCTTGTCGTGCACGGCTTTCTCGCTGATGTTGAGCAACTGCGAGAATTCTTTCGTGTTGCCGAGGAAGTTGAGCTTGAGACGGAGCTGATTCGGCGCCGGGACGCCGTAGGCGCTGATGACCGGAAAGTTCATGCGCGCGCCGACGGTGAAGCTTTTCTTCTCACCCGGCGCGATGGTGACGAGCCGCGGCAGCAGCTCCGCACCGGGCACTTCCGAGCCGAGGCTCACGGTGACGACGCGCGTCTCCGCGTCGTACGTCGTGGCCGGGATCATGTCGGCGACGGCGATGGGCATCGACCGGTTGTTCGTGATGTCGTACTTGATGGCGAGCGTCTGGCTCGAGGCGATCTTTTCGCCGAAGACTTCGGCGTCGATGCGTACGTCGTTCTCGGTGCCGACCACGCGCCGCGGCTCGTCCATGCTGACAGGCTGCGATGCGCACGCGGTGAGGAACAGCAGCGTTGCGACTAGGGCATAGGGTTTCACGGGGCTCCTCCTTGCTACGTCGACGAGGATAACGCCCCGCGCAGCCGCCGGTGTGAAGTTGCGACAAATCCCGCAGCTTCACACGCCCGGCGTTTCCATTCTGCTCAGAAAGAGCCGCGGCTGCGGCGCTCGGCGTCCGGCATGGCGCTCTTGTCACGCGCCTGCCAGCGCACCGGGATGGCGTTGAGGAAGATCGCGTCGTTGCTCTCGAGCCAGCGGTCGAACAGCTCGTCCGAAAGCGCGATGCGCTGATTCGGCGACTTGCCCTGACGCTCGATGAGCGGGACGAACGGCTCGAGATGGCGGAGGATGTTCACCTTCACCTGCACGTAGCGGGGCGCGCTGACGTACGGCGACTGCACGCGCGGCAGCACGAACTGCGGCGTCGCCGCGACCTGCAGCGTCTTCTTCTCGCCCGGCGCGATGGTCACGAGCTGCGGCATGTGGCCGGAGTCCGGCACTTCGGAACCGATCGAGACGGTGATGGTCTGCGTCTCCGGATCGTACGTGGCCGAGGCGGTCTTCGCGGCGATGGCCACGGTGGACGCCGTCAGGTTCTGGATCTGATACGTGACGGCGATCGGCGAACCGGAGGAGACGGTTTCCTGGAAGATCTGGGCATCGACCCTGACGTCGTCTTCGCGCCCGAGCGCGCGCCGCGGATCATCCATGTTGACGCTCGCGGCCTGGGCGGCAGCGGCGATGAGGAGGGTGGTGGTAGTAGCAAGGAACAGCTTCGAAGATTTCATGGGTTCCTCCCGCCGGGGAGGAGATCAGTCAATCCTCAACAACCTGCGCTGGCCTACTGGGTGGAGCTCGTTCGGGCGCGAACCTCTCCAGTGAAGTCGATTTCAGTGTGTCGAAGAAATCGAGGGATCACCTCAACGTACGGCATCTCGCAATCAATCATTTCATCTCAGTCGCGCCGGCCAAAACCGCGCCGCCGCATTTCGACCAAAGAGCGAGATGAGTGCCAGGTTATTCGGCGGATGTGAGCGGCATCACCATCTCGGAGTGCCACACATACAAGACCGCAAAGTTTGGAGTGCGGCAGCGACGCTTCACCAGCTGCCGCTTTCCCACAGCCGCGGCGTCGAGCCGCGGCCCACGTGGCGTGCACGAGTAACGGCGGAAGCTCGACGCTTCCGCTATCTGAAAGCGGCAGCTGATGAAGCGTCGCTGCCGCACTCCAAACACTCGAACACCCGCCGTCTCTAGTCGATCTTCAACACCGCGAGGAAGGCTTCCTGCGGGATCTCGACCTTGCCGACGCGCTTCATGCGCTTCTTGCCCTCTTTCTGTTTTTCGAGGAGCTTGCGCTTGCGGCTGATGTCGCCGCCGTAGCACTTCGCGAGGACGTTCTTGCGGAGCGCTTTGACGGTCTCGCGGGCGACGACGCGGTTGCCGATGGCGGCCTGCAACGCGACTTCGAACATCTGGCGGGGGATGAATTCCTTCATCTTTTCGACGAGCATCTTGCCGCGGGGGTAGGCCTTGTCCTTGTGCACGATGAGCGAGAGGGCGTCGAGGGGCTCGCCGTTGATGAGGATGTCCATCTTCACGAGGTCGCTCTCGCGGTAGCCGATGAGCTGGTAGTCGAGCGAGGCGTAGCCGCGGGAGAGCGACTTGAGCTTGTCGAAGAAGTCGAGGATGACCTCGTTGAGCGGCATCTCGTAGACGAGCATGACGCGGTTGGCGCTGACGTATTCGAGCTTCTTCTGCGTGCCGCGGCGGTCGATGGCCAGGGCGATGATGGGGCCGACGAATTCGTCGGTGGTCAGCATCGTGACTTCGAGGAACGGCTCCTCGATCATCTGGATGTACGACGGATCGGGCAGCTTCTGCGGGTTCTCGACTTCGACGACTTCGCCGTCCGTGAGCGTGACGCGGTAACGCACGCCGGGGGCGGTGGTGAGCAGTTCGAGGTTGAACTCCCGCTCGAGCCGCTCCTGGATGATCTCCATGTGCAGCAGGCCGAGGAAGCCACAACGGAAACCGAAGCCGAGGGCGACGGAGTTTTCGGGCTCGAAGGAGAAGGACGCGTCGTTGAGCTTGAGCTTCCCGACCGCATCACGCAGGTTCTCGTACTCCTCGGTGATGATGGGAAAAAGGCCGGCGAAGACCATCGGCTTCACTTCCTGGAAGCCGGGCAGCATCTCGGGCGTCTGCCGGGTCTCGGTGATGGTGTCGCCGATCTTCGCCTGCACGATGTCCTTGATGTTCGCGGAGAAGAAGCCGACCTCGCCGACGCCGAGGGAATCCATCGCCTTCGGCTTCGGGGTGAAGACACCCAGCTCGGTGATCTCGTACTCGCGGCCGGTGGACATGAACTTGACCTTCATGCCGCGGCGCAGCTCGCCGTCCACCATCTTCACGAGGCACATGACACCGCGGTAGGAGTCGTACCAGGAATCGAAGAGCATCGCCCGGAGCGGGCCGTCGGGATTGCCGGTCGGCGCGGGGATGTGGGTGACGATCTTTTCGAGGATCTCGGCGACGCCGATGCCTGCTTTCGCGGAAGCGAAGACGGCGTCGTGAGCGTCGAGGCCGATGACGTTCTCGATCTGCTCGCGTACGCGCTCCGGATCGGCCGACGGTAGGTCGACTTTGTTGATGACCGGCAGGATGGCGAGATCGTTCTCGATGGCGAGGTAGCTGTTGGCGAGTGTCTGCGCTTCGACGCCCTGGGTGGCGTCGACGACGAGGATCGCCCCTTCACACGCGGCGAGCGAACGGGAGACTTCGTAGCTGAAGTCGACGTGGCCCGGCGTGTCGATGAGGTTGAAGATGTACTCCTGGCCGTCGTTCGCGCGGTAGCGAAGGGTGACGGCGCGCGCTTTGATCGTGATGCCGCGCTCGCGCTCGAGATCCATGTCGTCGAGCATCTGCTCGTGCATGTCGCGCTGTTCGACGGCACCGGTCGTCTGCAGCAGACGATCCGAGAGGGTCGTCTTGCCGTGATCGATGTGCGCGATGATCGAGAAATTGCGAATAAAGCGTGGGTCGGCCATTTTGGAGCGACTCATCTAACACGAACCGCTCGGTTTGTCATCCCACGGGGGAGTTGGCGGTTGGCAGTTGGCGGTTGGCAGTTGGGCGGAGACACAGTTAACCGATATGCCGGAGCGGCGAAGGACCATGGCCACCCTCCTCCGCCCAACCGCCCAACCGCCAACCGCCCAACTCCCAGTGGCAAGGCCTTTGCGGAGCCCGCGTGCGAGTCCTGCATCGAAAGGAAATCCGCAGTGCGAATCTGGCCTGGCCGTCCTTATCCGCTGGGCGCCACATGGGATGGCGTCGGCACCAATT
>DASWMP010000056.1:0-7229 GCA_036399695.1 Thermoanaerobaculia bacterium | reverse complement strand
CCCCACGCCGCATCTCCCACCTGCAGACGCTGACCGCAGCGCTTTCGCGTGCCGTGACGACCGACGCCGTCTGTGACGCGATGATGAGCGAAGTCGGCCGCGTCGTGCAGGCGCAGCAGACGGTCCTGACGCTCCGCTACGGTCAGAACCTCATCCTCGCCCGGCACGATGGGCTGCCGCCCGAGGTGGTCTCGCGGTTCCGGACGATCCCTGTCTCCGCGCCGTGGCCTCTCGCGCGCGCCGCGCGGATGGCCACGCCCGTCTGGCTGCGCAACGTGGAGGAGGCGCACGAGCTGATTCCCGAAATGCGCGACGTCCCGAAGAGCGGGCGCGCATGGGCCGCGATTCCGCTCGTGCTGAATGGCCGCTCCCTCGGCGTCATCGGCTTCGTCTTCGCCGAGGAGCACAACTTCACCGAAGAGGAACAGAGCTTCGTCGTCAGCGTGGCCGGGCAGTGCGCGATCGCCCTCGAGCGGGCCCACCTTTTCGAGAGCGAGCGCGGGGCGCGTGAAGACGCGGAGCGCGCCAGCCGCGCGAAAGACGAGTTCCTGGCGATCCTCTCGCACGAGCTGCGCACCCCGATGACGACCGTCATCGGCTGGGCCGACTTCCTCACGATGACGCACGAGGACGACCCCGACCTGCTCGCGCCCCTCGAAGCACTGCGCAACAGCGCCAAGGCTCAGGCGCGGCTCGTCGACGACCTGCTCGACGTCTCCCGCATCATCGCCGGGAAGCTGTCGATCACCCGGCTGCGGACGGAGCTGACCAGGATTGTGAGTGGCGCCCTCGACACGTTGCGCATCTCCGCCGAGGCCAAAGGGGTGGAGCTGGAGGCACGGCTCGGCGACGAGCCGGTGCCCATCAACGGCGATCCCGACCGCATCCGCCAGATTGTGACGAACCTCGTGGTGAACGGCATCAAGTTCACCCCCGCCGGTGGACGCGTGACCGTGTCGGTGAATGACCTCGGCGATGAAGCCGAGCTCGTGGTCGAAGATACGGGCGAAGGCATCAGCCCCGAGTTCCTCCCCCACGTCTTCGATCGTTTCCGGCAGGCCAGCGTAGGCGATTCGCGCAGACACGCGGGGCTGGGCCTGGGCCTGTCGATCGTGCAGCACCTGGTGCAGCGCCACCACGGCACGGTCCGCGCCGAGAGCGCGGGCGTAGGCCAGGGCGCAAAGTTCATCGTCACTCTCCCCAAGCGCAAGGAGTGATCTCGGAGATCACGCTCGAGGAGCGTGGGACAGGGGCGCGACCAACGTCTCAACACCGAACGTGAGCGACTCCGGGGAACCAGGCGCCTGCGGGCGTGGACAGACAAGAGTGTCTGTCCCACATTGAAGGTTGGCGTGCCCGCGAGTGATCGACATTCGGCAAGACTTCTATGTGGGACAGACACTCCTGTCTGTCCGCGCCGGCAGGCGCCGCTTCATTGCCTTACAGCCGGAACAGCCGGCGCTCGCCCACCGCCACCCCGCCGGCCGCCCAGCTCTGCTCCACGAGCCACGTCTCTTCCGGCGTGGCCACGATCACGGTGGAGGCGCGTGTGCCGTACCGGTCGCCACGAATGAACGGCTCCGACTCGAACTGGCCGGTGCCGCGGTCGGTGGAGAGAAATGCCAGCAGATCCTCGATGATCTCCTCGGCGCTCGCCAGCCGGAGCGCGGCGGCGGTGCGGGCGATGATCGCGTCCACCTTCGGCCAGCGCTCGCCGGCCGGCGCGTTGCTCACGCCGTGGACGCCCGGCGCGAGCCGCGTGACCGTCTCAGAAAAATGCAGCGCTTCCTCGCCGATGACGCCCGCGTACAGATGAAACGGCGTGTACTCCGCGGTGTGTTGCGCGACCTCCTGCACGTAGGCGTCAGGCGCCATCGTGCCGCGCACGAAGTCTCCGACCAGCGCACCGCGCGAACGGTTCTGCGGCGCGCGGACGCCGCCGCGCAGGTTCGTCACCGCGGCGAAGCGTCTGCCGCGCAGCGCAAGCCAGCCGCCGCCGTGCAGCACGTCGCGTCCGCCGAGGACGTCCGGTGCGTCGTCCCAGAATGCGGCGGCGCGGGTAGGACGCGTGTGGTCCTCGTCACGGTTGGCGGCGATCACCAGCGGATACTTTTCCGACGCGCGGTGCGCGAGCGCGATCAGGCACATCGGTGCAGGATCGCACGCCGGAGGAGCCGCAGCGTAGAGTCTGGTTTTGTGGACGATTTCCATCCCTGAGCCGTAGAGCAGGACGAACGCACATGCGCCGCCTTGCTCTCGGATTCCTCATCGCCCTTCTCCCCACGCTACTCGCGGCGCAGGCACTCACGCCGGCCCGCGAGCTGATCCCTTCGCCGGTTCCTCTCCCCGCGCGCGCCAACGCGATCGACGGCGCGGTCGCTACCGACAACGTCAACATTCTCACCGTCTTCCCTGATGTCCTGCCCCGCTCGCGCGGCTTCTTCACCTCGAACCTTTACGCCAATGTCGTCCGCCCCGACGGCTCGACCACCAGCCCGACACGCATCCTCCTCGACGACACCGGCCGCGCTCCTGACGCCGTCTGGACCGGTAACGACTACTTCGTCGTCTGGGCCGATACCGGCAACATCTGGTTCACGCGGCTCGACCCAGACGGGCGGCCGCTGGCGGCGGAGCCAACACGCCTCGGCACGATCACTTCCTTCCAGTTCGCCCAACTGCCGCGGCCCTCGATCGTCTGGACGGGCGAGCGCGCGCACGTCGTCTGGGGCGCCGTTCGACTCGGCAGCGCGAACGCGCTCGTCAACCCGACAATGCTGGCGACCATCGAGCGCGACGGCACGGCCACGGTGCGCGAGCTGCCGCTCCGCGAGTCCTTCCATCCCGCGGAGCTCGCCCTCACGCTGAACGGACTCCTGCTCACCGGTTACGACAACCTGCACGGCGTCGTCACGGAGCGGCTGACCGCCGACGGCACGCCAGCCGGCGTCACCCACATCATCGCGCCCGACCGGACGGTGCCGACGATCGCCGCGAACGGGAACCAGTTCCTCATCGTCTGGAGCTTGCCGTCGCAGGGGTTGCGCGGCCGCCTCCTGGACGCGAACGGCGCCCCGCGCGGCGAGCCCTTCACGATCTTCTCCTCTGATTTTCACACCAACCCTGCTGTCGCCGCCGCACGTTCCGGCTTCGTCGTGATCTCACGCGCCGGCCTCAGGACCGCGCTCCTCGACGCCAACGGTCAAGTAGTTGACGAGCGCAGGCTCGATGAAAGCATCGACGGCTCTGCCTCACCGGCCGTCCTCCCCACCGAGGATGGACGGCTGGCCGTGCTGTACTCCACCGGCTCGCTTCCCCGTCTGCAGTTCTACGGCGCTCTCTCTGTGCAACGCCTCGGCGATCCCATTCTCGTCTCGAAATCCGCGCCGCAGCAGATGTACGTCGACTCCGAAGCGCATCCGGCCGGCCATCTCGTCGTCTGGCAGGAAGGCGACAACGTCGAGGGACGCATCCTCTCGATGGTGGTCGACGCGGCCGGCAACCCGCTGCGCGAGCCGCACGAGCTGATGCCTCTCACCGGCGTCCGCCGCACCGTCGAGCTGACCCGCCTCGGCGACCGCTACTTCGTCTTCGCCGGCGAGAGCTGGCTCGTGCTCGACCAGAACGGCTTCCCCGCCGGCGGGATCGGCCGCTTCGAGGGCGAATGCGCCATCACCCACGCCGTTACCAACGACGAGGACGGCCTGCTCCTCTTTCGCAGCCGCTGCAACGGCTCGGACATCGGCGTCGCGCGGCTCGACGCGAACGGCACCTTCGTCTCCGAAACGGTGCTCTTCCAGACGGAGGTGAACCTGCGCTCGATGCGCGTCATCCGGACCGGCGACCACCTCTACTTCGCGTGGCTCGACGGCTACGGCCGCCTGTACGGCCTGCGTCTCGCGCTCGACGGCACCCCGCTCGAGGCCCCGGTGCAACTACTGGACGCGCAGTCGCAGGTGGGCTCGTTCGAGCTCGCCACCGACGGCGACCGCGTCTTCATCGCCTGGTTGTCACACAACCTCAACGTCGTTAACGACTTCATTGCGGGCATCACCGTCGATCATGAGGGGCGCGTCATCACCGGAGACGGCGACGCCATCGAGATCCTCACGGAAGGGGACGACCGCAAAGTGCTGCTGGATACCTGGTGGAACGGTACGAACTACACGATCGCCTGGCGGTCTTCCCCGGACGACGCGGTCAAACAGATCCGCGTGAACCGCGACGGCCATCTCATGGATGCGCCGCCGCACCGTGCCCGCTACGAACAGGTTCCGGCCACCGTGGCCGTATCCCGCAGCGGCGGCCACTATCTCTTCCTTTCGCTCGAACGAATGACCGCCGAAACGCATGGGAACGTCTTCCGCATCGTCACCCGTGCCGGGCTGCCGCCACGCCGCCGTGCCATCCGCTGACGGCACACCCGAAGAGGAACCGACCATGAAACGAAACTGCCTGCTGCTGGTCCTCGCCGCACTGCTGCCCTCGCTGGCTCAGGCGGACTACGTCGTCTCGACCCCACGCGAGCTCGTCCTGCCGTCGACGACCACCGCCGCGCCGTCGGATACCGTCGAGATCGACACTGCCACCGACGGCCGCAACATCCTCGCGGTCTGGGACGACGTGAAGTCCACCGACTTCAACGCCTTCACCTCGCAGCTCTACGCCACCGTCGTCGGCCCCGATGACTCGGTGGCCCGCCGCACCCGCACGCCGCTCGGCAGCGGACGCTGGCCCGACGCGGTCTGGACGGGCGAGGAGTACCTCGTCGTCTACGCGGACCAGGGGCGCGGCTTCTTCCTCCGCCGGCTCGGCCCCGACGGTCAGCTCCTCACCGAAGCGCCGACGACGCTGCTCGCCGGCTTCGGCATCTTCTTCGACGCGCCGCCGTCGATCGTCTGGACCGGCACGCGGGCGCTCATCATCTTCGAGACGGTCGACAACGGCAAAGTGACGTACGCCGCCGTGACGGACGCGCACGGGCAAGTCATCATGGAAGCGCGCCGCGTGACGGCTTTCGACGATCCGTTCACCGCCGTCGACGCCGTGCCGCACGCCGGCGGCGCCCTGGTCCTCGGCCGCAACGGCGACGCCCTGGCTGTCCGGCGCGTCGGCAGCAGCGGCGTTCAGATCGGTGAGGACACGACGATCGTCGCCTCGACCGACGTCGTCGGCCGGCCGCGCATCGCCACGGACGGCCTGCAGTCGATCGTGGTCTGGAACGACGGCAGCGCCGCCTGGGCTCAGCGCCTCGACGCGAACGCCGCCCGCCGCGGCCAGCGCATCCGCCTCGGCAACAGCACTCCCCAGTCGTTCACCTTCTCCGTCACCCCAACGCTGGCCGGCTTCGTGATCGTGGGCGACGAACTGCTCGCCGTCCGCGTCGACGTGAACGGCAACCTCCTCGATGCCGAGCCGCGCGAGCTGGGCGATCCGCAGGGCAACGAGCGCGTGCCGTCGGCCATCAGCACGACGGACGGGCGCCTGAATATCGTTTACCTGCGCGGCTTTTTCGAAAGGGGACGCGTCGTCACGATGCGCCGCTTCAACGTCGCGCTGCAGCCGGCAGGGGACGAGCTCCTCGTCGCCCGCAGCGCCCCCGCCCAGACCTTCCCGGCTATCGTCGCCCGCGACCAGGGCTTCCTCATCGTCTACCGCGAAGGGAACGCGCTGCTCTCCGCCGTGATGAGCCCCAACGGGACGGTGGCGCGCGCGCCGCGGCACGTAGCCGACGTCGAAGGCGTCTTCCCGGCCGGCATCCGCCTGGAGCGCGCCGGAAGCCGTTACGTGGCGAGCTGGATCGAGCAGGATGTGCCGGCCGGCATCTTCAGCAGCCGAATCGTCGTAATGAACGACGACGGCCGCCCCCTCGGCCTCCCGGCCACGCTCGCGAACACCCGGGCGTGCGGCAACGAGCCGCCGAGCGTCGCCGCGCAGGGGGAGCACCTCATGGCGGCGTGGCACGACTGCTCGAACCGCGTGCTCCACTCGCAGCAGCTCACCCTCGCGGGCGAGCCGGTCGGCGCGAACATCATCCTGGCGCTCACCGCGGACCTGCCGACGCGGTTGCAGATCGTCGGCACCCGCTTCGGCTACTACGTGGCGTGGCTCGAGCAGCCCTCGGCCTATTCACGGCTGATGGGCCTGCGCCTCGACGCCTCCGGCCGCCCCGATACGCCGCAACAGCAGTTGCTCGACCTGCCGTCACTCGTCACCTCGTTCCGGATGGCCTCGAACCAGGCGCAGGTACTGATCGCCTGGCTTTCGAAGAACCCCGCGGACGTGGTCAACGACTCCATCGGCACGATCTCGATCGAACCGAACGAGCTCATTACGCATCACGCGCCCGTCACCGGGGGCCTCGACCGCAAACAGCTCCTCGACAACCGCTGGGACGGCACCGCCTTCGTCATCACCTGGCTGGCCGGTCCGACCGACCAGTCCCCGACCCGCACCGTCCACCGCATCCGCGCCGGCCGCTCCGGCGTGCTCCTCACCCCCCTCCCCCACACCCCGCTCTTCGAGATCGCGATCGGCGAAACCATTCCGGCGTACGCCTTCTCCGGCTCGCACGCTTTCGTTTCGACGCAGATCATCGACCGCGAAGACGTCGGCCGCGTGCCGCGCCTGGTCGGCTTCGTAGCACTGGACGCCAAGCGCCGGGCGGTGGGGAGGTAGGGAGGGGGCGTTGCCCGTTGCCCGAAGCGCGTCGTCCGTTGTCCGTTGCCCGTTGTCCGAAGCGCGACGCCGTCCATAATCCCGACGCTCAATCCAGGAGAGCGGTGGCTCGCTGACCAGGACTGCTCCGACTCCGCGAGCGGCACACCGGAGGCTGGGAGGTACCGCCCAGACACCGGGAGCGCCGCGCATGAACCATCGAGCGTCCGGGCCGGCGCCGCGAGCCTCGAGGCGGGCGCCGGGAGGCTACGCTCGGACACTCATGGTGTCCCGCCTCGACGCTCGCGGTTTGCGGGCGCGCACTCGCGGTGTACCGGCGCGCGCTCGTGGTGTACCGGCGCGCACTCGTGGTGTACCGGTGCGCGCTCGCGGTGTACCGGTGCGCACTCGCGGTGTACCGGCGCGCGCTCGTGGTGTACCGGTGCGCGCTCGCGGTGTACCGGTGCGCGCTCGTGGTGTACCGGCGCGCGCTCGCGGTGTACCGGTGCGCCCTCGCGGTGTACCGGTGCGCACTCGCGGTGTACCGGCGCGCTCTCGCGGTGTACCGGTGC
>DASWMP010000055.1:0-32492 GCA_036399695.1 Thermoanaerobaculia bacterium | reverse complement strand
ATAGGCTGCGCGGCGCTTGTCGCGATCAACACGTTAGCAAGGAGGGTCGACGGCGGCTTGGCCAATAAGCGCTGCGGCCCGTGGCCGCCCGCCGGAGGCGCCCCTCGTCGTTCCCCTCGTCATCCCGTGCGGTCATCACTCCCCCGGTCGCAGGATTCCCAGAGCCACGATCTTCTCGTGCAGATACGTGCGTTGGAGGTCGAGGAGTTGGGCGGCGCGGCTGACGTTCCAGTTCGTGCGGCGGAGGACCGACTCGATGTACTCCTTCTCGCATTGCGTCTTGAACGTCTTGAACGGGACGATCGGCATCGCTTCTGTGATGCGCAGGACGCTGCTTTCCGCGTCTACACCCGTCGTGCGGATCGATGACGGCAACTGTTCTACGGTCAGCGGGTTCGTGGCGAAGACCGAGAGGCGTTCCGCAACATTGCGGAGCTCGCGGACATTGCCGGGCCAGTCGTAGGCGGAGAGGGTGCGGAGCACGTCGCTGTCGACGCTGAGCGGCACGCGCTGATTCTTCGTGCAGAACTGCTGCAGGAAGGCCGTGAACAGCATCGGGATATCGTCCTTGCGTTCGCGGAGCGCCGGGACGTCGACCGGCACCGCGGCCAGGCGGAAGTAGAGGTCCTCGCGGAACTCGCCCGATTTCGCCAGCTCTTCGAGCTTGCGGTGCGTCGCGGCGATGACGCGGACGTTCACTTCCCGGTCGCTCGTTTCACCGATGCGGCGCACGCGGCCGTCCTCCAGCACGCGGAGGAGGCGCGACTGGAGGAGCGGATCCATATCGCCGATCTCGTCGAGGAAGAGCGTGCCGCCGTCCGCTTCCTCGAACAGCCCGCGCTTCATCGTCTTCGCGTCCGTGAAGGCGCCGCGGGCATGACCGAAGAGCTCATCCTCGATCAGGTTCGGCGGGATTGCGGCGCAATTCAGCTTGATGAACGGGCGCGAGGCGCGGCGGCTGAGGCGATGGATCGAGCTGGCGACGAGCTCCTTACCGCTGCCGCTCTCGCCGCGGATGAGGACGCGTGCGTCCGTGACCGCCACCTTGTCGATCGTCGCGCGGAGCGTCTGCGCGGCGGCGGACTCACCGAGGAACTGCTGCTCGCGGGCGCGGAACGCTTCGAGCTGGCGGCGGAGGGCAACGTGCTCGAGGCAGTTCTTCACCGACTTGATGAGGCGTTCGCGGGAGAACGGCTTGTCGATGAAATCGTGCACGCCGAGGCGGATCGCTTCGACCGTCTCCCCCATCGACGCTTCACCCGAGATGACGATCGCCGGCGGCACCGACGCGCCGAGGCGGCGAATCAGCTCGATGCCGCTCATGCCGGGGAGGCGTACGTCGACGAGCAGCATGTCGGGCTGCACGTTGTCCCCATCGCGCAGCCAGCGCAACGCATCTTCAGCAGAGCGGAACGCAACCGCACCATAGCCCTCCTCGCGCAAGCGGAGAACGATGTTCGCGGAGATCTTTTCGTCGTCTTCGACGATGAGGAGGAGGGGCATGGGTGTGTGGTCGGTGGTTAGTTGAGCTGTGCGGGTTGTTGGTTTTCGGTTGTTGGTTTTTGGTTGGGGCGAATCTTACGATTGTCGTGATGCGGCGGAGCACCGAAAACCAACAACCAACAACCGAAAACCAGCTCCGCGTCTTCAACCGGCCACCGACCACGCGCCATCGTCACTCCCACTCATACACCACACTCACCCGCACCGTCGTCCAGCGATGGCGGAGCATCCAGGTGGCGGTGGCTTGCTGGGTGGTGCTAGTCGTCGTGGGGCCGAGGGATTCGGTGGCGAGGTGGCGGAGGCCGGCGGAGAGCTCGAGACGGGTGTGGAGGCGGTTGGTCATCGTGAGATTGCGGGCCATCCCGAGGATGGCTTCGGTGGCGTGGGAGTCGCGGCGGAAGCTGAGCTCGGACTCCGCTTCGCGGGTGCGCTCGACCGTCCCGTGAGCGCGGAGGCGGCCGAAGATCGTGTTGCGCAGGCCGAGCGGGAGGTACTTCGAGCCGGTGGCCTGCAGGGCGTAGGCGTCGCTGGTGCGGTCGAAGGGCTCGAGCTCGTCGTCGAGGAGGAACGTGCCGGTGAAGTGGTTGTTCGTCCAGCTCGGGCCAAACGTGACGAGGCTGCCGGAGCGGGTGAAGAACGGATCGTCGGTCGTATCGCGGCGCCAGAGCAGTTCGAGGAAGCGGCTGGCGACGTCGGAGACGAGCGGATCGTCGAAGTCTTCCAGCTCCTGCTCCATGCGCCGGCCCGATTGTGCGGCGCGGAAGAGCAGCGTCTGCGTAGCGGTCAGCGGATAGCCGAGCGTGAGCGACGGCCCGAGGTCGGGCTGCCCGCTCTCGTCGTTGCGCAGGTACGTCTTGTCGATCGAGATGATGGCGAAAGCGCCGGGACGGTCGAGCAGGTCGTACGCCGTGTAACTGAGGCGGAGCGAATGCGCGCTGATGCCGCCTTCGGAGAAGCCGCCGGTGACGACCGACGCGTCGACGACGTGACCACCCGGGAGGAAGACGTTCCCGCCGAGAGTGGCGTCGTAGCGGGTATGCCCTTCCTCGTCCGCGATGGCGTCGACGGCGAAGGTGGCCGGAGCGATGTCGATGATCTCCACGATGAGCGTCCAGCGGAACGGCGTCGTCACGCTCGGCTCGAGACGGTACGACGCGTCGAAGACGAACGGCAGCCGCCGCACGCGCGCGATGGCGCCGCGCAGGTCGGCTTCGCTGTACGCGCGCTCCTGCTGCAGCCGCAGCTCGGAGCGAACGATCTGCACCGGCACGCGCGTGCCCGCCGCCACGTCGATGCGATCGATGATGAACGTCTCCGGTTGCGGCTCTGGCTGAGCGTGCACGAGCAACGGAAAGAGCGTGAGCAGGAGAATCAGAACGATGCGCTTCATGCGCGCCACCAAAGGGCGAGCGCGGTGCCGGTTTCACACGACGCCCCGCTACGTGTTTTCAGCGAGTTGCGGTGAGCGCGGTTCGCGCAGTGTCGGCTTTACTCGACATGGGGTGTATGGCTCGGCGGTCAGTGGTCGGTGGTGTAGCGCAGAGCCGATCGGTCCCATAGGTCCGATAAGTCCCATAGGTCCCATCTTCCCCTGTTACGCCTACCCCGCCACCAGCGTCACACGAAACACCGTCCCGCCGCTCCCGCTCTCCACGAGCGTCAGATCGCCGCCGTGATCCAGCAAAATCTTCCGCGAGATCGCCAGGCCCAGCCCCATCCCTTCACCGATCTTGCGGGTCGTGACGTACGGGTCGAAGATGCGCGGGCGCACCGACGCCGGGATGCCGGTGCCGCTGTCGCGAACGTCGAGCAGGACGCGATCGCCGTTCCGTTCGATGTTGAAGACGACCTGCTGCGCCGATGCTTTCGCGCTGTTCGTGCAGAGATTCACCAGCACCTGGCGCAGCATGTCGCGGTCCGCGAGGACGACCGCGCTTGCGCGCGGCGGCTCGAAGCGGAGCAGCACCTCCGGCCAGGCATTCGCGAATGTCTCGCAGAACTCGGCCACGATCTTCTCCAGCGGCTCGGCGCGCAGCACCGGCTGGCCGAGCGCTGCGAACGAGGCGAACTCGCGTGTGAACCGCGACAGCCGATCCAGCTCCTCGAACACGCTTTCGACGGCGCGGTCCAGTTCCTGCGCGGGCGCGCCGCCGCGGGCGATCGACGCCAGCCGGTCCGCTTCCAGACGCGCGGCCGTGAGCGGCGTCCGGATCTCATGCGCGTGACGGCGCGCTGCTTCCTGCCACGACGCCAGCCGCTCCACGTACTCGCGCCGTCTGCGCTCCGCGTCTCGCCGCTGGCGCAGCCACCAGACCACCGCCGCGGCCAGCAGCGTCAGCGCGAACACCGCCACCAGCGCCAGCTCGAAGCGGCGCACCATCGCCTCGCGGCTCAGGCGGATCACGTCGATGCGATTGACGAGCTGCCGGTTCTCCTCGAAGCGCTTCCGGTACTCCGCCCGCCGCGCCGGATCGAGGTCGCGCAGCAGGCGCTGGTCGTTCATCCCATGCTCCAGCGCGTCGCGTACTTCCGGACGCAGCGCCACGTCCAGCCAGACACTGGAGATCTGGTGAAGGAAGAACCAGAAGAGCAGCGAAGCCGCGGCGACGGTGAGCAAAGTCGTCACGGCCGCGCCGCTCTTCCTCATCGTCTCGCCACCTCGGCGCTCCAGCGGAACGACACGATCGGCTTCGCGCTGATCGTCGTGCCGAGGAGAACGTCCACGAGACTCGTCGCCCCGTCCGGCGCCACCCCGGGCGACTTCGACAGCCACCGCCGCGCGTCCGCTTCCTCCGCGCCGGAGAACGGCAGCACGCGCAGCTCCACGTCCAGCACGAGGCGCTCGCCGCGAAACGCGATGATGCGCGACGGCGTGCGCCACCACTGCTCCAACTGCTCGAGCGAGGCGATGCGCTGCTGCTCGATCTTCCGGTCGGCCTCGAAGCGGCGTACGTGGTAGACCTCGTCCCAGAGGTCGTACCGCACCTCGAGGCGCGCGCCCCCTTCGGTAGCGCGGTCACGCGAGCGGGCGATGAGGATGAACGTCGTCGTCAGGCCGCTCGCCAGTTGTTTGCGCACGGTCGCGTGCTGCAGCACCGAAGCCGGCAGGGCGATCGTCACGGAGTTGCCGGTCGCGGCGAAGGCCGGACGCTGCTGCGCCGACGCGACCGCCGGCGCGAGCAGGAGCAGGACGAACAGCACGCGCTTCACCATTCGTACCCCATGCCGAGGCGGAGCGTGCCCCACGTATCGCGGCGAACCCAGTTCACCGCGGCGTACGCGTCGTTGTCCTCGCGACGCTGCCGGTACTGGTAGTACTCGAGCGGCTCGTGATCGCCGACGAACGCGCGCACACCGAATTCGAGCCGCTGCTCCGCTTCGCCGATGCTGCGCTGATCGCGGAGGCGGCGGGACAGACGGACGCTCGCCGAGCCGTACTTGAACTCCTGCTCGAAGTGGCGATCCGGCTCCTCGATCTTCGCCTTGCCGGCGCCACCTTCGGCTTCTACGGCGAGGGAGTTGCGTTCCGACAGCGGAAAGTAGCGCGCGGCCGACGCTTCGAACGCGCCGAGCTGCTGGTGCTGCGTCACCCGGTCCGCGATGTAGATCGGCCCGGACGGCCCGGGCATGATGATCGTGCCGCGGTTGTGGACATCGTCGATCCAGCCGGCCACCGGCGCCGCCGTCAGCACGACCCCTTCCGTCGGGAAAAACGGATCGTTCGTCGTGTTGTACGACCAGCGGAGCGTGAGCAGCCGCTCGCTGCGCGGGAAGACGTTGCGCATCTCCAGTGAGGAGTAGGAGGCCGTGATCGTCTGCGTCGGTGTCACCGGCGCGCCGATGATCACCTCCGGCGAGATGCTGCCGCCGACGCCGGAGTGCTTGATGCCGATGGAGGCGAAGGCCCGCGTGCCGAACAGGTCGTACTGGGTGTATCCCGCCTCCAGCGAGACGAAGTCCTCCGTGTACGGGCGGTCGTCGTCGCGGGCGAACGCGCCGACGTGGACGACGCCGCGCCGGCCGACGAACCAGCGGAAGCCGGCGGCGCTGGAGTTGTCGGGTGGCGTGGCGACGTTCGCGCCCCCCTCGTGCAGGAACGTCACGTCGAGAAGGTAGAAGAACGGCAGCGTCTCGACGACGTTGACGACGAGCACGTACGCATCGCGCACGCTCCCCTTCTCCAGCGCGAACTGCGCGTCGAGGACGAACGGCAGCCGGTTCAGACGATCGCTCGCCTCCCGCAGCTCCCGCTCGCTGTAGGTGCGCCCCTCGCGCAGGCGCGTCTCCGATTCGATGATGTCCGCCGAAACGCGGCGGAGGTTACGGACTTCGATGCGCTCGATGAGAAAGGCCGGCCCCTCGTCGGCGAAGAGCGGCGCCGCGAGGATGATGAGGAGAAGGGAAAGGATCGCTTTGTTCACGGCCGTCCCACAGTGCCACGCGCGCGCCCGATCTGCCCGGATGTTCGAATCCGCGCAAGTGTATGACGGGCCGCGGGTAGCGGCGTTTCGCTCCCGTGACGCAAAACGCCCACTGTATGGGACGGCATACAGTGGGCGTCTGGTTTTGTGGCCGTTTTGCGTTGTTGTTGGTTGTTGGTTTTTGGTTTTTGGTTTTTGGTTGGGTGGACGGGCGCCGGGCGGAGCACCAACAACCAACAACCAACAACCGCGACTGCCGGCGCACAGCGTGCGCCGGCAGTCGCGTCAGAACCCCCCGCCGCCCGAGCCGCCGACGACCTCGAGCCCGAGGTACATCACGCGCGGATCTTTCGGCGAGAAGGTGATGGCGTTGATGCCGTGGTGATCGTTGTGCGTCATCGTCAGCTCTTTGGACGACGCATCGAAGCGGAAGAGGTCCGTGCCGTACCCCATCACGTGCGTACCGAAGACGAAATAGAGCACGTTCGGATCCGTCGGGTGGGCGGCCATGGTCGGGCCGTTGATCAGCTTCACGCCCGGCTCCTCGTCGAGGACCGGCACGAACGTCAGACCGCCGTCGATCGAGCGATAGATGTGGCGGCCGTGCGACGGCACGCCGGCATCCGATTCGGCCATGTCGATGCCCATCGCCCAGACGACGTTCGTGTCCACCGGCGAGATGGCGAACTCGAAGACGTTCGTGCCGCGCGAGCCGCGGATGCCTTCCGAGCGGGTCCAGGTGCGGCCGCCGTCGAACGAGACGAACGAGCCTTCGGAGAGCGTACCGACGAGCACGTGATCGAGGTTCCGCGGATCGAAGACCACGCGGTAGATCAGCGCCGAGCGGGGCACCGGGGCGACGTGCTCCCACGTCTCGCCGCCATCGCGGCTGTCCCAGATCTCGCCGTTGGCGCTGCTGCCGTCATGGCCACCCGCGCGCAGGTGATCCGGGTTCTGAGGGTCGACGGCGAAACCGACAAAGTGCACCGGCTGCTTCAGCTTGCGGGTGCCGCGCGCGTCGTGGCGAACGGCCCAGTCGCGGTTATCCGACCAGGCGTAGATACGTCCGTCGCTGCCGGTGGCAACGCGCGGCGGGAACGTCGGTGCGTCGAGCTGCGTCGCCACTTTCCAGGAGCAGCCGGAATCGGTGGAGATGAGAAGGTCGCTCTTATGGACGGCGACGAGCGTGTTCGCGTCCACCGCCGTGAGGCCGTAGGTGTAACCGATGCCCGTGAGCGGCAGTGCCGTCCGCGTCAGCGTGGCGCCCTCGTTGCGCGTGAACGTCACGGCCGGGGAGCCGGTGATCATGCTGCACTGAGGGAAGGAAACGGGGGGCGACGACGGACGGCGCTTCGGCGCCGCGACCGCGGGGAGGGTGATGAGGAGGGTACAGAGAAGCAGTTTTCGCATAAGCCGCGTGATCATGCCGCATCAATACGGAGCGGACGTTAGCTGCGTCACGTCATTCCTTGCGAACCTGTTACGCCCCCGCAACGATCGTCGGGTCTGTCCGGCGCCGCGCCATAATAGCCGCCGATGAAAAACGCGCTCGCCGCCCTGCTGTTCGTCATCCTCTCCCCATTCGCCGCCTTCGCCCAGGAGAAACCGTCCACCACCGCGTCGAAGGACCAGACGGCCTCCACCTCAGCGAAAGCCGAAGCCGTGCAGGACCGGATCTCCACGACGCAGCACACCATGCGCTTCGGCGGCGAGACCATCGCGTACACCGCGCGCGCCGGGACGATCGTGATGAAGGACGAAGAGGGAACGCCGCGGGCGAGCTTCTTCTTCGTCTCCTACACGAAGGACGGCGTCGATCCGGCCACCCGCCCCATCACCTTCACCTTCAACGGCGGCCCCGGCTCGTCGTCCGTCTGGCTGCACATGGGCGCCTTCGGGCCGAAGCGGCTCGCCTACAAGGACGACGAAGGGCAGGCCTCGCAGCCGCCGTACAAGCTCGTAGAGAACGAGGGGACGATCCTCGACGTCACGGACCTCGTCTTCATCGATCCGGTCACCACCGGCTACAGCCGCGCCATCCCCTTTGCCGATGCGAAGAAGTTCCACGGCTATGACGCCGACGTCAACTCCGTCGGTGAGTTCATTCGCCTCTGGACGACGCGTTACAGCCGCTGGAGCTCGCCGAAGTTCCTCGCCGGCGAGAGCTACGGCACCACGCGCGCCGCGGGGCTCGCCGGCTGGCTGCACGAGCAGGGCTACTACCTCAACGGCGTGATCCTCATCTCCTCGATCCTCAACTTCGGCACGGCCCGCTTCGACAGCGGCAACGACCTGCCGTACGCCCTCTTCCTCCCCACCTACACGGCCACGGCCTGGTACCACAAGCGCCTCGCGCCCGAGCTGCAGGCCGACCTGAAGAAGACGCTCGGCGAGGCGGAGGCCTTCGCCGCCGGCGAGTACACCGCGGCCCTCATGCAGGGAGACGCCCTGCCGGACGCGCAGCGGCGGAGCATCGCCGCGAAAGTGGCGCGACTGACCGGCCTGTCGCAGGAGTACGTCGAGCAGTCGAACCTGCGCATCAACATCTCCCGCTTCGACAAGGAGCTGATGCGCGACCGCCGCCGCACCGTCGGCCGCCTCGATTCCCGCTTCACCGGCATCGACGTCGACGCCGCCGGCGAGCGTCCGGAGTTCGACCCCTCCCACGCCGCCATCATGGGCGGCTACACGGCCGTCCTCAACGACTACGTACGCCGTAACCTGAAGTACGAAACCGACGCACCGTACGAGATCCTCACCGGGAAAGTGCAGCCCTGGTCGTACGAGCGGGTGAACAACCGTTACCTCGACGTCGCCGAGACCCTCCGCGGCGCCATGACCCGCAACCCGTTCCTGCGCGTCTTCGTCGGCAACGGCTACTACGACCTGGCGACCCCCTTCGCCGCCACGAACTACACCTTCGCCCGCATGCAGCTCGATCCCGAGCTTCGTAACAACGTGGTCATGACGTATTACGAGGGTGGCCACATGATGTACGTCGACCGCAAGGCGCACCGCGCGCTGCGGGACGATCTGGTGCGCTTCATCCGAGGCTCCGTACCGGCGCAGTGAGCCGGCAGAGATCGCGGAGAGGGGTGCCTGCCGTAACGAGACAGACACAACTCCCTCTCCGGGAACTTTGACCGGCGTTCTCGCGTATAACTGTTTCGAGTGAAGACGCCCCGACGACTCCGCGACCTGCAGGTCCGTTTGATACCGCGTGACCTGAGGGCGGTCGCAGTCGCCGCGATCCTCGCCGTAGCGCCATTCGTCGCTTCCGCGGTTCATGCCGACGTCGTCTCGACGCCCCACGTAAAGGCGGAGTTGCTGCTCGAGAAGCCATCCGTAGCCCCCGGCGAATCATTCGACGTCGCGCTCCGCTTGCGCATGAAGGACGGCTGGCACACGTACTGGAAACATCCGGGCGACTCCGGAGAGCCGACAGAGCTCACCTGGAAGCTCCCACCCGGATTCACCGCCGGCGCCATCCAGTGGCCGTATCCACAGAAGATCAGCCTGGCTCCTCTCACCACCTACGGTTACGAGGGTGAGGTGACGCTGCTCGTCCCGTTCAAAGCCGCGAGCGACGCGAAACCGGGGACGACCGCGCGCCTGACCGCGAACGCCTACTGGATGGTGTGCGAGAAGATCTGCATTCCGGAGGAAGTCACCCTCGCTCTCGATGTCCCGATCGGCCAAGGCCCCGTGGGTCCGTCGAAGCCCGCCGCGTCCGCATTCGCGAGCACGCGAGCGAAGCTGCCGATCCCGGCCGATGACTGGAACATCGCGGCCAGTGAAGAGGACGGGCAGTTCGTGCTCCGCATCGATCCGCCGCAGGGCGTCGCGCTCGATGGCAACGTGCAGTTCTTCGCCGCCAGCGGTCCGCTGATCGAATACAGCGCACCACAGACGACGAGCGTCGATGGCGAAGTCGTCACGATGAAGCTCGTACGCTCCTCATACCTCACCGGCACGCCGCGGAGGATCAACGGGATTCTGCTTGCCGCGAATCGCGCCGGCGGCGGACCCGCTGCGTTCGAGTTCGACGTTCCGTTCTCGGCCACCGCCTCCGCTTCGGCCCCCACGGCTGCCGGGCCGGCGGTCGCTCCCGCAAACGCAAGGTCAGCCGTGCCGCCGACGCTGCTCGTCGCGCTCGCACTCGCGTTCGCCGGCGGCGTCATCCTCAATCTCATGCCGTGCGTTTTTCCGGTCGTCTCGCTCAAGATCCTCTCGTTCGTGCAGTCGGCCGGCGATGACCCGCGCCGCGTGCGTGCCCACGGCCTGACGTTCGCGGCGGGTGTGCTGGTCTCCTGCTGGGCACTCGCCGCGCTGCTGCTCGCGTTGCGCGCAGCGGGCGAAGAGATCGGCTGGGGCTTTCAGTTGCAATCGCCCGCTTTCGTCGCGGCGATGGCCTTCCTTCTCTTCGGTCTCGGGTTGAGTCTCGCCGGCGTGGTCGAGATCGGCACTTCGCTCACGCGCCTCGGCGGAGGGACCAGCAGCGGTCACCGCTCCAGCTTCATGAACGGCGTGCTCGCGACGGTCGTCGCCACTCCCTGCACGGCGCCGTTCATGGGAGCCGCGCTCGGCTATGCGATGACCCAGAGCGCGGCCACTTCGATGCTGATCTTCACCGCGCTCGGCGCAGGCATGGCTGCTCCGTACGTAGCGCTTTCCACCTGGCCGGCGCTGCTCCGTTTCCTTCCGAGGCCCGGCGCGTGGATGGTCCGCTTCCGCCAGGTGACGGCGTTCCCGCTCTTCGCCACCGTCGCCTGGCTGGCCTGGGTGTTTGGCCACCAGACCGGCATCGACGGTGTGCTGCGTCTGCTCCTCGGACTCACACTGCTCGCCCTCGGGCTCTGGATCTGGGGACAGTGGGTGACGTTGTCGGCCGCGGAGCGCACGAAATGGACCGCGCGAACGGCCGCCGCCGGATTCATCGTCGCCGGGCTCGTGCTCGCCGCCACGAGCGCTCCGACCGCAACGGCGGCCCCGTCGTCGAGTCCTGCCGAGGGGATCGCCTGGGAAATCTACTCGGAAGCGAAGATCGCGGAGCACCGGGCCGCGGGACGTCCGGTCTTCATCGACTTCACGGCCGCCTGGTGCCTGACGTGTAAAGTCAACGAGCGCATCGCGTTCAGCTCGGACGAGGTTCAGCAGCTCGTGAAAGCGCGGAACATCGCCATGCTGAAGGCCGACTGGACGAGCAAAGATCCGGCGATCACCCGCGCGCTGGAGGGCTTCGGCCGCTCCGGCGTTCCTCTCTACATCCTCTACGAAGCCGATCCTGCCGCGCAGCCCCGCCTGCTGCCGGAGATCCTGAGTCCCGGAATTCTTTTGAATGCCTTCTCGGAAGTGAAGTGATCACGCCGCTCGCGGCTGAAAATCAGGAGAAATGAATGAAACGAAAGCTGATCGTCACATCGTTGCTCACGCTCTCGATGGTCGTGGCAGTAGGGTGCGGCGCTGACGCCGCCGAGCGGCCCGCGCCCGCGAATGCCCCCGCGGTGGGGAAAGCGGCGCCGGAGTTCAAGGCCGTCGACACCTACGGAAAGCAGCACTCCCTGAGCCAGTACCGCGGCAAGTGGGTGGTGCTCGAGTGGCTCAACCACCAGTGCCCGTACGTCCGTAAGCATTACGACAACAACGTGATGCAGGCGCTGCAGAAAAAGTACGCCGGCAAGGGAGTCGTCTGGCTCTCCGTCGTTTCGTCAGCGCCCGGCAATCAGGGGCACTATGCGAACGACAAGGCCAACGCCCTGACGAAAGAGAAGGGGGCGGCGCCGCATGCAGTCCTCGTCGACGAGTCCGGGACCGTGGGCCACATGTACGACGCCCGCACCACTCCTCACATGTTCGTCATCAATCCGCAGGGAACGATCGTGTACATGGGAGGAATCGACGACAAGCCGAGCTCCCGCGCGTCAGAGCTCCAGGGCGCGCGCCCGCACGTCGACCTCGCGCTCCAGGAAGCGATGGCCGGCAAGCCGGTCAGCGTGCCGACGAGCCAGCCGTACGGCTGCTCCGTCAAGTACTGAGCTGCGTCACGATCGCGGCCGCTCCTCCAGGGGAGCGGCCCACGCGCTCTCGCGCTGCAGCGCCTCTGTTTCCGGCGCCTGGACGTCATCCGCCGGCACGCGCTGCACGATCCGCGAGCCTGTGACGGCTCAGATCGCCGCACGTTCGCCGAGATCGTGCAAACCGGAAGGGTGTCGTTCTGGCGCGCCGCGGCGTTATCCGGTGCTGAACGGTGAAACACCGAAAGGTCTGACCCCGCGCCCACCAGCCCCGCGCGCGCCGCGCCGGATGGTCAAACGCTGCACCACTTTGCACTTCCTGACCCAGGCGAACCGCTTGTAGAGGGTCACTTATTAAACCCCTTAAAGACGCCCTTCCTTTACTTCCAATAAGTTACCAAGTGGCGGCACGCCTGCACTATGTGCGGCCGGTACCGAGTCACACATTTGGAAAACTCGTGCTGGCCGGAAGGCGAAGGCGTTCCGGCGCGGCGCGGCTTATGAGAGAGGGAGAGACTCCTTGAGAAACAATCGATTGACTGCAGTGGTGCTGATGACGGCTCTCGCGGCGTTTCCGGCGATGGCACAGGGGAACGGCCGCCTGGCGGACCGCTCCGCAAACATTTATCGCGCCGAGGGGGTTCAAGGTCTGACGCTGCCGTCGACCGCCTCGCCGGCCGCGATCGTGGCGCAGTTCCTTGGCGCGCGCGGACGCGATGCGGCGACGCTCCGCAGCCTCGCGCTCGTCTCGCAGGGCGCCGAGCGCAACGGTGTGGCGCACTCGCGGATGGAGCAGCGCGTGAACGGCCTGGCCGTCTACGGCGCCTACGCCAAAGCCGCGATCAACGAGCGCGGCGAGCTCGTTCACCTCATCGAGAACCTCGCCCCGGCCGGTCCGGTCGCCCGCGCCTCGATCGACGAGCGCCAGGCACTGGCGGCGGCCCTCGGCCGTCTCCACCCGAGCGTGAGCGCGAACCTCGCGGTCACCGGCCGAAAGGCTGAGACGACCTCGTTTGCGCGTGGCGCGTTCTTCCACGCCGATCCGTCCGCCACCCGTGTGGCCATTCCGATGGGCGACGGCTCGCTCGCCGAAGGCTACCTGGTCGAGACCTGGACCGACGAGCAGAACCTGCTCCACGAGACGCTCGTGAGCGGCTCCGGCGAAGTGCTCTTCGTCGAGACGCGGACGAACACCGACTCGTACAACGTCTTCGCCATCGACCCGAGCAAGAGCACGCAGTCGGTCGTCGCCGGCCCCGCGCCGGTGTCCGTACCCGGCACGAACCCGTCGCCGAGCGGCTGGATCAACACCGCGCTGGCCCAGAAGACGATGGACATCTACGGCAACAACGCCCACGCCTATCTCGACGCCGACGGCAACAACCGTGCGGACCGCCTCGGTACGACGGTGAGCAGCCCGTTCAACTTCACCAGCGTCTTCAGCCCGACGTCGCTGGCCAACACCACCACCAATCGCGCGGTCGCGGTGCAGAACCTCTTCTATCTCAACAACTACATGCACGACCTGCTCTACAGGGCCGGTTTCGTCGAGAACGAGTTGAACTTCCAGGAGAACAACTTCAGCCGCGGCGGCGCGGGCTCCGACTCGGTGGACGCCGAGGCGCACGACGGCAGCGGCTACAACAACGCGAACTTCGCCACGCCCGGCGACGGCTCGAACCCGCGCATGCAGATGTACCTCTGGAAGAACAACGAGGTGGCGATCGGCACGAACAGCTACGGCCCGCTCGGCACGGCCAGCTTCGGCCCGGCGCTGACGACCACCGGCGTGAGCGGCGCCATCACCGTCGCTCCGGCCACCAACGTCGAGGGCTGTGTCGCGTTCGCGGCCGGCTTTTTCACCAGCAAGATCGCGGTCATCGATCGCGGCACCTGCGACTTCATCGTGAAGGTCAAGAACGCGCAGAACGCCGGCGCGCGCGGCGTCATCATCTCGAACCACGCCGCCGGCGGTGACGCGATCTCCGGCATGAGCGGGACGGACGGGACGGTCACGATCCCCTCGGTCTTCGTCGGGATCACCAACGGCCTGGCCATCAAGGCGCAGGCGGGCAACACCGGCAGCATCCGCATCAACCCGATCTTCCGCGACGGCGATCTCGACTCCGACATCGTCTTCCACGAGTACGGCCACGGCCTGACGTGGCGCATGATCGGCAGCATGAGCGGCCCGCTCTCCGGCGCCATCGGCGAAGGCATGGCGGACGTCCTGTCGGTCATCATCAACAATGACGACGCCGTCGGCGAGTACTCGGATCGCAGCGCGAACGGCATCCGCTCGTCGCGTTACAGCACGCACCCGCGCACGTACGGCAGCGTCAACGGCACCAACGGCGTCCACTACGACGGCGAGATCTACGGCGCCATCGGCTGGAACCTCTTCAAGCAGTACGAGGCGCGCTACGGCCTGGCCGCCGGCAGGGACCAGATCCTCCGCGACCTGGTCAACGGCATGAAGTACACGCCGGCCCGCCCCACCTACGAGCAGATGCGCGATGGCGTGCTGCAGGCAACGGCCGGCACGGACCGCCAGTGCATGGTCTGGACGGCGTATGCGAAGTTCGGAGTCGGCCAGGGTGCCAAGGGCGTCGCGAACGCCGACGGCACCGCCACCATCACCGAATCGTTCACGAACCCGCTGCCCTGCGTGCCGTAGTCCTCACTCCCGTTTCCTCAACAACGGCCGCCGCGATCTCGAGTCGCGGCGGCCGTTCTGTTTTGAGCGGCCGCCGCCTGCAGCGAAGCAATCAGGCGTCCTCTCGTCTGTCGAGAGATACTGGTCGGCGATGAGGAAGACGGAGCCTGAAGTCGGAGCGTCGAAGTCCTTGGCGAAACGGAACCAGCGGACGACGATGATGGCGACAGGTGGTTGCCTGCTGGTGATCCTGACGCTGATCGCGCTCTGGACCGCCCTCCTGTTGTACAGCGGCCTGGCAACGTCTCTGGCGTGGGGAGAAAGAGACGAGGAGAACCCGATCATCTGGATCAGGCAGGATGTGCCGGTGCTGCTGCGGATCGCGCTCGCGGCGGCGGTCGCGGCGGCAATCCTGCTGACCGTCGCGGTGCGACGCACGAGGCGCACCCGCGCCGCGGCGGGCGACCGGGCCGCCGCCGCTCGCCCACCTAACCTCTGACGCCCGGCGTCGTCCAACTTTCCGGCTCGAGTCGCGCCGGAGGAGACGGACCCCGAATGCAGCAACAGACCACGAAGCCCCTTTTCACGCTGCTGTGCAGCACCCTCGCATTCCTCATCATTCTTCTTGTCACTGGCGACACGGCGGCGCAGACGCGCGACGCCGCTCTCGACGCGCGCCTCAGGCTCGCCGACGAGATGCGCGACTTCCCGATGCGCATTCGCGACACGCTGGCGCCGCCGCAATGGCTCGCCGACGACCGCCGCTTCGTCTACTGGTCGGTGAACGACCCGCATCGCGAGACTTTCGTCGTCGTCGACGCGCGCACCGGCAAGCAGACGCCGCTCCTCTCCCCCGCCGCCTTGCGCACTGAGCTCTCGCGCGTCGCCGGCAAAGAGGTGCCGTTCCCTCCCTACTTCAACTTCGCCATCACGTCCGACGGGCAACGCCTCGTCTTCGGTCTGGGGGAGAACGTCTTCGCCTTGACGTTCGCCGGCGCGAAGCTCACCCGCGTCGCACCGACGGACCTCGATGCACTTGCGCTCACGCCGCGGAGCATCCTTTCGCCCGACCGCCGCTACGTCGCCGTGCGCAAGCCGGAAGGCTTCGACCTCACGGACGCCGGCGGCCGCACGATCGTCGAGCGTCGTGACGAGGAGCACTACGAGTGGCAGATCCCCGACCAGGCCTGGTCGCCGGATGGCCGCTATCTCCTGGTCTGGCGCCACGACAACCGCGCGGTGCACAAGCTCCCGGTCGTCGACTACAGCAAGCCGCTCGAAAGCGTAAAGATGGTCCCGCTCCCGAAAGCCGGCACACCGCTCCCGAAGTCGGAGTTGTACGTCGTCGAAGCCGCAACCGGCCGCGTCGTGCAGGTCGCGTCGCCTGAAGGCGAGAGCTACGACTGGCTCGCCGGCTGGCGGCCCGACGGCAGCGAAGCGCTGACGCTCCACCTCTCGCGCGACGGCAAGCGCTTCGATCTCCGTGCCGCCGATCCGAAGGCCGCCACCTCGCGCCTCGTGCTGCGCGAAGAGCGGCCGGAGAGCTTCGTGGCCGGACTCGATCTGTGGGAAGGCGGCTGGGACGTGCAGGTCACGCCGCTGCCCGGCGGTCGTCACTTCGCCTGGCTGTCGGAGCGCGACGGCTGGCGTCACGTCTATCTCTACGACTACGACGGCAAGCTCGTACGCCAGCTCACGAGCGGCGCCTTTCCGGTGCATCGCGTGGCCGGCGCGACAAACGACGCGCTGCTCGTCCTCGCCTCGACCGATCCGGCCCGTCCGTACGACCAGTTCCTCCATCGCGTGCCGCTCGCCGGCGGACCGATGCAGCAGCTCACGCGCGACGGCGGCATGCGTCACGTCGCGCTCTCCCCCTCCGGCCGCTACTACACGGACGGCCATTCGACGCGCGAGCAGCCACGCGTGTGGGACGTCGGTTCCTCCGACGGCCGGACGAAGTTCCGCTACGCCGCCGCGGACGCGAGCGCCCTCGGCGAATGGCGGCGCGCCGTCGTCCCCGAGGGGATCACCGTCACCGCGGCCGACGGCGTCACGCCGCTGCACGGCGTCCTGTACAAGCCGCTCGATTTCGATCCGTCGAAGCGCTACCCCGTCCTCACCTACATCTACAGCGGCCCGTTCATCACCATCGTCCCCTGGAGCTTCGAAGGCACCCGCGACTCGCGCGATGCCATCTCCCTGGCCCAGACGGGTTTCGTGGTGATGCTCCTCGACGCGCGCGGGACGCCCGGACGGAGCAAGGCCTTCCAGGACGCGCACTACGGGCGCGTCGGCCAGACCGAGATCCCCGACCACCTCGCCGCGCTCCGCCAGGCGGCGGCGACGCGTCCCTGGATGGACCTGACCCGCGCCGGCATCTACGGCCACTCCTGGGGCGGCTACTTTGTCCTGCGCGCGATGCTCACCGCGCCGGAGTTTTTCAAAGCGGGATACGCCGGCGCCCCCGGCTCCTTCGACGAGGACGCGATCGTCAACGAGCCCTACCTCGGCCTGCCGGCCGCGAACCCCGCCGGCTACGCCGCCGGCGACAACTTCGCGCTTGCGTCAAACCTCCGAGGGACGCTCAAGATGATGCACGGCACCAGCGACACCAGCGCGTCCATCACCACCACCATGCGCATGTCCGACGCCCTCATCCGCGCCGGCAAACAGTTCGAGCTCCTGATCATGCCCGGGCACGGACACAACCCCCGAGGACCGGCGCGCAAGTACTACAAGGACGACGTGCGCCTGTTCTTCCTGCGCACGCTCGGAGCTCCGCAGTGAAGCGCGCGTGATCTCACGGGAGGATGGCTCGAGGCGTCAGATGGCCGGCTTCGACGACCGCTCCAGGTACACGGCATCGCCGACGCGAATGGTGCCGGTCTGCACGACGGTTCCATAGACGCCGGCGTTGTTCGCGTTCATCCGTACGACGGCCTTCAACACCCGCGCGTCCTGTACGGCGGTGTCGGGATCGAGGTTGATCATCATGCACCGCACGTCCCGCAACGTGACGCTGACGGCCGGCCGCGGCTCGCTCTCGCCGAACAGGAGCCTGCCGCCAACCCAGCCATCCTCGAGAAACGGCGCCGGCTCGAGCGTCTCGACAAAGATGTTCGCCCGAAACCGGCGGCGATCCAGCTCCACCCCCGCCTCGGCCCCGATCCCGGCGATCGTCGACAGACTGATCACCGACACCGAGGCATCGTCGAAGATCCCATGCTTGATCTTCATCAGTTCCACGTCGCTTCCGAACCGCCCCGCGATCTCCCCGCGAAGCTCGTCCCCCCGAAGCTCGACGTCGTTCCCGCCCGGCGTGCGCACGTGCGTCGGCAACGGCTCCCCGCTGCTCTCTTCGACGCCGACCGGCTGATAAAGCACCAGTTGCGCGAGCCGCCCCGCCGTGAGCCACGGAAACCCGCTCTCATCGCCAAGCCGCCGAAACGCAAACCGCCGATCCCCCGCCAGCCCATGCCACCCCAGAAACGCCGACTCCGCCGGCACCCCCGCCATCGACTTGACGGGATACCGCACGACGTCGCGGATATGGCCGATTTGGATTGTCATGCGAGCACGGTACGGTATTCAGGACGCGGAACGGGAGTGGATACGGGTTCGAGCACCGCCTTCGGAGCCAATCGCGCCGACCGTGCTGCCGCCCTCGAATGCGATCCATCCATTCATCCCAGATACCGCTGCTCGTTGTGCCAGATCAGCGATTCGACCGCGGGCCGATGAGCGAGGTCCTGCAAAGGCATCTCGCATCATGTGCTCCCCTCACGCGCTCTCGTTCAACTCGCCCGGCACAACGGCCCAGATACGCTTCAGCGGGATCTCGGCTCGAATTGAATCAGGGAGGCTGTCGTAGTGCTGGAAAAGCTGTTCGAGAAGTGCATGGTGGTTCCACAAGCGCACGTTGAAGAAGTGCCGTGTTACCTCTTGCATAACTGTAGACTTGAAGCCGCCCCAAGAGACCAGTAGCCCCTGATCCGCTCCAACCCTCTGCATCGTGCCTAGAAGCTGGCTGAAAGTGGGGTGATCGACAGGCGACTGCTGCGACTTCACCTGCACGCAGATCCTCGGTGCTCCAAAGCCGAGATCACCGCCGCCGGCCAGGATGTCGACACCGCGGTCCGGGCCCGGCGTGCTGCGATACGTGAAGTATCCCTGCGCCTTCAGAATCTCCTCGACGAGGATCTCGAGGTCGTGCCCCTTGAACCGGCGGATGATCAGGGCCGAAATCTCGTCGAGTGCAAGCTCCTCGTAATCGAACGTCGTGGCCGTTTCCTCGCGTGGCGTGTCTACCAAAGAGGTGGCTGGAGCGGAGTTCTGCGACCGAAGCTGCAGCATGCGGCGGATGCGCGCCTCTGCATCGTTCCGGCTGATCTCGCAGATGGTCATGATCGCGCCGAGGGAGTAAAGGATGTCCTTGTCCATCGTCGAGCGAGGTACGTCGCGCAGCCAGGTGACCTCGCGAAAGTGGCGGTAGTCAGGTTCGACGCCTGGATCGAACTGTGCGTCGCTCCGGATCACGCCGAAGTGCAGGTCTGGCGTCTTCTTGCTGGGAACGACGATGAGATCATCAGGTTTCATGGTGCGCAGGAAGGCCCAGATCTGACCGGCGTGGTTCCGAATTTTCCCTTCGGACGCGTCGGGCCAACCATCACGCAACGTCTGAGCGACGTCACCGCGCGAGCTAAAGCCGCGGGCGTCGCTGGGAATCGTGTCACCCCACGTCAGATAGATTCGGGACGTGGAGAGAAACCGATCCTCGTACTCGCCATGCCGTCCCGCGCGCAGCATCCACAGCGCCATGTCGCACCTCCCCGCTGGTTGTTTGAGCGGGAGCGTAGAGGCGGAAGGACGGCAGAGTCAATCTCGCGGCCGCGCGACGAACACGTTACGCTGGCGGAATGCACCTGGTAGGCGTGGATATCGGCTTTTCGGAGCGGCGCCGTAGCAACGGCATCGCAGTTCTTCGCGACGGGAAGCTGATTCGCGCAGAACGGCTCAGCGTGAGCGAACGCGACGGCGCGCTACGCGCCTTGAGGGACGTTGATGTCGTAGCGATCGATGCTCCACTGCTGCCGCCCGGCACCGCCAACACACTTCCCCGCTACTGCGAGCGCGTCTTCAGCCTTGGCCTTTTCCAGAAACGCTGCAAGCCCGGCATGTCTCACATCCGCGGCACCGGGCAGCGCCTGCGCGAGCACGGCCGGCAAGCGGCGGAGCAACTACTCGTCGCCCGCTCGTTCCGCCATTCGCTGCAGCCACTGCAACGCGTCTGGCCTGATGCACCGATTGTCGAAGCGTTCCCGAACGCCTTCCTCGGCGTGGCCGTCCCGGACGAAGACTACGTCACCGCGACGAAGCTCAAACGCGGGGGAAAGTTCGACTGGCTCTACGAACGATGGATCGCTCGCGGCCTCTTTCGAAGTGCCGTCAGAGCCGCGCAACTTCCGGAAGAGATCGCGGCACGTTGCGAGACCGAGGCCGATCACGACATCCGCGCCGCGCTGGTGTGCCTGCTCACTGCGGCTTTCGCCGCCAACGGAGCCGCCGTTGCCGTTGGTCAGCAAGTTGATGGCTACTTCTTCCTTCCGCCCCCCCATCTGTGGGCAAAATGGGCGAAGAGTCGGTCGACACTAACGGATTAACCTGCTCCAGGCCGCGGCGGTCACGAGGGACACACTCAGATGTCTGATAGCCGCGTTGAGGTTGCGTTAACTCAGCAGCGCGTCGACGTCGGCGACGGTCGGCGACGTCGAACGTTGCACGCCGCTCCATGACCATCGGGTAAACTTCTTCTCGATTGGATCTCTCTACCTTCATCGCGAAATGGAAGGATTCCGCCGCTTCCGAGCGGGCCAATAAAGACTCCTTCCTGCGCGATCTCTGCGACGTGCTCGGAGTTCCTCATCCCGCTGCCAAGACCGGCGACCCGGAGCGAGATCAGTACGTCTTCGAGCGCGAGGCCATCCTGATCCACGGCGGCGAACGGCATTCGGTCGGGTTCATCGATCTGTACAAGCGCGGCTGCTTCATCCTCGAAGCCAAACAAGGTTCCGACGCCGACTCGAAGAAGATCGGCACTGCGCGGCGCGGCACGCCCGCCTGGAACATCGCCATGCAGGAAGCGTTCGGGCAGGCTCTCGGCTATGGCGCGACGATCGATCCGCCGCCGCCGTTCGTCATCGTCACCGACATCGGCTACTGCTTCGACCTCTACGCCTCGTTTGACGGTACGCGCAACTACCGCAAGTTCCCCGACGCACTGAGCTCGCGCGTTCATCTCGATGCGCTGGCGCGCGATTCAGTCCACATGGAGACGCTCCGCGCTATCTTCACCGATCCGCAGTCGCTCGATCCCGCGCGCCGCGCCGTGCGGGTGACGCGCGAGGTCGCGGGTCACCTCGCCAATGTCGCCCGCTCGCTCGATGCGGCAGGACATGCGCCCGACAAGGTGGCGAAGTTCCTCATGCGCTGCCTCTTCACCATGTTCGCCGAGGACGTGGAGCTGCTGCCGCGCGGCATTTTCGCGGACGCGCTGCGCAACCGCTGGATCGAAAAGCCCGAGCTGTTCCCGGGCGAAGTCGAAGAGCTGTGGCGAAAGATGAATGAAGGCGGCTATCTCTTCGGCGCGGGCAACATCTGGCAGTTCAATGGTGGCCTCTTCGCCGACCCGGTGGCGCTGCCGTTGAGCAAGCAGCAATTGATAATCCTCGGCCTCGCGTCTCAAATGAACTGGGCCGACGTGGAGCCGGCCATCTTCGGCACGCTGCTCGAGCGCGCCCTTGACCCGAAGGAGCGCCATCGCCTCGGCGCCCACTTTACGCCGCGGGCGTACGTGGAGCGGCTCGTGCGCCCCACCATCGAGGAGCCGCTGCGCGCCGAATGGGACAACGTGCGCGCGCAGGTGGTCCGCCTCGTCTCGGCCGAGGAGCCGGATAAGAACCGCAAAGCGGTGGCGGACGCGCGCAGGGTCGTGGAGGCGTTCTACGACAAGCTGACCAAAACGCGCGTGCTCGATCCCGCCTGTGGCTCGGGCAACTTCCTATACGTAGCACTCGACCTCTTCAAGCGGCTGGAAAACGAGGTGATCGAGCAGCTCGACAGCCTCGGCCACGATCGCAGCTTGGTGACGTTCGGCCGGATGGTGTCGCCGAGGCAGTTCCTGGGCATCGAGATCGAGCCGCGGGCGAAGGAGATCGCGGAGTTGGTGCTCTGGATCGGCTGGCTGCAGTGGCAGATACGCACCCGCGGTTACCGCAACCACCCGGAAGAGCCGATCCTTGGCGACTACCGCAACATCGAATGCCGCGATGCCGTGTTGGCGTACGACGAGAAGGTTCCGCTGCTCGATGACGACAGCGAGCCGGTCACCCGCTGGGACGGCGAGACCATGAAGAAGCATCCCGTGACCGGCGAGGATGTCCCCGACGAGACGGCGCGCGTGCCGGTGTACCGGTATGTGAACCCGCGGAAGGCGGAGTGGCCCGAGGCGGAGTTCGTTGTTGGGAATCCGCCGTATATCGGTACTCGTCACATACGGGCGACATTAGGTGAAGGCTATCTTGAAGCGCTACGAGCGGCTTCAGCAACGGTGCCCGACAGTAGCGATTACGTGATGTATTGGTGGTCGCTCGCCGCAGAGCAGATCTTAGCCGGCCGGTCGCGTTCAGCAGGCCTGATTACGACCAAGGCGATCTCACAGCCATATTCACGTCCTGTCGTTCAGGAATTCATAAGCGCTGGAGGAAGCCTCCGGTTTGCGGTGCCTAACCACCCGTGGGTTGATTCTGCCGATGGTGCTGACGTGCGTGTCGCAATGACGGTGCTCAGCGTGGGCGCGATGCCGGGCGTTCTAGCCACGGTACGCGCGGAAAATGCCGGGGCTTCGAATGAGGCCCCTGAGGTGACGCTCGCGGAGCATCTCGGTGAAATTCACGCCGATCTTACAGTCGGACCTCCCACCCACGTCGCAATTCCGCTTCGAGCAAATCACGGAATAGCGAGTGTCGGGTTTCAGCTCGGCGGACAAGGGTTTTTGCTGGATGATAACAAAGTAGCCGTTCGATCAAAGCTGATTAAGAACTTCCTTACAGCACGTGACCTCGTACAGAGGAATCGCTCGCGTAAGGTCATCGACTTTACAGGTCTATCCGCCACCGATGTTCGAGATCATGAACCAGAGCTGTACCAGTGGGCACTCGAACGGATCAAACCCGAACGAGACCTAAACCCTCGTAAATCCTACCGCGAGCGCTGGTTGCTATTCGCCGAAAACCGTCCCGCTTTCAGAAGGGCGGCAGATCCTCTCGCGCGATTCATCGCCACTCCCATAACTTCGCGCCACCGCGTATTCATGTTTGTTGATTCGTCGACAATTGCGGACAGCACCACCGTGCTTATCGCCTGTGAGGACGCCATGGTACTCGGCGCACTGTCGAGTAGAGTTCATGTCACTTGGGCATCACGATCAGGCGGCCGCATGGGTGTCGGTGACGACTTGCGGTATCTCAAGGCCTCCTGCTTCGACCCCTTCCCCTTCCCGGACCCCGACGAATTCACGAAGCAGCGCATCCGCAATCTCGGCGAACAGTTGGACGCGCACCGCAAGCGCCAGCAGGAACAGCATCCCGACCTCACCATCACGGGCATATACAACGTGTTGGAGAAACTGCGCTCCGGCGAGGCATTGACGGCGAAAGAGAAGAAGATTCATGAGCAGGGACTGGTCTCGGTGTTCAAGGAGATCCATGACGACGTCGACGCGGCGGTCTTCGACGCCTACGGCTGGCCGCACGACCTGTCCGCCGAGGAGATCCTGGAGCGGCTGGTCGCGCTCAATGCCGAACGGGCAGCCGAGGAGCGGCGCGGCATCGTCCGCTGGCTGCGCCCGGAATTCCAGAATCCTTCTGGCGCCATGGCATCGTCGCAGACAGCGATTGCCCTGGAGCAGACCGCCCCGGCCGGCGAAGCGAACACAATAGAGGTACCGGCGTGGCCGAAGGAGCTGCGCGATCAGGTCAGCGCCGTACGCGATCTCTTCACGACCTCACAACGCGACCGCGCCAGTTGGACCGCCCACGAAGTGGCCCGCGCCTTCCGCGGCGCCAGACGCGCGGAGGTCGCGTCTGTCCTCGAAGCGTTGGCGTCGCTCGGCATCCTCCTCTCGTTCGAAACGCCCGGTGGTCGCCATTGGTGTGCCGCGTGACCCGGTATCGCGCGCGTTCGACGCGCATCGGCTAAACGATAGGACGAGCGGCGCCCTCAACGGGCGCCGCCTTCCGTGCCGGAACTGCTCGGCCACTACGCCGCTTTTCGGCCTCGACGCTTCTTCCTCGGCTTCGGCGTCAGTTCCAGTACCTTCGCATCTGCCGCGGCGATGGCACGATCCAGCTTCCGCTGAAGTTCCGCCGGGGGAGTCCGCCCCGCGAGAGCTGAATAGTCGCGAAGCAGCTTCGCCAGTCGCTCCAACTGCTTCCTGTATGAAACCGCCGAGTTCACGCGCATCGTCAGTTTCGACACGAGACGATGAATGTCCGCGATCTGCTGCTCGATGCTCAACTCCGCCTGCAGGGCCACCTGCAACTGCTCCTGCGGGCCGCGGATCACCCCAAATACACGCAAGTAGCCGACGCGCAGATCCTCGAGCACATTAGCCAGCGCCTGCAACTGGCCCCGGTGCTCCATCGGCACGAAGTACGTGCCGCCTGCATCCTGGACATCAACACTGCCACGTAAAGAGACGCCGTCGAGCCGCTCGACCACGTCGCGAGCCAGTTGCCGGATGTCATCGCCGGTCACGTGTGCCGCGAAGTGCTCGAACGACGCCTCGATCTCCTCTTTGTGCTCGCCCTCGACCGTGATCGTCTCAGTCGCCTTGTCGAACACCACGCGATCCTCTGCTGGGAACTGCACCTCTTCGGTTCCGGTGTCCTTCTCGGGCCGGTAAAAACGCACTATGCGCTGCTTGGCGTCATTACCAACGTTGAGGGTGATCCGGTCCTGGGACTTGCGCTCGGCAACTGCTCGTGAACACGCGCGGGCACGCGTCGGCGGTTGCAGTTCGGCGTTGAGACCGTGCTTCACGATCATCGCCTGCGCTTCTTCGTAGGTCACATGCTGCCGATCCGTCGTGCCGTACAGCACGATGTATCCGAGACCGTTCTCGTGTTCTGCTATCTGGGACATACTGGTCAATCTCCTTCTTGCGACGCTCGCGTCGAACGGCCTTCCGGTCGCGGAAGACAGGCCGTTCGAGGTCACCCGGAGATCGACGGATACGTGATACCCTACGTATTGGAAACCCGCCCTTTGGATGGGGCAACCCAACATCCATGAAAGCTCGCAGTTGGCGCTGCGGGCTTTCTTTTTTAGTCATGATCTTCGCGCTGTTGTTTCGCATCCTCCGCCCAAATCAGCTTCCGCTTTAGGTCGTTCATGTGCGTGAACGGTAGTCGGCCATCGTGCTGCAGGCGCCCGACCACGATCCCCGGACTGACTCCGATTCGATTCGCAAACGCCACGATCGACGGCTTGGAGAAGGGCTGGCGCGGAAGGTTCGCCAGTTCTGCGCGCGGAATCAGGAAGTTGGACGCCCAGGCGTTTGCCTCTTGCTCAATCTTTTCGTCATGCACCTGCGTCACGCCGTCGACGTGAACGGCTTCGTCGTGGTCCTCGATGTTCTTGTCGATGAACACGCCCTCGCGCTTGCCGTGAAGCAGAACGTGCGCGGCTTCATGGAAAAACGTGAACCAGAACTGGTCGTCTGTCTTGTAACGGAGCGTGACCTGAATGACGGCCTTGTCTGGGGTTAGCCAGCGCGCGGCTCCGGAGACGTGAGTCTTCGGCAACTCGCGCGTGAAGACGACCGCGACGCCGGCGTCAGCACACATTTCCACCAGTTTTGAATCGAAGCCTTCTGGAAGAGTGACGGTCAGGGCACGCACGTCGTGGAGCACTCGCCGGAAAAGCGCTTCGTTGTAGGGTGCGCAAGCCATTCGCTCTGCACCCACTCGCCCCTGACGCAGCCACGCCAGAATGGCAAAGCGGTTGGCCGTGTACGCCATGGACCGGCGGAACTGGGCGCCAGAGACGAGGTTGTCGAGCGCCGGAACCGACGCTACGCCAAAGAACGACAGCAGGTTGTCGAGCTTCGCCACGGGGTCCTTGGCCGGCGGAACCCAGCCGATCTTCACCATCGCCGCGTACGGCACCTCGGCCAGGCGATCGACATACTTCTCGAGGTCAGCCTTGCGCGCACGCCGGGCAAGCGCCTCGCGATACTGGGCCTCACGGTTGTTCCAGAATGCCGCCGGCACGTTCAATACCCTTTCGAGCTGCAACGCCGTCTCGGCGGTGATGGCGGTTTTCCCCTGGATGATTTCGTTGATCGTCTTCAGCGGCCGACCGGTTCGCAAGGCCAATTCCGCCTGCGTCATGCCGATTGCCTCCAGCGTTTCGGCCAGGGTTTCACCGGCCGGCGATACTTCTTCAGGTGTGTATTCGTTCCTCGCCATGCGCTGGCTCCGTTCAGTGGTAATCGATGACTTCGATGACGACGATGGACGTGACTTTCGACCAGTCGAGACCACCGTCCTGCCGGCGAGGCGGTGGGTCAGACGGCTCGAAGATGAGTCGACGCGGGTGATCGAGATCGACCGCGAGCTGCCCCAGTCGAGGTCCCTTGAGCTCGTGACAACGCGCTGCCGGTAGTCTCGCGATGTCAGCCACGCTGCGGGCTGCACGCAGTTCGTCGAGGCGACGGCCGAGCACTTTACTCGTCCGTTGGCCGAACGCTCGTTGGCGCAAGCCCACGTCGTTGCAGGTATCCCTGAGCTTCGACGATTGAAATCTAATTTCCAACCCAGCACCCCATAATGTTAACGCATGGGGTTAATGCAGTCAACTTAACCCCTGTCGTTAAGAGTTTACTCCTTCGACCGGAGCAGAGCCACACCGGACCGTACTTCGCGCCAGCACCTCCGGTAACTCGCGTCGCGATCTCGACACTTCGGCTCCCTCACTTCGGCAGCAGCGCCCGCAAATCCGTCTTGTCGAACGCGCCGACCAGATCCATCACCTTGCAATCCAGGGCGACGGCGATGCGGATGATCGTCGTGAGGCTCGGCACCTTGAAGCCGTGCTCCATGTTGCTGATGTACGCCTCGGACATTTCGGCGGCGACCGCGAGTGCCTGCTGGGTAACGCCTCGCTTCAGGCGCATGGCGCGGAGACGCTCGCCGAAGAGCTTTCCTTCCGGCTGAACATTTTTCGCGATCACGCGTCGCACCACTTGTCTTTTTGAGTAACCGTGATTACTCTATTGGACAGCTTAGAGAGGAGCGCGCACATGCCCGACCAACACCTCATCAACCGCATCCGAGCCATTTTCCTCCACCAGCGCCCGCACGTCACGATCGCTGAGGCTACCGCACTCCTCGGGTGGTCTCGCGCGGAGATGTCGCGGGCGGTGGCGTCGGGGGAGGTGGAGGTGGTGGCGACGTCCCTCGGGAAGTGGCTCTGGCGGGAGGAGTTGATGGCCAAGGCGTTGGAGGTGTGGGCGCCGGAGGTGATCGAGGAGGCGCTTGGAGCCGATGCCGGGCGGGTGTTGCCGGAGGGGGTGCGGCTGGTCGAGGTGCGGGTGCGGCTGCCGCGGCATCAGGTGGCGATGCTGGCGGTTTTCGCGGAGCGGGAGTAGACGTCGGTGAGCGGGGTGCTGGCGCGGGAGCTGGACGGCGTGGCCAGTGCGCATGCGGAGGAGCTCTCCTGGGCCGTGGCCGGGTTCGTGGAGGCGTTGGCGTGGCCGGATGGGGAGCCGGCGCAGCTTCCCTGTTGATCGAGCGTCTCGGGTTTGCGGTCGCAGTTTAGCCGCGAGCGGGGGCGGTTCCTCGGGCAGACGCCTCGGTGAACAGACTGTTGCGCATGCGTAGTGACGCTCTGCGAGCGGTTCCAGGTTAACAGTTTGCGCTTAGAAGTGGAGCGGCCGCGGTTCCAAGTTAAGCGTTTACGCTTAAAAGTGAGGAACTTCGCGCTGGACGGTGAGGTGTCTATTGCTGAAAGTTAAGAGTGCACGCTTAATTTTGAGGTTGTTTTGCTGACGCGTTAAGAGTGAGCGCTTAAAGATGAGGGCGCGATACTTACCCATTTAAGCGAGATCGCTTAGCTGTGTCGCTCTCACGTCATAATTTTAAGCGTCGACGCTTAAAATTCGGGTCCTTCTCCTTCGCAAGACAGCGTTGCAGGTTGCTTTTTAAGCGTGAACGCTGACGATGGCGGCGATTGCGGGTAGTCTTTCAGAGTTCCCGCTTAGAATGGAGGCGATATCGCCGGCGAAAGAGGGGACGAGAGCATGACTGCGAAGGAGTTTGGGTTCCGGTTGTACCAGTTTCGCGAGCAGCGGCAGCTCTCGATGGCGGAGCTGGCGCGGCAGATCGGGATCGACTACATGCAGGTCCATCGCTATGAGCGGGGGCAGAGTGTGCCGTCCCTCGAAACGGCCGTCCGGCTCGCTAACGTGCTGCAGATCCCGCTGGACGTGCTTGTGACGGGCAAGGAGGCGCCGGTGCCGGTGGCGCCGATCCGGAACGCGCGGCTGCTGCAGCAGGTGCAGGAACTGGAGACGTTGCCGCCGGAGCGGCAGGAGCTGGCGTCGCGGCTGCTCGAAGCGGTCATCGCGGGGGAACTGGACGCGGTGGCTCGCCGTATTCGCCGCCTCTGACCGTCCGGCGAGCGAGCCGCGGCTACTCGAACTTGATGCTGGCCATCATCCGCTCGAGGATCTCCTGGTTCCGCTCGTAGGAGGCGGCCCGGTCGTGCGTCGTGGCCAGGAACGTGCGGCCGTCGGGCAGCGGGATGGCGTAGCGGACGCTGCGCATGCCTTTGTCGGCCAGCCCCTCGCCTGTCGCTTCGACTTCGACGCGGAGGCCCTGGCGGCCAGCGATGGTGACGGGGGCGCGGGACAGGACGCGCTCGAACTGCGACGAGCGGGTGACGTCGTCGACCTTCACGTCATCGACGCCGAGGACGATGGCGATCTCGAACGGCATCTCGGACTCGCGCGGCACCTGGACCGGCTGCACGTCGAACGCGCTGCAGGCCGGGACGACGGAGCCGTCGTTCGTGAACCACCCCGCCGGATAGGCGATCGACAGCCGGTATTGCGCATTCGTGCAGCGCTGCGACAGATTGATCGCCGAGGCAGGCGGTGCAGCGGGTGCGGTCTGCGTGGCGGCCGGCGCAGGCGCCGATGCCGTGGCCGCCGGCGCAGGCGCCGGAGTGGCGGGGGCCGGATCGGACGCCGGAGCGGCGCAGCTCATCATCAGGATTGCGGTCAGGCCGAACAGTCTTTTCACGGCCGGATCATCTCAAAAGCCGCGCATGAGCGCGACGGTCGAGCCAAGGCCGTTTCGCCCTCGATCAGCGCGCCCGGCTCAGGGGCGATCCGAAAGCGATGCCGAAAGCCCCGAGCGGGCCGGCCGCGGTGGGCGTGAGTGAGACATTTCCCTCACTAGTGAGAGATTTGCCTCACTAGTCTGCCCAAATGTCTCACTAGTGAGAGGCAAAGTCTCACTAGTGAGACCCGGAGGCACACTTTCCAGGGATTCGGGCTCACCAGCGGCACGATCCTGCCCACTAGTCGCACTTCCGGCCTCACTAGTGGCACGATCCTGCACCTGGAGTCTGCCAAAAGCCTCACTGGTGAGACTTTGCCTCTCACCAGTGAGACTTCAGGTGTCACTAGTGGGACTTCAGGTCTGACTAGTGAGACTTTGCCTCTCACTAGTCAGACTTTTGATGTCACACGCGAGGCGCCGCCCCTCACTTACGGCGCTCGCGGGGCCACGACGGCGCGACGGTGCCGGCATCCTTCTCGAGCTGCGGCCGGGGTACACCGGACAGACAGGAGTGTCTGTCCTACATAACCCAGCCGTGATTTTCCGCTACCTTGCAACAACAGGTACCTTGCTTCGTACTCACGGCCATGACCGCTCAACTTTCCATTCGTGACCTCTCGAAAACGTACGCGAACGGCACCCGCGCGTTGAAAGGGATTTCCCTCGACGTGCCCCCGGGGATGTTCGGTTTGCTCGGCCGCAACGGCGCCGGCAAGTCGACGCTCATGCGCATCCTGGCGACGCTGCAGGAGCCGGACGAGGGAACGATCCACCTCGGCGACCCTGCAGCAGGCTCGGAGCACGTCATCGACGTCATCCGGCAGAAGGAGCGCGTGCGCGAAACGCTCGGCTACCTGCCGCAATCGTTCGGGTTCCACCCGCGCGTGAGCGCGGAACGGCTGCTGGATCACTTCGCGGTGCTGAAGGGGCTCGTCGACGCGGGACCGCGGCGCGACGTCGTCGAGTCGCTGCTGCGACGGACGAACCTGTGGGACGTGCGCCGGCAGCGCGTAGGCACGTTCTCGGGCGGCATGCGCCAGCGCCTCGGCGTGGCCATCGCGCTGGTGGGGAATCCCAAGCTGATCATCGTCGACGAGCCGACGGCCGGACTCGACCCCGAGGAGCGGGTGAGGTTTCTGAACCTGCTGAGCGAGATCGGGGAAGCGAGTGCCGTCATCCTGTCGACGCACATCGTCGAAGACGTCGAGGAGCTGTGCAGCAACCTGGCGATCATCGACCGCGGCGAGATCCTCCTCGAAGGGGCGCCGGCGCGCACGATCGCGGAGTTACGGGGGCGGATCTGGCGGCGGTCGGTGACGCGTGAGGAGCTGCCCGCGCTGGAGCGCGAACGCTCGGTGATCTCCACGAAACTGATGGCCGGGCAGACGATCGCGCATGTCTACGCCGACACGCCGCCGGGACCGGGTTTCGAGGCGGTCGAGCCCGACCTGAAAGACGTGTACTTTGCGGTCATGGGCGGCCACCACGGCCGGCGGGTGGCGGCGTGAGATTCCGCGAGATCTTCCGCTACGAGCTCGCGTACCGGCTTCATTCGGCGTCGACGTGGCTCTATGCCGGGTTCCTCTTCCTGATCGCCTTCTGGATCGTGCACGTCGGCGCCACCGGCGGTGCCGAGATCAAGGTGAATGCGCCGCAACGCGTCGCCGAAACGATGGCGCTGTTCTGCGGCCTGTTCGGGATCCTCGTCACCGCGGGACTGATGTCCGATGCGGTCATTCGCGACCGCACGTTCGGAATGGATTCGCTCCTCTTCACGACGCGGCTGCGCGTGCCCGAGTACCTGGTCGGCCGTTTTCTCGCCGCGCTCGTGACCAACGGCATCCTCGCGCTGGCGATCCCGATCGGGCTCGCGTTCGGCTCGCTGATGCCGTACCTGGCGCGCGAACAGTTCGGCCCGAATCACCTCGCGGCCTACCTGCAACCGATGCTGCTGTTCCTGCTGCCGAACCTCGTCCTGACGAGCGCGATTCTCTTCACGATCGCCGCCCTCACCCGCAAGGCCGTTCCGGTCTACCTCGGCGCCATCGGCATCTTCATCGGATACATCGCCGCCGCGAATTACTGGAGCGGCATCGCGAGTCCGATGCTTTCGGTGCTCGCCGATCCGCTGGGAATCAATGCGCTGAAAGGGATGACGGAGTACTGGACGGCGTCGGAGCGGAACACGCGGCTGGTCGGCTTTCCAGCGATGCTGTTGTGGAACCGGCTCCTCTGGCTGGCGATTGCGGCGGCGCTGGTCGGCGTGCTGCAGCGCACGTTCCGCTTCACACAGCGCGACGAGCGCGTCCGCGGCAGCGGGCCCGTCGATGCTCCTGACGCGGAGCGATCGGGTGACGCGCGCGCGGCTCACGAGCGGGCATCCGGAGCGGTGCCGCAGGTGCAGGGCGTCTTCGGGCCGCGTACACGCGTACGCCAGACGCTGGCCGTTGCGCGGCAGTCCCTGGCGGAGGTGATGTCAGGCCGCGCGTTTCAGGTGGCGTACGTCGTGACGATCGGCCTCGTGCTGCTCTGGGGCTGGAACATCGGCGAAACGATCTACGACACGATCACCTGGCCGGTGACGCATCTCGTCGTCGGGGTCGTCCTGACCCAGCGCGTGATCGTCATTCCGTGGCTGGTCATCGTGCTCTACGCGGGTGAGCTGGTCTGGAAGGACCGCGAAACAGGAGCGGCTCCCATCGCGGACGCCGTGCCCGTGCGCACCGGCGCCGTGCTGCTCGGACGGTTCCTGGCGCTCGTGGCGATCATCGTGATGTTCCAGAGCGCGTTCATGATCGGCGGCATCCTGCTTCAGGTGCTGCATGGCTACTACGAGCTCGAGCCCGGCCTGTACGTGCGCATCCTGTTCGGGATGAACCTCGTGGAGCACGTGCTGCTCGCCGCACTGGCGATGACGATTCACGTGCTCGTGAATCACAAGTACCTCGCGCACGTCATCGCGCTGCTGACGATCATCTTCAATCAGGCCGCGCTCTACGGAATCCATCACCTCTTCATCTACAACAGCGCCCCGGCGTGGAAGTACTCGGAGATGAACGGCTTCGGCCCGTACGTCGAGCCGTTCGTCCTCTTCAAGCTGTACTGGGCGGCGTGGGCACTGCTGTTCGGGGTCGTGATGATGCTGTTCCGGGTGCGCGGGCCGGAGTTGGGAGTGCGGGAGCGGCTGGCGCAGGCGCGTACGCGCTTCACAGGCGGCACCACCCGTGTGGCCGCGGTGGCGGTCGCGCTGATCCTCGCGCTGGGCGGCTTCATCTTCTACAACACGAACGTCCTCAACGAGCATCTCCCGCCGCAGCACGCGGGCAGGCCGGACGCCGAGTACGAGCGGCGTTACGGGCGGTACCGAGACCTCCCCCAGCCGGTCATCACCGCGGCCGATCTGCGCTTCGAGCTCTATCCGGAACAGACGGCGGTGGACGTGCGCGGTTCCTACCGGCTGGTCAATCAGAGCGGTGCAGCGATCCGCTCCGTT
>DASWMP010000054.1:0-2339 GCA_036399695.1 Thermoanaerobaculia bacterium | reverse complement strand
CTACTTATGAACGTGTTGATCGCGACGCCGTGCGCTGAGCCTGAGGCTACAAGCGCTGCGGCCCGTGGCCGCCCGCCGGAGGCCCTTCGTCGTTCTCTGTACCCTATAATCGAGCGCAAGGAGCTGCACAAGTGACACTTGAAGGTGAAATCGGCGAGATCCAACTGCTCGAGCGGCTCGTCGAACTGTGGCGTGAGGGGTTCACCGGCGCGATCCGTTTCGAGAGCGACGGCATCATCAAGATCATCTACTTCAAGGGCGGCGACGTCCTCTCGGCGTCGACCAACGACCGCGCCGACTCCATCGACGAGATCCTGATGCGCGCCAACAAAGTGACGCGCGAGCACGTCAAGCAGGCTCTCGCCAAGCGGAAAGAGAGCGAGACCCTCGGCGACGCGCTCCTCAACCTCGGCTTCATCACCCGTAAGGAGCTGACGTGGGCCCGCCGCGTTCAGGTCGTCGGCGTCATCCGGTCCATTGCTGCCTGGAAAGACGGCTCCTTCACCATCGTCGCCGACTACCTCCCGAAGCGCGAGGAGGGGACACTCTTCCCGCTGCCGCAGATCCTCGTCGAGCTCATCGTGACCGAGCAGGATCGCACCCGCTTCGAGCGCGCCCTGGACGGCGGCTCCGCCACTTTCATGCGCACCCCCGAGTTCCATGAGGTCTACCGCCGCCTCGGCCTGAACGAGGACGCCGACGCCATCACCAACGAGATCGACGGCCAGAAGAGCGCCGTCGAGGTGGCCCTGGCATCCGGCAAGGACACCTTCAACGTCTACAAGCTGCTCCACGCCATGGAGCTCCTCGGCATCCTCCGGCGAAACGATAAACCTGAAGTAACACCTGAGCTTTCGTCTCAGTCTGTGGTCGTACCGGTGGACGACGACTTCTCCTTCGAGACCGCCGGCGTTGCCGACGCCGCCGATATGTGGGCCACGCCTGCCGGCCAGCCGGACCCGCCCTCGTTCGAGATCGACGAGGCGGCGCCGACGATGGAGATCCCGGCCATGACGCCCATCGACGATTACCCGCCGCCTCCGTCCACGCCTCCGGCCTCTGTCTGGGATGAGCCGGACGAGACGCTGGCGTCGGCGCCCGAACCGGAGCCGGTGGCGGCAGCCCCGGCTTCCACCATGCCGGCCTGGGACAAGCCTCTGCGGCCAGCCGCGGTGCCGATGCCGGTGCCGGTCGAGCCGCCCGCCGACGCGACGGAAGAACAGTGGGGGTTCGACGAGGCTCAGATCGAGACCGCCCGCCGCGCCTCGGAGCCGGCCATCGGCGCGACGACGCTCGGGCCTTCCGGCGACGACGACGCCTTCGCCCGCCCGCGAAAGAAGCGCAGCTACGGGCTGCTCGTGGCGTTGCTGCTGCTGGCCATCGTGGGCGGGGCCGCCTACTTCGGTTTCCGCTGGTGGCAGGACGATCAGGCAACGAAGGCCGCGGCTCTGCAGCCACCTCCGGAGCCCGTGACCTCGGCACCCGCGCCGGTGCAGACGGCTTCCGTCGCCCCCGTGGTGGCTACCGATACGGGCACGACCGCGCCTGCGGCGACCACTGATCCGGCGGCAACTGCCACGCAGAGCACCACCACGACGGCGACGGCGCCACCAGCTCCTCCGGCGACGACGACCGTAGCTCCGACTCCCACTCCCGCCCCAAGGGCGGCCCCGACGCCGGCGCCCGCGGCCACGTCGACCTCTTCCGCGCTGCCGGTCGTCACCCCGGCCGGCGATGCGGCTTCACGCCAGCGTTACGACGCCATGGCCCGCGACTTTGCGGCCAGCCCGAGCGGCAACTTCACCGTGCAGTTCGCCATCTTCTGCCAGCCGCGCAGCGTGACGAATGCGCTCCGCGCCGGCGGCGACAACGTCTGGTTCGTCCGCCACGGCAACTCCTGCTACCGCGTCTTCTGGGGCCACTACGAGACCCGCGCGGAAGCACAGCAGGCGCTGGCCGGGCTGCCCGCATCCCTGCGCGACCCGGCCACGGCCGTCGTGCGCGTCCCGCGCTAGACCGATCTCGGAGTGCGGTGGCGAACTCCACCGCTCTTTTACACGTGTAGCAGAGCGGTGGCTTCGGAGATGAACCGGCGCCTCCGGGCGCAGACAGACAGGAGTGTCTGTCCCACATTCAGATTCCGCCGAATATCGGGCACCCGCGGGCACGCTGGCATTCAATGTGGGACAGACACTCTTGTCTGTCTGCGCCCGCAGGCGCCAGTTTCTGATTAGGCCATCAGAGTGTGTGCGCTCCGTTTTGAGACACCCTCCGTTCGCCACCGCTCTCCGAGATCAGCTCCGCCGCAACTCCCGCCTGGCTCGAAATCGTCTTACAGT
>DASWMP010000053.1:0-2994 GCA_036399695.1 Thermoanaerobaculia bacterium | reverse complement strand
GAACGCCACCGCTCTGCTACACGTGTACAAGAGCGGTGGCGTTCGCCACCGCACTCCGAGACCTCAGGCTCCTGTGAACCCCGGGTCACAGCTCGGTTGCAGACCGCCCCGCGATGTGATCCAGCTCTCATCAACAGGCGGGCGCGGGGATAATCTTGTGCGCTTGGCGCTCCGCGCCTGGGTCCTTTATGCGCAAGATCGTCCTTTTCCTGCTCCTTCTTCTGGCTACGCCTCTCTTCGCGGCAGACCGCACGCGGGTGATCGTGGAGTTCCGCGGTGACGTTGCCCGGGCGAAAGCCTCGCGCGACATCCCGCGCATGGCGCGGCAGTTTTCGCGGCTCTTCTCCGGTGCCACCACCACGCTCGACGAATCCGAGATCGCCCGCATCGCGAAGCTGCCGTACGTGCGGCGCGTGCATCTCGACGGCCGGGTGCAGGCGCAGGTGCACGAGAGCGTGCCGGACATGCGCATCCCCCTGGTGTGGGAGACGTACGGCTCGCGCGGCAACGGGCGCACGGTGGCGATCGTCGACACCGGCATCGACTACACGCATCCGGCGCTCGCCGGGCGGATGACCGGCGGGTACGACTTCGTCAACGACGACGCCGACCCGATGGACGACCACGGCCACGGCACGCATGTCGCCGGCATCGTCGCGGCCGTCGTTCCCGATGCGAAGCTCCTCGCGTACAAGGTGCTGGACGCGACCGGCGGCGGCGCTGATTCCGCGGTGATCGCCGCGCTCGAGCGGGCTGTCGATCCGAACCAGGACGGCGATCTCTCCGATCGCGCGGACGTCATCAATCTCTCCCTCGGACGGGTCGGCGCGCCTGACGACGCGACCGTGACGGCGGTCGAGAACGCGGTGCGCGCCGGCGCGGTGGTCGTCATCGCCGCCGGTAACGACGGGCAGTTCTTCGCCATCGGCAGCCCCGGCCTGGCGCCGTCGGCCATCACCGTCGGGGCCATCGACCGCGCGCACGAGCTGGCGGCATTCAGCTCGAAAGGGCCGGCGCCGCAGTCGCTGCTGCTCAAGCCGGAGGTCGTGGCCCCGGGGGTCAACATCGTCTCGGCGAAGCTCGGCGGCGGCGAGGTGGCGCTGTCCGGCACGTCGATGGCTACGCCGCACGTCGCCGGGCTGGCCGCGCTGCTGCGCGCGGTGCATCCTCAGTGGTCGGTGGCGGAGATCAAGTCCGCCATCGTGACGACCTCCATCGCCGGCAGCGGAGAGCCGATGGCCATCGGCTCCGGTCGCGCCGATGCGCTCGCGGCGGCGTCGGCGACGTTGTTCGCGTCGCCGGCGTCGTTGACGTTCGGGCGCACGGACGGTTCGACGGCGTCGTTCACGTCCATCGTGCGCGTCTCGCTGACGAATCGCTCCGCCGCCGCGAAGACGCTCACGCTCGCGGAGGCGACGGGCACGACGGCGTCCATCGCCATCTCGATGGCTCCGGTGACGCTGGCACCGGGCGAGACGAAGGAAGTGCCGGTGACGCTCGAGGTCACGAACGCCGGCGTCCCGGCGCCGTTCGCCGGATCGCTCAGCTTCGGCGGCAGCATCACCATCGCGGGCGGCGACGCGCCGATGCGGCTGCCGTGGGCGTTCGTGAAGGCGGCGCGCCTGCGGGTGAACTGGAGCACGGCAGAGTTGCCCTTCGCCGTGAGGGCCATCAGCAAGCGGGTGCATCAGAAGCTGGAGCCGCCGTTCGGCACGCAGGCGATCGAAGCGATCGTCCCGCTCGATGAGTACATGGTGGAGGTGCGATCGCGCTCCGAGGAGTACGAGCCGTTGCTGCTGGAGTACGAGGCGGTCGATGCGCGGCGCGACGTCGAGCTGAGCGCTTCCCCGGCCGCGGCGAAGAACGTGATCTCGTTCGAGACCGTGAACGAGCAGGGGGCGCCGATCAACGGTGACTGCACGCGCCGCCTGACGCTGGCCTGGCCGGAGGGCTACATCCTGACGGAGTCGACCGTCGATTCGTCGTCGGCGCGCTTCCTCGTGTCGGACCTCGCGGCCATTCGTGGACGGGTGGCGGAGTTCTGCGCCGATGAGGTGACGCATGCGATCTACGCGTCGTCACAACTGCTTCCGGCGGCCGTCGATCGCAACATCGCGGTGCGAAACGTGTCGTCCGATTGGTCGCGCCATCCGGTGAGGCTGCACGGCGATTCCGATTACCTGGGGTTGCTGATGGGGACGCTGACGCGCGAGCCGACGGGCCACACCTTTGCGGCTGCCGGTGTCGCGCTGTCGTTCGCGCCGGAGCTCACGCTCTTCCTGACGCGCGACCTGCTGGCGAACGAAGGCAATGCCGTGATGCTCGAGTACGGCGACGTCCGTTCGGCGCCGCTGCGGCGCATCGACGGCGGGCTCACGACCTCTACGGCCGTGACGCTGCCGCCGTTCGCGCACGTGGTGCCGACTGGCGCGACGATGCAGCTCGGCGCCGGCCCCCGCTGGCCGCGCGTGCTCATGGCCGCGACGCCACGCGTGGAGTGGCTCGGCGTGGCCGACGAGGTTTACAAGGTGCAGTACGAGCAGGTGCTCGGGGACGACCGTTACGAAGCGAAAGTGCCGGGCTCGAAGCTGCTGGTGCAGTTTGACCGCGAGCGCGCCGATCCCGTGGCGCCGACGCTGACCTCCGTGCGGCTGGTGCCGGATGCGCTGGTGTTCAGTGCCGAGGACCTCGTGCCGGTGACGGGTGGGTACGCGCGCGCGCCGATCGATGGCGGGTCAGTGGCGGCGTCGTGGCGGGCCGGCGGTGGTGTGTGGATGCCGCTGCCGGTGGCGGCGGTGGGTGCGCACTACCGCGTGGAGTTGGGCGGTGTGCCGGCCGGCGCGGTGGAACTGCGCGTGGCGTTTGCGGATCCGGCGGGCAACCGCACAGAGTGGGTGGGGGAGCACACGATCGTGCGGCGGCGCCGCGGCGTGTGATGGCCTTTTTCTCGGAGTGCGGTGGCGCACGCCACCGCTCTGCTACACGTGTAAAAGA
>DASWMP010000052.1:0-53380 GCA_036399695.1 Thermoanaerobaculia bacterium | reverse complement strand
CGCTCTGGTACACCTGTAGAAAAGCGGTGGCGTTCGCCACCGCACTCCGAGATCGAATCCTGTCACGTCCCGAAGCGGTACTGCAGGGCGCGGCGGATCTCATCGAGCTCCTGCGACTCGCCGGCGCCGAGGGGCTTGGGGATCTCGATCGGTTCCTTGTCCGGATCGCTGAACGTGATCACACAATAGTCGGCGCCGGGCGGCTCGGTGACGTCGGAGATGTCCTCCGCCTCACGTCCGATCTCGCGCATCGCCTCCCGGGCCATCCGGCGCACGCGATCTTCAAAGTCCGTCATGCGAACCGAACAAACAAAAAGCCCGCCATGTGGCGGGCTTGCGTTGTTCAATCGGCGGGACTGCTACTGGACGGCTGCTTCCTTCACGCAGTGCTCGTTGAAGGCAGCGACGAGCTCGGCGGCGAGGTCGTGTGCGGGACGTCCTTCGATGTTCCAGCGCTCGAACATCTTCACCACCTCGCCGTCCTTGATCAGGGCGATCGACGGCGACGACGGGCGGAAGCCGACGAAATACTCGCGGGCGCGCGTCGTGGCGTCGCGATCGTTGCCGGCAAACACGGTGATCATCTTGTCGGGCAGCGCCTCGGTCTCGAGTGCCATCGCCACCGCCGGACGGGCATTGCCGGCCGCGCATCCGCAGACCGAGTTGACGACCACCAGTACCGTGCCCTGACGGGACGCAAGCACCGCGTCGACCTCTTCAGGGGTGCGGGTCTCCTGGATGCCCAGACGCGTCAGCTCCTGCCGCATCGGCCCCACGATTCGTTCATCGTACATCTGTAAAGTCCTCCCGGAGAATGATAACGCAGGGAAGCGGGCGGGCAATCCACGCCCCCTCCCGCACACCCGGTACCCCACCCCCGACCGGCGCCGCCCCCCGTCCGCCGCCCCCGGCCGCCGGTTTTTGGTTGTTGGTTTTTGGTTGTTGGTTTCTGCACGGGCGTGGTTTGCCCCCACCGAAAACCGAAAACCAAAAACCAAAAACCTCCTCCAAGACAACGGCCGGCAGCCTCACCAAGAGACCACCGGCCACGAACCACGACTACTACTGTTTCAACGTCAGTGCGCGTGCTCGTCCACCTGCATCGAGTTCACCATCGCCTGCAGCGTGCCGCTGTAGCGCGAGGCGTCGCGCTCCGGCGTCACGAAGACCATGTACAGCAGATGACGGTCGGGGAGCTGGCGGGTCACGAGGGTGACGCGCTCATCCACCCGGGTGTTCGGGTTCGTGCCGCGCAGACTCACGCCGATGGCGTTGCCGCCGTCGAGCGTAAAGCGCTGCTCCGACCCTTTCACCATACGGAGATGCTGGCTGGCCGACTGGATCTGATTGAGCAGGTCCTGCGTGGCCGACTGGAGCGTCACGTTCGACGAAGGCGTCGAACCACGCAGCCCCATCCGTGCGCTCTGGCCCGGATCGTAGTGACTGATGATCGCGCCGTAGACCACTTCCGTGCGGCCGTTGGCCGTGCCGACGCCACCGTTCGGGGCGATCGTCACGCCGCCGTCGTTCTGGTTATAGACCTTCCAGTTCGACGGATACGACACGCGGAAGAGTCCACTGCGGTCCGTGTAGGCGCGCATCGAGCTCGACGGAGCCTCGACGCTGCCGATCGTGCCGCCACCCGTGCTGCTCGTCATGGACGGATCGCTCGTGCCGCCGCGGGCGGCCATCTGGGCGATCTCGGCACTCGACGGCGCACGGCCGAAGCTGTTGAGACGCGATTTCACGTTGTTGAGCTGAGCGATGTTCGTCGTCGGCTCGGCGGAGACGCGCAGCAACTGGCGCTCCTTGTCGATGCGGGCGATTCGATCGGGCGGCGCCGGATGCGACGACGTCCAGTTCGTCTTGCGGGTCTTGTCGACCTGCTCGAGCGTACGGAAGAACCCGATCATGTCGTTCGGGCTGTAACCGCTGGCCGCGAGGATCTGCGCGCCGCGGATGTCAGCCTGCGTCTCGAGGTCGCGGCTGAACTTGAGGAACAGCGCGTTGAGGCCGATGCCGCCGACGGCGTTGAGGATCTGGGCCGTGTTGTTGCCGACCTTGCCGCCGAGAAGGCCGCCGAGGATCTGCAGGCCCGCCTGCGCCGCGTAGGCCTTCGACGCCTGGTGCGTGCCGTGACGCAGCGAGGAGTGGGCGATCTCGTGGGCGAGGACGCCCGCGACCTCACCCTCGTTCTTCGCTCCTTCGAGGATGCCGCGGTTGATGTAGATGTAGCCGCCGGGCAGCGCGAAGGCGTTGATGTCCGAGGCGTTGATCACTTTGAACTGATACCGGAAACCGGGTCCGCCCGCGTTCGCCGCGAGCTTCTGGCCGATGTTGTTCACGTACGCGTTGATCTGGTTGTCGTTGACGACGGGGAGCTGACGCTCCGCCTCCGCCGCCGACTGTGCGCCGATCTCGACGTCCTGCTGCGGGCTGAACATGTTGTAGCCCGGGTTCACCTTCGTCTGCGCCTGGGCAACACCAGCCGCCAGCGAGAGCGCAAGCATCATCGCGAAGAGCGGCCGCGTTACGGCGCGAGTCTGTCGGTTCATGGGTCCTCCTTAAAATAACTGCGAATCATCTCCATTGCACTGCTGATGCCGGTTTCGCCGACCAAAGCGCAGTGATTTACGACGAGCGCAGTCCTCGGGAGAGGACGGAGTGATGCGATTTCGGTTTCCGATTTCCGATTTCCGGCTGGTGTGCGGTGGAGCAGCGGCATTTAGGCGCAGCGCGCCCGTGCCAGCACCGGAAATCGGAAATCGGAAAACCGAAATCGGCCTTATCGCGCCGCCGACCGCCGCCGCACCGGCACCAGCTCCAGCAACGCCGTCACGTCTTTCCCGTCGATCATCCGGTCCGCGTTCACGTCGCAGCCCCAGCTACCGGGGAAACTGCCGCCCTGCGCGTCGAGCATCCTCTTCTTCGGCGCGCCGTCGGCGAGCTCGAGCCTGAGGGCCTTGTAATCGCCGGCATCGACGAGGCCGTCGCCGTTACAGTCGCCACGAGGCGGCGGCCGGAGAGCGTAAATCGCGTCGTACGTGGAGAAGAACACCGTCCCCTTCGCTCCCTGGGCCACGTCGATGATCGGGCCGAGCTCGTCCTGCAGCAGCTCGATCGGGGCGGCGATCGACGCCGGCTCCAGCTCCGGGAAGTAATAGATGGCCCCGGACACGAAGGCCGCCACCAGGAACCCATTCGCCAGTAGCGGATGCGCATCCGGCCGCAGCCGCAGCATTCCGGTCGGCGCCACCGTCGAGGGAAAGAGAAAGTCCGGCTTGTGCGTCCCCTCGATGGCCTCGTTCGCCCCGTAAGTGAAGGGCCATCCGAGGTTTAGCCCCGAGGCCGTGAGGACATTGATCTCGTCGCCCCCTTCCGGCCCGTTGTCGGCGACGATGAGCCGCTGCCGGTCGTCTTCCCAGATCAGGTCGAACGGATTGCGCAGACCGAGCGCGTACTGTTCGATCCGGCCGTCCGGATGGATGCGGAAGATCTTGCCACCGTTCCACTCCGGCTTCGAAGCGATCACCCCACCGCCGAAATCGCCGATCCCGACGAAGATCGACCCGTCCGCCCCCACCGTCGGATTGCCCCCGTGATGCTCGGTCGAGACATTCCGGCCCGGCAGATCGGCGTCGCAGGCGAGGCGAGCGAGAATCGTCTCCTCCCCCGTCTCCAGGTCGATCCGCGACACGATCTCGTAACTCGGCCCCGGCTCCGTGTAGTGCACCGCGGCCGTGCGATCGTCCACGAGCGCCATGCCGATCAGCCCATGGTTTCCGGCGTCCTGATCCGTGATCACGGTAGCGACGAGGGTGCTCTCCCCGTCGCCGTCCACCCGGTAAATCTCCCCGCCTTTGAGCGAGTAATAGACCGTATCGTTCGAATCGACAGCGATCGAAGTGACGAACCCCGCCGCCTCCGCAAGCCGCTCCGTGCGGAATCCCGGCAGCACAGCCGCCCCTGCAGCCGTAGAGAACAAAAGCAGAAAAACCCCCACGAGCGACTTCATCCAGACCGCCCAAAAGAAAAATCCGCGCCAAGGTGTTCCCCGGGGGCCCTCCACCTTGAAATAAGCCTCGGGCCGACAAAGTTACAGAGGGTCCTTGACGCGAGCCGGTGCCGATGAGAATATGCGCGCCGCTTCGCTGGAAAGCCAAGTGACGCGGGGTGGAGCAGTCTGGTAGCTCGTTGGGCTCATAACCCAAAGGTCGCAGGTTCAAATCCTGTCCCCGCAACCAATTGAACGCAATCGACGGCCACCGCAAGGTGGCCGTTTTGCTTTTGCGCGTTTCGATCCTGTTGACGATCGCGATGGTGATGGCATCGCGGAGGACACGCGCCGCCCGAGCGGTAGAACCGCTCTGACGCGCGCCCGGAAGGGGCGGAACAGCGCGTCGGCATCGAGCGCCTGGACCTCTATCCGCTATCCGCGCTGCGATGAGAGGCTTTTCACCGCCGCGACCAGCTCGGCAGGCTCGACCGGTTTACTCATGTGCGCCTGAAACCCTGCGGCGAGAGCGCGGACACGATCGACGCTGCGCGTGTAGGCCGTCAGCGCGATGGCAGGGACACGCCGCGAAGTCGGCTCCATCAGCCGAATCCTGCGGATCAGCGAGTAGCCGTCCTCGCCCGGCATTTCGATGTCGCTGATGACGATGTCGGGCCATTCACGGGCGTCGAGGATGCGGAGCGCCGTGGCCACGCTCTCCGCGACCTGGACGGCGGCTCCGGAGCGGCGGAGGATCGTCTGAAGCAGCTTGCGCGAGTCGTCGTTGTCCTCCACGACGAGCACCGAGACGCCCGTGAGATCCGTCATGGCCTCCTCGATCGGGTGCACCGCGGGAAGCTCACTGTGTACGGCCTGGTCGTCAGCGCGATGACGCGCGGCGAGCAACGGCAGACGCACCGCGAACGTCGATCCTTGCCCCTCGCCGCGGCTGAACGCCTGCACCGTGCCGCCGTGCAGCTCGACCAGGTGGCGAACGATGCCCAGGCCGAGGCCGAGACCTGCATGCGCACGCGTCGAGCTGCTGTCTGCCTGGCTGAAGCGATCGAACACGTACGGCAGGAAGTTCGCCGGGATTCCCTGCCCCGTGTCGCTGACCGTCAGTTCGCAGTGCGAGTTGACGCGTTCGAGACGAATGAGGACTTTGCCACCGCGCGGGGTGAACTTCACGGCGTTCGAGAGGAGGTTCCACACGACCTGCTGCAGCCGGTCCGCATCGCCGGAAATGTGCCCGGCTTCCGAGTCGAGGATTCGTTCGACCCTCACGCCCTTCGCTTCCGCCGCCGGCCGGATGACCTCCATGGATGCCGCGATGAGCTCGGTGAGATCGAGCGACGCGACACTGAGATGCAGCTTGCCGGCATTGATGCGGGAGAAGTCGAGAATGTCCTCGATGAGCCGGGTCTGCGCCCGCGCATTGCGGTCGATCGTTTCCAGGCCCTCGTTGAGCGATGCCTCGTCGCGATCGAGCCGCAGCAACTGAATCCATCCGATGATGCTCGTCAACGGCGTGCGCAACTCGTGCGAGACCGTCGCGAGGAACTCGTCGCGAGCGCGCGACGCTGTTTCCGCGGCACTCAACGCATGCTGCAGTTCGGCGCGCGTCGCGTCGAGCTTCGCGACCAGCGACGTAGCCTGCAGCGCTGCGTTCCGGGCCATGTCCGATTCGACCCCGGCGCGCGCCGCCGCCGCTTCGGCGCGAAAGAGTGCGCCGAACAGAGGCAGGAGCTCGCGCAGCAGCGGACGGGCCGCCGCTGTGATCGTTTCGCCGATCACCACGGCCGCCGTGCCGTCCGCAAGACCCACGGCGTACGCCGAGCGCAGCTCTCCCTGCTCGTTCTCCACGCGGCCCTCGGCCGTCTCCTGCTCGATTGCCGCTGCCACGAGCTCGCGCCACGCACGTGCCCCGCGAAGCGTCTGGCCGAAGCCGGGCGCCGGCAGCGACCGGCCCACGGCCTCGTCGAGAACGAACACGATCAGGTCCTCGGCGCACCAGCGACGCGCCAGGGCTTTCGCTGCTGCACGCCTCCCCGCGGGGTCCGCGAGCGCTACGGCGGCTCTCAGCGCAGCGATCGTTTCGTCGAAGTCCTCCACCGCTAGTCCGGCAGCAGCGCCACCGTTGCAGTGCAATTATGGAAGCCGCTGAACTGCCCCTCCGAGCGTGCGATCTGGCCGTACGTGTTGCACCCGACGTACGGCACATTGCCCAGCGCGCGCTGCAGCGCGTCCATCTCCATGCCGAACTCCCCTCCCATGCGGAGACGTGTCGCGACGCAGTCGAAGAAAAGCGCCACTTCCGGCGGCGTACCTCGCATGTCGCTCATCGCCGAGTGCACGGCACGCCTCGCGGCCTCGGCCGCCGACTGCGCGCTGGTTCTCATGATGTGCACTATCGCTCCGTTGGGGATGTCCGAGGCGCAGCCGATGGAACCGTCCTCCATCACCGCCAGCGGGACGCGAAGCTTGTACCCGGAGCCCGTGTCGATACCCAGGACGTTGTGCAGGAAGAAAGGAATCGGATCGTTGCGGTCGAAAGGCTGGCCCGTCCTGTCGGCATGTTCCTCGAAAACCTCGACAGCCGGGGCAGCGTTGATGCTGATGACGGTCGACCCGATGGCCTCCGTGACGCGCAGCGCCTCGCCGGCGGGCTCCCATCCGTGGCTCACGCCGACACCGATCGGCTTGGAGGAAAGGATCTCCAGCGCGACCGCCGCATCCGTGAACGCCTCGGTGCCGCAAAACACGTGTGTCTTCGTGAAGCGTGCGTCGTCCCCCGCTCCACCGCCGAAGAAGCGATAGTTGCCGAGCGTGGCGATGCTCAACTGCTCGATGAAGTCATCGGTGTACCCCGCGAGCGCATCGGCGAGGAGCAGCGCGGCGCGATGCGGGTACTGGTGGCTGGTCAGCCCTTGGAACGAGCTAGCGATCTCGCCCGCCGCCGCGGACCGGTCGGCGCGGAGATTCCGGCCGAGCCCTGCCGTGAAGCGCATGACGTTGGATCGGATGCCCACCGCGGATGCCGAGCCTTCCCCCCGGTCGCCGCTGACGAACTCACCGGCGGAGGAACAGCCGACCAGCACTCCCGGGCGACTGGCCTCATGGATCGCCTGCAGCAATGGTGTGTAGTCGTGCTGCGACGACGCGAATACGATGACGGCGTCAGGCGCATGACCAGCGAGTCCCTCCCGCAGGCGCGTACCGAGCTCTAGCCCGGCGGCCGCACTGTTCACTTCCTTCGTGAAAACCACGGTGGATTCAGTCATAGATGAGGTGAGGCTCCTTGGGTCTCTGTGTTGGCGGGGCGGCAGGGTTCGCCGGTCATGTGATCCTGTGCAAGGAACAGTCCGTAACCGGCTCCCACGGCCGCCGGGCTCTCTAGCGGCCGAGCCCGTGTCAGACCTTCGCCCCCCTTACGCACCGGCGCCGCAGACTTCCCGCACGCATTCGCGCAGCCAGCGGTGGGCGGGGTCGGCGTGGAGTCGGGGGTGCCAGAGCATCGAGACGGTGATCTCCGGGGTGGGGAATGGGAGGGGGAACGTGGGCAGGCCGGGGCGGAGGTTGGTGGTCTGGCGTTCGGGGACGGTGGCCACGAGGTCTGTCGCCCGGGCGAGGGCCAGGGCGGCGGAGAAGCCGGTGACGATGGTGGCGATTTCGCGGGTCAGGGCGACGGCGGTCAGGGCTTCGTCGATGAGGCCGCGGTCGAGGGAGCGGCGGGAGACGAGGATGTGGCGGGCGGCGGCGTAGCGCGCCGGGGTGAGCTCCCCTTCCGTCAACGGGTGGCCGGAACGAACGACGCCGACGAAGCGGTCGCGGAACAGCGCCTGGGCACGGAGCTCCGGGCCGGTGGCGGCCTCGATGACGCCGGTTTCGAGATCGACGGTGCCATCGCGGAGCTGGGCGCTCTCTTTGTCGAGCTTCTGCACGAAGCGGAGGCGGACGCCGGGGGCTTCGCCGCCGATGCGGGCGAGGAGGGCGGGGCCGAAGTTTTCGACGAAGCCGTCGCTGCTCCGGATGGTGAACGTCCGGACGAGCGTGGCGAGGTTCGGCTGCTCGGCGGGGCGGAGGACGGCTTCGCTGTCCTGCACGAGCTGGCTGACTTTGTCGCGCAGCTCGAGCGCCCGAGGAGTGGGAACGAGGCCGCGGCCGGCGCGGACGAGGAGCGGATCGCCGGTCGTTTCGCGCAGCCGCGCCAGGGTGCGGCTCATCGCTGAGGGGCTGAGGCGCAGGCGCTGGGCGGCGCGCAGGACGTTGCCTTCGGCGAGCAGGACATCGAGCGCGACGAGCAGGTTGAGATCGGGCCGCGACATGCGTCCACCGTAGCAGAGTTGATTCGGGAGATGGCGTTCGGCGCATCGATGGAGTGCAAGTGGTGCGTCTTCCGCCATGTCAGGCGCGGAGCTACGTTGCTCGTGGCTGCTCGTAAAGCCGCCAGAAACGGAGCTCTCCTTGAAGATCACCAGTGCAGCACAAGTCGAAACCGCCGCCGGGCTGACGCCTTCGGCCCGATGGGCGCTCGCCGCCCTTTCGCTCTCCATGCTGATGCCGTCGTTCGACACCAGCATCGCCAACGCCGGCCTGCCGACGCTGGCCGAGGCGTTCGGCGCCTCTTTCCAGCAGGTCCAGTGGATCGTCCTCGCCTATCTCCTGGCCATCACGACGCTGATCGTGAGCGCCGGCCGGCTCGGTGACGTCCTGGGCCGGCGGCGGCTGCTGCTGGCCGGCATCGTCGTGTTCACGGTGGCGTCGCTACTGTGCGGCATCGCGCCCACGCTCTGGCTGCTGGTCGCCGCACGCGCCGCGCAAGGCCTCGGCGCGGCCATCATGATGGCCCTCACGGTGGCCTTCGTCGGGGAGACGGTGCCGAAGGCGAAGACCGGCAGCGCGATGGGGCTCCTCGGGACGATGTCGGCCATCGGCACGACGCTCGGCCCCTCGCTCGGCGGCGTCCTGATGGCGGGATTCGGCTGGCAGGCGATCTTCCTCATCAACCTGCCGTTCGGTGTGCTGAACTTCGTGCTCGCGCAGCGCTACCTCCCGGCCGATCGCGAACGGGCAACGACCGAACGCGCGCAATTCGACCACGCCGGCACGCTGCTGCTCGCGCTGACGCTCGCCGCCTACGCGCTGGCGATGACGATGGGGCGCAGCCATTTCGGTACGCTGAACGTGGCGTTGCTCTCGGCCGCCGTTGCCGGCGCAGGTCTCTTCGTGCTCGTCGAGGCGCGAGCCGTCTCACCGTTGATCCGTCTGACGATGTTCCGCAATCCGACGCTGAGCGCCGGCTTCGCCATGAGCGCGCTGGTGTCGACGGTGATGATGGCCACGCTGGTCGTCGGGCCGTTCTATCTCTCGCGTGCCCTCGGGCTGCAAGCCGCGCTCGTCGGCGTGGCACTCGCGGCCGGCCCGCTCGTCGCCGCGCTGACCGGCGTGCCGGCAGGACGCATCGTGGACCGTTACGGTGCGCAGCGCATGACCCTCGCCGGTCTCACCGGCATGGCCGGCGGCGCTTCGGTGCTGGCGATGCTCCCGCCGAGGTTCGGCATCGCCGGCTATGTCGTCCCCATCGTCGCGATGACCGCCAGCTACGCGCTGTTTCAGGCGGCCAACAACACGATGATCATGACGGACGTGCGCCCGGAGCAGCGGGGCGTCATCTCCGGGATGCTCAGCCTGTCGCGCAACCTCGGTCTGATCACCGGCGCGTCGGCGATGGGCGCGGTGTTCGCCGCCGGTGCCGGGACGGCGAGCATCCTGGCGGCGCATCCGGCTGCCGTGGCCGACGGCATGCGGCTGACGTTCACGGTCGCGGCGAGTCTCGTCATCACAGCGGCCGGCGTCGCCTTCACGAGCCAGGCTCTTTCGCGGCGCTCTGATCTCGGAGTGCGGTGGCGGTGAGCCACCGCTGGTACGCGTGTAAGAGAGCGGTGGCGTTCGCCACCGCACTCCGAGATTACCGTCATGGCGCGATTGTGCACCGGGCGGCGCGCTTTTTTGCCGGTTCGCGCTGAACCTCCGGCGGCGGCTCACGTATCACGCTGGCCAGACGATGCGCGCGGGGGACGAGCGATGAAGAAAAGTGTGCTGGTGCTGGCGGTTTTACTCCTGGGCGGTGCTTGCGCGACGGCGCCACGTTCGACCACGGCGCCACCGGCGACGACGGCACCGCGGGCGGCAGCGAAACTCTCGCCGGAGGCGCAGCAGCTCCACGACGAGATCGTCCGGCTGGACGCGGCGATGTTCGACGCGTTCAACGCGCACGACCTCGAGCGGCTGATGGCGCTGTTCGCCGACGACCTGGAGTTCTTTCACGACAAGGGCGGGCTGCAGACGAAGAGCGACGTGCGCGCCGGCTTCCAGAACCTCTTCGCCCGGAACGACGGCCTGCGGCGCGAGCTCGTCCCCGGCACCCTGGAGGTCTACCCGATCGGCACCTACGGCGCGCTGGAAACCGGCGCGCACCGCTTCTGCCATCAGGAGAACGGCGTGCAGGATTGCGGCACGTTCAAGTTCCTGCAGGTGTGGCGGCGCCAGCCCACCGGCTGGCAGGTCACCAGGATCATCAGCTACGACCATTGAGCCGCGGGGCCGCGGGATGTCGGACCTCAGGTCCGATTGGCCCCACGTGCCCCACAATGGCGAGCATGAAAAGGCGCCGGAAGTTGCTGCTCTCTGCCGCGTTCGCGGGTGCGGCGATCTCCGCCGGGATCCTCGTGCTGAAGTTCTGGAAACCGCTCGGCGGCCAGCTCGAAGGCGAGCGGCTCAACACCATCCGCCGCTCGCCGCACTGGCGCGACGGCAAGTTCCGCAACCTCATCCCCACCACCAAAGGGGACATCCTCCGCAGCATCTACCTGCAGTTCAGCGGTAACCAGGTCCGCGTCCCGCCGGAAGAGATCCCGATCCACCGCCTGACGGCGCGCGACCTCGGCGAAGCCGGCGAGCTGCGCGCCGTCTGGATCGGCCATTCCAGCACCATCGTGGACGTCGACGGCGTCCGCTTCATGACCGATCCGATCTGGAGCGAGCGCTGTTCGCCGTTCGAGTCGATGGGGCCGAAGCGCTTCCATCCGCCGCCGATCGCACTCGCCGACACCGGCCGCGTGGACGCCGTCGTCATCTCGCACGATCATTACGACCACCTCGACATGCCCACCGTGCAGGCGCTCGCCGCCCGCGGCACCACGTTCTTCGTCCCGCTCGGCATCGGCGCGCATCTCGAGCGCTGGGGCGTCCCGCGCGCGCAGTTCCGTGAGCTCGACTGGAACGAGGAGGCGGAGTTGCGCGGCGTCCGCTTCGTCGCGCTGCCGGCGCGCCACTACTCCGGCCGCGGCGTCAAACAGGACGTGACGGAATGGGCGTCGTGGGCCGTCATCGGACCGCGCCACCGCGTCTACTTCAGCGGCGACACCGGCTACTTCGACGAGTTCAAACGCATCGGCGAGCAGCACGGCCCATTCGACCTCACGCTGCTGAAGATCGGCGCCTACGGCGAGACCTGGCCGGAGATCCACATCACACCCGAGGAGGCGGTCCAGACGCATCTCGACGTGCGCGGCAAACTGATGCTCCCGCTGCACTGGGCCACCTTCAACCTCGGTTTTCACGACTGGTACGAGCCCGCCGAGCGGCTCGTCAAAGCCGCCAGCGGCCGCATCGCCTTCACGACTCCGCGCCCCGGCGAGATCGTCACACCGGAGCAGCCGCCTACGTCCTACTGGTGGCGATGGCGGCGGGTGCAGTACGGTAGGCGTCCATGATCGTCGCCCTCGCCTCCCCTTCCGTCGCCACCTCGCTCGAAGACGGCCTGCAGAAGGTCGAGCGCTGCCTCGCCGAAGCCGCGGCGCAACGCGCGGCCATCGTCTGCTTCCCCGAGGCGTACCTGCCGGGGCTGCGCGGGCAGGACTTTGAGGTGTTTCCGTATGGCGTCGCGGAGCAGGAGCAGGTACTCGAGACCGTCGCGCGCCTCTCCCGTACCTACTCGATTGCCACGATCCTGGGGATGGAGCGGGTCTCGGACGTGGGACGGCAGATCGTGGCCTGCGTCTTCGACAAGGAAGGCCGCATCATCGGCTATCAGACGAAGAACCAGCTCGACCCGACGGAAGACCAGCCGTACGTGCCGGGCCACACGCGGCAGCTCTTCGAGATCGACGGCCTGAAGTTCGGCATCACGATCTGCCACGAAGGCTGGCGCTATCCGGAGACGGTCCGCTGGGCCGCCACCCGCGGCGCGAAGATCGTCTTCCACCCCCAACTCACCGGCACGACCCGCGACGGTGTCCGCCTCACCGAGTGGGGCGCCGCGAGCAACCCGTACTACGAAAAAGCGATGCTGATGCGCAGCCGCGAGAACACGATCTACTTCGCGAGCGTGAACTACGGCGTCCCGTTCCAGGAATCGGCCACGAGCCTCATCGCGCCGAACGGCGAGTGCCAGGCGTACCTGCCGTATGCGCGTGAGGGCGTGCTGGTGCAGGAGCTCGATCTTGCCGCCGCCACAGGACTGCTGGCGCTGCGCTACGCGCCGGAACGGTATCGGGAGGCGGGGGCGGAGTGAAGGTGGAGTGGAGAGGGACGCCGTCGGTGGAAGCGCGCTCCATCGGCCTATCAACCACGATCCTTGCCGCTGCGTGGCGGCTTGCGGCCGCAACATTCACATCGGGTGGGGAGATCAGTCACATGCCGCTCATAATTCTGCGGTGTAACCTTGAGCTTCGGTCGCTCAATAGTTTTTCTGATGATCTTTCGATGAGGTGCTCCGGCTCTTTAATACGAAGCTTCAGCGAATGAACTGCGGCCATCTGCTGAAGGCGGTCTCGAACGTAGTTCGCCGCGGGCCACAGGCGATTCACGCCGAAGAATGGAACGACTTACGAACCTGCTTGCGTTAGACGCACTCAACCTCAATTCGCGGTGTGTCATCACCACGGCACCGGCGCGCAGCGCCCGTTAATTCGCTCGGGGTGACAGTGGGTACACCCTCCTCCAAAGCACCCGTCGCTTCCTTGTGATCACCGGCTGCGCTTTGCGCGGTGCCCCCGCTGGGGTGACCGTTGATACAAGCAGCTCGGTGGCGGGCGTAGCACGAGGGCGCCGCACAAAACGCAACTCGCCACCCAGCCACGAGACTATCGGCGCACTCTGATGCTGTGAAATATTCGGAAAGCCGATTCGGGGTTCACGCCGAAGGCGTGTCGGACGGTAGCCGGTGGCAAGTGCCGAAGGCACGCCGCCACCGGACATAATCCGCCTAACCCCACGACCCCGGCAGGGGTCGCGTCCGGCACCCCTCCGGGGTGCAAATCTCATTTGCACGAAACCGGGGGCGGCGGGCCTTCGGCCCTTGCCACCGGCTACCCTACGGCACGCCTCCGGCGTGCAGGCAGGTCTGGATCAGGATTTCTTGTTCCTTCCGGTGAAGCGTGGCTCTATTCCGCATCCGCACCGTCATTCGCCTTTCCGCGCCCCTTCCCCCGCTTCCGTGGCCGGCCGCGCAGCTTGCGGAGCTCGCGTTTCATGGACAGGACCTGGGCGCCGATCTCGGTGGTCGGGTCGGACGCCTCGGGCATGCGCTTGAGCTCGCGGTAGACCTCCATCCACCAGCGGTTGTACTCGAGGATGCGCTGCTGCTGCTCGGCTTCCTGGCGCTTTTCCTCCTCGATCTGCTTCCGCAGCGCTTCCCGCTCGAGCAGGTTCATCACGATGCCCTGCTCGATCGTATCGGCCCAGGCTTGCGTCGAGATTCGGGGATTGCCGGGTTCGATCACGCCGGCGCGGGCGCGGCGGACCTGGCGGCGGAGGCCGGTCAGCGTCGGGAGGTTCGGGAGCCAGGGGACGGGCGGGAGGCCGGCCCGGATGCGCAGGTACGCGGCCTCGATTCGTGCTTCCCAGTCGAGGGACGGGGTCTCGGGATCGTCGTTCTTCATCGGCGTGCTCCTCGATCGCGCGGAAGGAACGACCGGGCGCGCGAACGCGCCCGGTCTCCCTCGATCACATTTTACGGTTTCGGACTGGCGGGCGGTTCCGTCGCTTCGCCGCTCTTTCTGCGGCGGGTGACGCGCTTCAGACGTCTGATCTCCTCCACATGCGGCCGCAGCACGGCGTTGGCCGGATCGCGCGCCAGCTCCGTACCGATGTTGTAGGCCTGGGCGGCGATGAGCGCGACCCGCTCGCGCCGCACCAGGTTCGCGCCGGCGACGCCCTGCAGGAGCGTCCGCAACTCGTCCTCGACCGCCGTCCAGCGGTTGGCCTCTTCGAACATCCCGCGCACTACCTCGGCCTGCTGCGCGACCGCCTGCGAGACCTGGTCGTGCGCGCCGATCATGTTGATCGACGCCTGCAGCACCGGATTGGACGTCTTCGCGCGGCGGCGCAGCGCCTCCCTCTCGGATCTGGTCAGCGGGGTCACTTCTCCGAGTTGCGCGCGGACAGCGCGCAGTTGCTCGACCACCGCTTCGGGCTCGAGCGATACCGGCTGCGGAAGCTCGACCGCGGCGTTGGAACTACGGGGATTCTGTTGGTTAGCCATGTTTTCCTCCTGAACCTCGAAAGCATGGCCGGTGAAGCGACGAGCGCTTTGTGCACGAGCGCAGGCGACCACCGGCTGGAGGAGTCGGCGACGCGCCGGCTACTCCGGTTGATGTTTCTGGAAAGTGCGCACACTTCCAGAGCCCGCGGCGGAAGGAGCTTCGCTCGACTTCCGCAGGGATGAGATCTGTCGCACTTGCCAGCGCTGTCGTCTCACCCGTTCGCCGCCTAAGCCGAGGTTCTTTCGAACCGCGACCCAAGGATTGAAAATGTAATTTCGAACTTGCCGGATGTCAAGGGGTACGGTGGAGCTCGCATGGGGTCGGGCCGGGACGCGGTGCGTTCCGGCCGTGACGCACCCTGTTCCGGCCGCGACGAACGTGCGTCGCGCCCGTGACACACTGTGTTTCAGCCGCGACGAGCGTGCGTCGTGCCTCTGACGCACTATGTTTCAGCCGCGACGAGCGTGCGTCGTGCCTCTGACGCACTGTGTTTCAGCCGCGACGAGCGTGCGTCGCGCCGGTGACACACCATGCTTCAGCCGCGACCTGCCCTGTTGCCGGCAACGACATACCCTGCGCTGCCCGCGACGTACCCTGTTGCAGCCGCGACGCAGGTGCAGCGCGCCCGCGACGCACCCTGTTGCACCCGCGACGGACCCTGTTCCGCCGTTACCCCAGCGCCGCGGTCACGAGCGCCTGCGCTTCCTGCTGGATGGCCTGCAGGTGCGCTTCGCTGACGAAGCTCTCCGCGTAGATCTTGTAGATGTTCTCCGTGCCGGACGGGCGTGCGGCGAACCAGCCATTGGGCGTCGTCACCTTGAGGCCGCCGATGGCGTTGCCGTCGCCCGGGGCGTTGGTGAGGATGGCGTCGATGGGATCGCCGGCCAGCGTTTTGGCGGTGACCTGGGAGGGGGAGAGCTTGCCGAGCAACGCCTTCTGTTCCGGCGTGGCGGCGGCGTCGGTGCGGGCGTAATACGGGGCGCCGTGCTGCTGGGCGAGGCGTTGATAGAGCTCGCCGGGATCGCGGCCGGTCTTCTCGGTCATCTCCGCCGACAGGAGGCCCATGATCAGGCCGTCCTTGTCCGTGGTCCAGACGGTGCCGTCGCGGCGGAGGAACGAGGCGCCGGCGCTCTCTTCGCCGCCGAAGCCGAGGGTGCCGGCGAGGAGGCCGTCGACGAACCACTTGAAGCCGACCGGCACCTCGTAGAGCTTGCGCTCGAGGCTCGCGGCGACGCGGTCGATGAGCGAGCTGCTGACGACCGTCTTGCCGATGGCGGCGTCGGAACGCCAGTCGGGGCGGTTGCTGAACAGGTAGTCGATGGCCACGGCGAGGTAATGATTCGGGTTGAGCAGGCCGGCGCTGCGGGTGACGATGCCGTGGCGGTCGGTGTCGGTGTCGTTGCCGAAGGCGATGTCGAACTTGTCGCGCAGCGCGATGAGGCCGGCCATGGCGTGCGGCGACGAGCAGTCCATGCGGATCCTGCCATCCCAGTCGAGGGTCATGAAGCGGAACGTCGGATCGACCTCCTCGTTCACGATCTCGAGGTTCAGGCCGTAGCGTTCGGCGATGGCGCTCCAGTAGCCCACGGCGGCGCCGCCGAGCGGATCGACGCCGATGCGCAGTCCGGAGGAGCGGACGGCGTCGAGATCGACGACGGCGTTCAGGTCGGCGACGTAGGCGGCGACGTAGTCGTGCTGGTGGGTCGTGGCAGCGCGCAGCGCTTTGCCGAACGGCACGCGCCGGATGCGCGACGGATCGGCCATGAGCTCGTTCGCGGCCTGCTCGATGGCTTTCGTCGCGCCGGTCTCGGACGGGCCGCCGTGTGGCGGGTTGTATTTGAAGCCGCCGTCCTCCGGCGGGTTGTGCGACGGCGTGACGACGATGCCGTCGGCGAGGCCGCTCTTGCGCCCGCGGTTGTACGTGAGGATGGCGTGTGAGACGACGGGCGTGGGGGTGTAGCCGCGGTTCGCGTCGATCATGACCTCGACGCCGTTCGCGGCCAGCACTTCCATCGCCGAGACGAAGGCGGGCTCGGAGAGGGCGTGCGTGTCGATGCCGAGGTAGAGCGGACCGTCGATGTGCTGCGCGTTGCGGTAATCGCAGATGGCCTGCGTCGTGGCCAGGATGTGCAGCTCGTTGAAGGCGACGTTGAGCGCCGAGCCGCGATGCCCGGAGGTGCCGAACGCCACGCGCTGCTCGCGGATGGCCGGGTCGGGCCGCTCCGCGTAGTAAGCGGCGATGAGCCGCGGCACGTTGACGAGCATGTCAGGCGTAGGGCGCTGTCCGGCGGAAGGCATGCGCGGAAGGATATGACAGGGCGGGGAGCGGGGGAACGATGGGACAGGTGGGACAGATGGAAGCGAAGTCGTGGGATCTGGAAGCGAGACTTTCGCTTCGCTGGCTCCCGTCCGGCCCTGCCTTCCGTCCGGCTGGTAGGCGCAGGGGTCCGGTTCGTCCCTTTCGCCGCACTTTTGTTCGGTCGATGTGAAACCATCTACGAACGTTTTCGTTGACTCGTACGAAAGATGTCGTAGATGTTGTCTTGCGGGGATCGGGGAGCTGCGGCTAACTGTCCGGCGGCTGCTTCGTCTGAGTGTCCGAGCCCTGTGCGGCGGTCTGCGCATTTTCTAAATCGACTGAAGGAAGAACTTTCCGATGAGCTTTCGCGCTGTGACCGTGTTGCTCGTTCTCCTCGCCGCACCCGTTTTCGCCCAGACCACGCCTCCGCCCACTCCAGCCGATGGGCCGGGCGCACGGACGTATCTGCCGGCGGACTTTGCGCAGTTTGCGCCGAAGACGGCGCTGGATATGTTGAATCGCGTGCCGGGCTTCGCGGTGCGGGAGGAATCGGAGGAGCGGGGGCTTGGGGAGGCGACGGGGAACGTCGTCATCAACGGGCAGCGGATCTCGGGCAAGTCGAACGACGTGGTGACGGAGCTGAGCCGCATCCCGGCCGGGAACGTGGAGCGCATCGAGGTGGTCGATGCGGCGACGTTGAAGATTCCGGGGCTGCGGGGGCAGGTGGCGAACGTCATCGTGCGCTCGACGGGCATCAGCGGACAGTGGGCGTACCGGCCTGAGTTCCGGTCGTATTACAGCGATCCGCTGCTGACGCGCTTCGAGGTGTCGGTGAGCGGGACGAAGGGGCCGGTGCAGTACACGCTCGGTCTCGACAACCGCGGCAATCGCAGCGGCGCCGGCGGACCGACGTGGCTGTACAACCCGGGCGGCTCGCTCCGGGAGTCGCGCGACGAGGAGTGGCGCGGCAACTCGGAACAGCCTCGCTTCAGCGGCCGCTTCGTGTACGACGCGCCGGGCACGGCGGCGGGCAACCTGAACGTGCTGTACGGCCGCCTCTATTACGACTACCTGGAGACAGGCTCCCGCCTCCCCTCCGGCGGCGTGGAGCGCGAGCGCCGGGTGACCGTCGACGAGCATGGCCACAACTACGAGGTCGGCGCGGACTACGAGCTCGACCTCGGCAAAGGGCGGCTGAAGTTCATCGGCGTGAGCCGCGGCTCGCGCTATCCGAACGAGACGACGGTGCGCACCCGCTTTGCCGACGACTCGCCGGAGTCCGGCAGCCGCACGACGCAGACCGGCGATGAAGCGGAACGCATCCTCCGCTCGGAGTACCGCTGGAACAGCGGCGGCGCGGAGTGGCAGGTGTCGGCCGAAGGGGCCTTCAACAGCCTGGACAACACGTCGCGCCTCTTCGAGATGCAGCCGAACGGTACGTTCGACGAGGTGTTCTTCTCCGGCGGCACGGCGCAGGTGGAAGAAGACCGCTACGAGGTGATGGGCAGCTATGGCCGCCCGGTGGCGAAGAACGTGACGATGAAGCTCTCGGCCGGCGGGGAGTATTCGCAGCTCGCACAGGTCGGCGCCGGCGGCACGACGCGTACGTTCTACCGCCCGAAGGGGGAGCTCTCGGCGGCCTGGAAGGTCTCCCCCCGCACGGACGTGAATTTCAAGCTGGCCCGCCGCGTCGGCCAGCTCAATTTCTTCGATTTCCTCGCCTCGGTGGACATCCAGGACGACATCGAGACGTCCGCGAACCCGGACCTGGTGCCGGAGCAGAGCTGGGAGCTGGACATCGAAGGGGTGCGCAATCTGGGCACGCTCGGCTCGACGACGCTGCGCCTGTACGGCCGGCTGATCGACGACATCATCGATTACGTCCCGATCGGCGCGACGGGCCAGTCGCCCGGCAATCTGGATCACGCGACGGTGTACGGTTTCGAATCGCGCAGCACGCTGAATCTCGATCGCTTCGGCTGGCGCGGCGCACGTCTGGACGTCGAAGGGCAGATGCAGACGAGCGAGGTCGAGGACCCGCTCACGGGCGAGAAGCGCGAGATCAGCGACAGTCTGCAGAGTTACGCGAGCGTCGCGCTCCGCCACGATCTCGCGGGGTCGGACTGGGCCTGGGGCACGGCGGCGTCCTATCAGATCAACGCGCTGAGTTACCGCCTCACGGAAGTGGGCCGCCTATGGGAAGGCCCGGTCTGGGGCGAGCTGTATCTGGAGCACAAGAATGTGGCCGGGATGTCGGTCCGCGCCGGTGTCTACAACCTGTTCGCCGCCGACAGTATGTGGGACCGCACCGTCTACACGGGCCGCCGCACCGGCCCGGTGGATTACGTCGAACACCGCGACCGCCAGATCGGCCCCATCTTCTCGTTCCAGATCCGTGGGAAGTTTTAGCGTACGCGGACGGCCCGTGGCCGCCGCATGTTCGCCACAATTGCGCGCGAGACTGGGAGCATGAGAATGCGATTGGTTGTGCTGCTGGGGTTGTGTTGGGTGGCGGTTTCGGTGCGGGGGGAGTTTCCGGCGGCCTGGACGAAGGCCGTGGAGCCGGTGCGGGTGGTGGGCAACATCTACTACGTCGGTACCGAGGATCTGGGGTCGTATCTCGTGGCCACGGACAAGGGGCTGGTGCTGCTCGACGTGCCGATGGCGGAGAACGTGCCGCTGATCGTGAAGAACATCGAGAAGCTCGGGTTCGATCCGAAGAAGATCCGGGTGCTGATCGCGTCGCACGCGCACATGGACCACATCGGCGGGTTTGCAGCGATGAAGGAGAAGACCGGGGCCACGGTGTATCTGTCGGCGCCGGATGCCGAGCTGGCGGCGCGGGGCGGTTTGAACGACTTCGCGTTCGGGGACACGCTGGCGTATCCGGCAGTGAAGGCGGATCGCATCGTCAAGGATGGCGACGTGGTGCGGCTCGGCGGCGCGGCGATGACGGCCATGGTGACGCCCGGCCATACGCGCGGCTGCACGACCTGGCGGACGACCGTGAAGGAAAACGGGAAGCCGCTGGACGTCGTCTTCCTCTGCAGCGTGACGGCGCCGGGATACACGCTGGTGAACAACACGAAGTACCCGAAGATCATGGACGACTACCGGGCCACGTTCGCGCGGCTGCGGAAGCTCGAGCCGGATGTCTTCCTGTCGAACCACGGCTCGTTCTTCGGCCTGACGGGGAAGCTGGCACGCGTAAAGGACGGCGGTCCGAACCCGTTCGTCGGCCAGGGGGAGTGGCGGCCGTACCTGGACCGCGCGTGGAAGGATCTGGAGTCGGCCGAGCGGAAGCAGCGGGGGGAGTGAGGGGGAAGGCAGGGAACGATAGGCCTATGGGACCAACGGGACCTATGGGATAGATGAGACTGATGGAACCCGTGGGCCTCCCATGGGTCGCATCTGTCCCACAGTTCGCCGCGTAAAGCGAGATGACGCCCGAGATTTCAGGCAGCGACTTCTCTTCTCCAGCGGTCGACCTCTTCCACGGCATTCCGCGCCTCATCGATGGTGATGTGCGGTTTCACTTCGCGGATCTTTGCCGCTCTTTGTTCCGCGGAGCTGTCAGGAGTGGAGACCGTGAAGTACAGAGCCGTAGCCACGCGCTCTAATTGTTTGACGCCGCGGCCGGCAAGATGCTGGACGACGAAGTCGATCCCGCCGCGGTAGTTGCGAAGAGTCTCGGCCGAACGCGTCTCGAGGTAGGTCAGGTGTTCGCCCGGTTCGAACGTGGAGCCGTACTCGAGTTGCCGCACCGCCAGCATGTCGTCTGCCGTCATCGACGAGACGTGCCGCTGGAGCTCGAAAGAGAAGGGCCCATAGATGTACAACTGGTACTCGAAGTCGAGTGGCACCTTGAGCAGTTCCTGAAGAAAGAAGACCGACTTCTGAATCATCGTCTCACCACAGAAAGCGTCGCGCGCGCGGCACTCCTTCACCAGCGCGGCGATCACCGCGGAGCGTTGCAGATCGTTCATCGTCATAGGCCAAGCTCCATTTGTTCTGTGAGAATCTTCTTCTTGCTGGATGCAAGCCACGCCTGCGCTTCCTTCTTTTGCAACGGATCGATCAACACGAAGCCAACCGCCGCCGGTTTGAAGTCGGCATAGATCGTCGATTCCGCTGTCGACGTGCTGATCACACCGTCATCGAGCAGGATCGGGAACTGAATGTTCTGCTGTTTGGGCGGGATCGACCGATCGCGCACCGCGGTATCGCCGAACCGGGTTCGCAGCGCCGCCGCGACACGGCCTACAGCGTCCGGCTGCATCTTCTGGTCGAGCGCGTTTCGTTCGTAAATCTTCCGGAAGTGCTGACGCTGCATGATTCGCATGGCAGGGTCGTGCCCCGGCAACTCTTTGTCGAGAGCGGCCGCCGCCATGGCGGTAAGCACTTCGTTGTCGGTCATGCGCACGTGCCCTTCGACGTCTGTCGGGTAAGTCTTCAGCCACTGCACCATGAACTCGCTGAGGTGAATATCGTACGCGATCCGGACGTGGTGGTAATAGAGCTGCAGGAACATGAACTGCCGAGCGAGTTGAAGCGCTTCGGCTGCATGCATCCCACCCTTTTCGATGCCGATCATCGGACGCTCGAGTCCCGGGTGCAGCAGGATACGCAGCGTGTCGATCAGCCGATAGTGATCGAAGCGGCCGTACGCGACTCCGGCGTGATGCGAATCGCGGAGAAGATAGTCGATCCGGTCCACACCGAACGCATCCCCGGTGACGATCTCCGTCATCAGCAAATCCCATTGCGAAAAGTCGGTCGCCTTACCGAACCACTTGCCCCACTTTTCCGGGCCTATGGCAATACGAGCGACACGGTCGGGGTCGGGGGTAGGCATCATCCCCTGCAGGATCGCTCGCATTTCCTCTGATCGGAGCACCTCGACAGTGAGCCACTCATGGTGCTTTCCATCGGGCAGGAGCTGTTCCTCGGCCGCATGCGAGAACGGGAGGTGCCCGAGATCGTGGAAGAGTGCCGCGAGCCGCACGATCTTCCTCCAGGCAGTGAGCGTGTCAGCGTCGGGGAAGAGGTCGGCTACGTCTGGATGACGGTTGCGCTCGTGGGTAATGACGTCAAAGACCCGGCCGGCGAGCTCCATCACGCCAAGCGAGTGTTCGAAGCGCCGATGAGTGGCGCCAGGGTAGACAAGCCAGGTCAGCGCAAGCTGGTGGATGTGGCGAAGGCGCTGAAACGGGCGCGAGTTGATCGCCGCGACTTCATCCGCGCTGACGCGCACGAAGTTGTGGATCGGGTCTCGGATCTCGTGCTGATGCTTTGCCACCGTTCAAAGCATCGTAGCAGGCCATACTGACACCGCCGCAACTTCACGATGAGTAGCGACTTGCGCGCGAGCTTTTCAAGCCGAGGGGCGGCGTCCGACTCGAAAGCGGATACACCAGGTAGAATCGCAGGCGCCCATTCAGCCGCCCCACCTGGCATCATGCTCCCGTGCAGCCAGGGAAGCCGTCACGTGCGTGGTATGCCTCGTCCATCGAAGGCTTTTGCGCCGCCACGACGAACGAGATCCTCGGCGCGCTGACGGCGCACACGACCTTCTCCGTGCTGGAGACGCAGCGGGACGCCTGGAAAGCTCAGATCGAGTTTCTGCGCGAGCGGCTTCGCGGCCTGACCGGCTCCGTCTTCTTCGAATTCAACATCCCTCGCATGGGACGGCGGATTGATGTGGTGTTGCTCACCGGCGGCGTCGTATTCGTCATCGAGTTCAAGGTGGGTGCGGCCGCATTCGACAGTGCCGCCGTCGATCAGGTGTGGGACTACGCACTCGATCTGAAGAACTTTCATGAGGGGAGTCACTCCCTCACCATCGTGCCGCTGCTCGTGGTGCCGGATGCTGTCGATGGGTCCGCGCTCGGGCTGGCGCGCGATGCGGATGGAGTCGTGCGGCCGCTCAAGACAAACAGGAGCACGTTCCGCGAGGCGATCGATCGCGCCTCTGCGGAGTTCGTGGCTACGCGAATGGATGCCGACTTGTGGGCGCACTCGTCGTACCGGCCCACGCCGACAATCATCGAGGCCGCTCGGGCGTTGTACGCGCAGCATTCGGTCGAGGAGATCGCCCGGCACGACGCCGGCGCGGAGAACCTGCGCGTCACATCGCAACACATCGAAGAGCTGGTCGACGAGGCGAAGAGGACGCGGCGGAAGATCGTCTGCTTCGTCACCGGCGTGCCGGGTGCGGGGAAGACGCTCGTCGGGTTGAACGTGGCCACGCGGCGGAACGATGTGGAAACCGGCTCCCCTGCCGTCTATCTCTCCGGCAACGCACCGCTCGTAGCGGTGCTGCGCGAGGCACTCACGCGCGACGAAGTCAAACGGCAACAGGACCTCGGACTAAAGGCCTCCAAGAAGAGTGTGGGAGGCAGTGTCAAGGCGTTCGTGCAGAACGTTCATCACCTCCGCGACGAAGCGATTCGTGACCCGAAACCTCCGATCGAGCATGTCGCCATCTTCGATGAAGCGCAGCGTGCGTGGACCCGCGAGAAGGCGGAGTCGTGGATGCGGCGCAAGAAGAACATCCCCGACTTTACGCACTCAGAACCAGAGTTTCTTCTGCAGTCCATGGACCGGCATACCGATTGGTCGGTCGTAATCTGTCTCGTCGGCGGAGGGCAGGAGATCAACGACGGCGAAGCCGGGATCGACGAATGGCTCCACGCCGTGAACACGCGTTTCGGCGATTGGCGGATGCACATCTCGTCGCGGCTGACCGACAGCGAATACGCCGCCGGCGGTGCGCTCGACCTCGTGCGCCATAGGCCGCAAACGCATTTCGACGACTCCCTCCATCTCGCCGTGTCAATGCGCTCGTTCCGGGCGGAGAACGTCTCCGCGTTCGTGAAGGCGGTGCTCGATCGCGAACGCCGGGCCGCCTCGGCGGCGCTGGAGCAGATGGAGGCGCGCTACCCGATGATCGTCACGCGCGACCTCGATGCGGCGAAGGAATGGGTACGCACGCGCGCTCGCGGCTCCGAGCGATACGGCCTCGTCACCTCCTCGAAGGCGTTCCGCCTGAAGCCGCACGCCATTGATGTGCGAGTCAACATCGATCCTGTGCACTGGTTCCTCAGCGAGAAGGAAGACACGCGGTCGAGCTACTACCTGGAAGACGCGGCGACGGAGTTCCAGGTGCAGGGCCTCGAACTCGACTGGACCTGCGTCACCTGGGACGCCGACCTCCGCCTCGGCACCCGCGGCTGGAGCTTCCACGACTTTCGCGGCAGCCGCTGGCAGAACGTCAACAAACCGGAGAACCAGCGCTACCTCCTCAACGCCTACCGCGTCCTCCTCACCCGCGCACGGCAAGGCATGGCCATCTTCATCCCGCCCGGCAACCGCAGCGATCCGACACGAACACCGGAGTTCTACGACTCCACGTTCCAGTACCTGAAGGATGTCGGAGTGCCGGTGCTCGGCTAGTGGGTGCGCGTGGCCCGCGGCTCACGTTCCTTCGCCCAGCCGTGCTGTTGAACCGAAGGCCGTTGCTGTGCCGTGAGCCACACGGATCCGACGGTGACGCGCTCGCACCGGCCGGATGGAAGACGACCTTCACTTCCATCGGGAAGGGGCTGGAGTTGGTGATGGTCAGCTCGGAGCGGAAGAAGAAGCCGAACGCGCCCGCCCGGAGCCGGCCACGGGAATGAAGCCGACGAGGTGATGCGGGCCGTCGCTGGCGACGACTTCCAGCGACAGCCCCGCTAGCCGCTCGACGGTGATCGGGATGAGACTCCCGCCGTTCTCGTCTCCGCTGATCTTCTAGACGGAATTGGAGCTGTGCGGTGTCCGGGGGAACGATTGGGTTCCGGGGACTTGGGACAGATGGGACCTGCTGCAGCCCCATCTGTCCCATCGTCCTATTAGTCCTAATTAGGCCATGCGGCGCAGCGCCACCATGGCGAGCATCGCGGCCAGGAGGAGCAGGGCCCATTCGGTCAGCGTGGGGATGGGCTGGATGGCGGTGATGACGACGGGCGTTGGGACATTGTTGTCGGTGGCGACTTCGTCGTCGTCGGGGTCGGGGTTTGGGCCGTCCTGGGATTGGTCGGTGACGGTCTGGGCTTCGGTGGTTTCGCCGCTGCCGTTGGTCGAGACGGTGTAGGTGCGGTTGGCGCACTCGGCGACGAGGTGGACGACGATGCGGATGGTGGCGGTCTGGCCGGGGGTCAGGGTGGCGCCGGGGAGGAGGAGGTTAGTGTTGGAGCCGCCGTTGTACGTCGGGTCGACGGTCAGGTCGGTGCTGGAGATCGACGTCACGGTGTAGGTGGCGGGGCTGACGAAGACGGTGGAGAGGGGCGTGGTGGCCTGGACGTTCGACAAGGTGACGTTGCCGAGGTTGGCGAGGCGGACGTCGAAAGTCAGGTCGTAGACGCCGCAGGCGCCGGCGAGCTCGGACTCGACGAGCATCATGGCCACGCCGATCTGCGCGTTCTGCGGGCCGACGGCGACGAGGTGGTCCTCGACCTCACCGTCGAGGGCAGCACCGCTGACACCCACGCCTGGCTGCGAGGCGATGCGCGCGCGGACGGCGAGATTGCCGCTGGCGACGCCAGGCGGCACGTTGACGGCGAACGCCTGCGAGGTATTGGCGGCGAGGAGCTGGTCGGTGAGCTGCTGCTCGCCGGCGTCGTTCCAGTCGCCGTCGTCGTTGAAGTCGACCCAGAGATTCACGTAGCCGCCGGTCGCGCCGGTCTGCACCGTCACGCTGCCGGTGGTGCCAGAGAGGAGCGGGATCGGGAAGCTGATGCCGTCCTCGTCGTCGCTGCCGGCGGTGTCGTCGCCTGTCGCGGCGGCATTCGGCGCGCCGTCCGCTTCGGTGTCGACGACGGCGCCGAGCGTCGGGTTGTTCGTGAGGAGGACGGCGTGGCGGGCGCCGTTGGACGCGAGGAGCGTCGGGTACGCGGGATCGGCAGCGTCGCCGAAGTCGAGCCCCTGCACGATGACGGCGTAGTCTTCGACTTCACCCTCGAGGGCCGCACCGGCCGGGGTGGCGACGCCGCCGGAGCTGAGGCGGAACCGTGCGTACGACGCGGCGGTGACGGCGCTGCACGGCACGTTGAGCGGGACGGCGTTCGCACCGGCCGTGAGCGCGAACGACGTGGCGATGCGGTCGCCGGCGTCGAACACGCCGTTGCCGTCGAAGTCGATCCAGGCGTCGAGCCGCGGCGTGGCGACGGCGGCCGTGTTGGTGAGCGTGACGGTGAGGGACGTGCTCGCACAGGCGGTGAGCGACGCCGGGAGTGTCACGCCGTCTTCGTCGGCGCCGTCGCCATCCGCGGCGGTGGAGGGTTGCCCCTGCGGCTCGCTGTCGACGGTCGCACCGAGGGAGAAGCCGGTGACGACGCCGTGGCGGGCGCCGTCGGCCGCGAGCGTGGTGCCGTAGGTGTCGGGGGCGTCGCCGAAGTCGGCGGTGCCGATGAGGACCGCGTGGTCTTCGACTTCGCCGTCCGGGGCGTCGCCGGTGGGCGTGAGTCCGCCGAGGGTGCTGATGCGGCAGCGGAGTCCGGTGGTGCCCTGCGCCGCGGCGGCGGGGACGCTGAACGCGGGTGAGGCGCTGGCATTCGCGCCGAGCGCGAGGTTAGTGACGACCTGCTCGCCGGCGTCGCTCCAGTTGCCGTCGCGATCGAAGTCGATCCAGCAACTGACGATGCCGCCGGTGGTGCCGGCCGTGAGGGTGATGCTCGAGGAGGTGGAGGGCACGAAAACGCTCTCGACCGTCACGCCGTCCTCGTCGTCGGAGGTCGTGCTGTCGTCGCCGTTGAAGGCGGCGGACGGCTGGCCGTCCCCTTCGGGATCGACGGTGGCGCCGAGTGTCGGGTTGTTCGTGGCCAGGAGCGTGTGGCGCGCGCCGGAGCCGGCGACGAGCGTCGGGTAGGGCGCCGGAGCGTCGCCGAGGTCATAGCCGGTGACGCTGACGAGATAGTCCTCGACTTCGCCGTCGGCGGCGGCACCGATGGAGCCGAGGTTGAGCGCGGAACTGATGCGGCAGCGCAGCGCGCGGTTGCCGCGGATGGCATTCGCCGGGACGGCGAACGCCGGGGAGCTCGACGCATTGCCGGCGAGCGCGAGGTTCGTGACGACCTGCTCTCCCCCATCGGTCCAGTCGCCGTCATCGTTGAAGTCGAGCCAGCAACTGACGTTGCCGCCGGTGGTACCGGCGCTCACGCCGATCGAGCCAGTCGTGCCGGCGACGAGGGTGGAGGGAACAGTCACGCCGTCCTCGTCGTCGACGGCGAGATCGTCGCCGGTGGCGGAGGCGTTCGGCTGGCCGTCGGCTTCCGTGTCGGCGGTGGGTCCGAGCGTCGGATTGCCGGCGGCGAGCACGACGTGGCGCGCGCCGTTGCTGGCGAGGAGCGTCGGGTGGGGCGCCGGGGCGTCGCCGAAGTCGTAGCCCTGCAGGACGAGTGCGTAGTCCTCGACCTCGCCGCTGGCCGCGGGGCCGCCGGGTGTGAAGGTGCCGCCGTTGGTGAGACGGAAGCGGGCGTACGTCCCACGGGTGAGCACGTTGCACGGCACGCTTGCACTGAGGTTGTTCGCACCGGCGACGAGCGGGACGCCGGAGGCGATGCGGTCGCGCGGATCGTTGAAGGCGCCGTCGCCGTCGAAGTCGATCCAGGCGTCGAGCCGCGGCAGGTTTAGGCCGGCGGTGTTCGTCAGGAAGACGGTGTACGGAAACGTGCTGCAGGCGGTGGCGGCGGAGAAGGTCACGCCGTCTTCATCGGCACCGTCGCCGGTGGCGCCGGCGCTCGGCTGGCCATCGGCATCGGTGTCGATCGTTGCACCGAGGGAGAAGCCGGGGACGAGGAGGTGGCGGGGGCCGTTGGCGGCGAAGGTGGTGGCGTAGGTGTCCGGCGCATCGCCGAAGTCGTTACCGCCGATGGTGACGGTGTAGTCCTCGACCTCGCCGTCGAGCGCGCCGAGCGTGGGGTCGGAGCTGCCGAGCGTCGACAGGCGGAAGCGCGCGTAGGTGGCGCCCGGAACGGCGCTGCACGGGACCGAGAACGTGAGCGGGTTTGCGCCGGCGACGACGGCCTGGCTCGTGAAGATCTTCTCCCCCGCGTCGCCGAAGTCGCCGTCCTGGTTGTAGTCGATCCAGGCGTCGAGCAGACCGGCGGCGGTGCTGGTGACGGTGACGCCCACGAGCGTGCAGGTGTTGAGCTGGGACGTGAAGAGGACGCCGTCTTCGTCGTCGAGGCAGGTCCCGACGCGCGAGGTGCCGGCGTTCGCATCATCCCCGTTTGCGCCGGCACTCGTCAGCGCCGCCGCCTCCGTATCGACGCACGCGCCGAGGTAGAGCGACTGCTGTGGATGGATCTGATGCACGGCGTCGCCGTAGCTGGCCGGAGCATCGCCAAAGTCGGTGCCGGTGACGCTGATGGCGTAGTCCTCGACCTCACCGTCGCCGGCGGCACCGGCCGGCGTAAGACCGCCGGTGGAGGAGCAACGGAAGCGCGCGTAGGTCGTGCCGGGGAGCGCGCCGGCCGGCACGCTGAAGGCGACGAGCACGGCGGGGCCGGTGGCAATCGTCTGCGCGGTGGCGATCTGTTCGCCGGCTTCGAAGGCGCCGTTCTGATTCCAGTCGATCCAGGCGTCGAGGCGGCACGCGGCAGGGCCGCCGGACGTCACGAAGACGGAGGAGGACGAACCGGGCGTGTAGGAGCCCGCGACCGTCACGCCATCCTCATCGTCGCCGCCGCTGCAGGTGCCGACGGCGGCGCCGGCGGCGGTGTCGTCCGCGGTGGCACCGCTGTTCTGCGCGAAACCGGTATCGCTGTCGACGCAGGGGCCGAGGTAGGGGGCGTTCGGGACGCCGAGCGTGTGGCGCGGTCCGTTGTCGAGCGCGGTGGTGTTGTAGTTGCCGGTGGAAGTGCCGGCGCCGACGTCGGGCGCGTCGCCGTAGTCGTAGAGGGGCGTGGAGGCGACGGCGAAGCCGAAGTCCACCGTCAGGTTCGTGGCGTTGTTGCCGTCCTCACTCGTCGGCTCGCCGAGGTTCGTGAGCGTGACCGGACGGCTGGCGATGAGGGCGCCGACGGCGGCGCCGTTGTCGTCGCCGTTCACGTCGTTGTCGGGATCGGGGGCCGGGTCGTTGCCGGTGCTGGAGGCGAGCCCGGAGAGCGCGCCGCCACCGCCGAAGTTCTCGGGGGCCACGACGACGATGAAGTTGCCGGGCGCCAGCTCGTTGAACAGGTAGCGGCCGGCGAAGCCGCCGGTCGTGGCGGTGGTGGTGGAGCCGGAGAACTCGTCGACCGTCGGCTCGCCGTCGCCGTTCACGTCGCGGTAGAGATCGAGGCGAACGTCGTCGATGCCGGTCTCGCCGTTCTCGGGCTCGTAGACGCCGTCGTTGTCGGTATCGCGCCAGACCTGATCGCCGAGGGCGAGATTGCCGGGAGGCGCGATGAAGCCGGCGTCGAAGGTGCGGTTCACCTCCAGCGCGGCCACGCTGAACAGCGGCGTGAGGCCGGCGGGCGACGGATCGGAGTCGACGGTGTCGTCGCCCCCGGTGTTGCCGGTCGTGCGGGCGACCGCGGCGGCCGGCTGCACGAACTCGAGAAAGTACGGCAGGCCCGGGGCCAGGGCTTCGAACAGGTAGTAGCCGGGACGGCCGTAGACGTCGTCGGCCGTGACGGTCGTGGCCACGAGCGGATCACCGGTGCCGGGTTCGGCCGTGCCGTCACCGTCATCGAGATAGAGGCGAACGGTGACGCCGTTGATGCCTGAGGTGAGCGGCTCGTCCTGGATGCCGTTGCTGTTCTGGTCGAACCAGACGTAATCGCCAACGGCGCCAAAGGCGGTAGCCACGAGGCCGAAGTCGAGCGTCGGATTGGTCTCGTTCGCGCCGAGGGTCACGGCGTGCGAGGAGCCGTCGAGGGCGGCGTCCGAATCGGCGGTGTCGGCGCCGATGTCGCGCGGCGAGAAGGTGTAGGCCGGCGGCCGCGCAACCTGGACGAAGTAGGTGCCGGGCGCGAGGCCGGGGAAGGTGTACCAGCCGGGTGCGCCGCCCGGCGAGTTGCTGGTGATGGTGCTGGCGAGCGGCACGTCGTCGAAGGTGCCGGGGATGCCGTCGGCGCCCGGCGCGTAGAGGGTGACGGGGACGCCGTTGAGGCCCGTGGGGCCGTCGTCCTGCATGCCGTTGGCGTTGGTGTCGACCCAGACGAAGTCGCCGAGGCTGGCGGCGTCGCAGGAGCCGAGCGCGATGCTGACCTTCTGCGGCTCGGCGGCCAGCGGGCCGAAGCCGTCGGCGCGGTCGGCCTGGTAGGCGAAGGAGTTGTAGGCGACGGCGGCCGGCGGGACGTTGCCGGGCGTCGTCATGACGAACGTGAACTCGACGAAGTCGAACGGATTGACGACACGGTCGCCGAATTCGAGCTTGAACGAGCGGACGCTGGCGATCGGCTCGGGGGCCACGGTCGTCCAGTTCGGCGGATCGCAGCTCGACGTCGGCCCGCCCACTTCAGCGCGGCAGGGGTTGCCGGACGTCGAGTAGTAGATCGTCGTACCGGCCGGCGGGACGATCGGCGCGGCGAGGAGCGGCGACCATTGCGAGCCGCGGGGGTTCGTGTCGCGCACGCCGGTGTCGCCGACGAACGGGAGGATGTCGATGAGGACGAAGTTCCGCATCGGCACGGTGCCGACGTTCTGCACGCGGAGGTGATACTCGATGCCGCCGCCGGTGAGCGTGCCGGCGGAGGTCGCGACCGCGCCGCCGTCGCACGTCCCCTGGATCGTCTTGCTGGAGATGAGCTGGGCGATGCCGGCGACGGTGATGGTGCCGGTGGCGCGGCAGAGCGTCTCGGCGGTGTTGCCGTCGCTATCGAGGTCGAGCGAGTCGGTCTGCGACGTGCCGCAGCGGAGGGCGAGGCCCGGCGCGTCGGAATCGATCGTGACGTCGTTCGGGAGATTGCCGGATAGCGCGCCGTTGCGGATGGTCGTGGTGATGTTGATCCAGACCTGCTGACTCACGCCGAGGTTGCCGCTGCCGGCGTTCCAGCGCCAGCGGAGCAGCGTACGGCCGGAGCCGGCGAAGTTCGGGAGCTGCTCGAAGCTCTGCGGCGCCGGCAGGCCGGTGCCCTGGGCGTCGAACGTCCAGCCGGAGAAGTTGAGGTTGACCGGCAGGAGGTCGGTGACGATGAGGCTCTCGAGCGGCACGGGGTCGCTCGATTGCGAGCCGCTGCGGACGCGGAGGCGCCACGACACCGACTGGCCGGGGTTGAACGGACCGCCGCCGGAGAGGTTCTCTTTGGCGGGGTTGAGCTGGACGAACGGCCCGCTGAGGGTGAACGTCTCGCAGTCATTGCGGTTCACGTTCGTCGGGCCGGCCGTGTAGACGGCGGTGTACGCCGCGCAGTTCTGGATACCGTCGCCGATGGCCACCGGGCCGCCCGCGTTGTCGGGGTTGACGATGCGGCCCGTGATGACGGGCCGGGTGCTGGAGGTCATCCCGGGCTGCGCCTGGCCGAACTCCCAGCGGATGCGGGTGATGTATTCGCCGGCGCCGAGGCCCGGCGGGGGCGCGGTCAGGAGGGTGCTGGCCGTGGTGTTCGGCGAGCTGCCCCAGAGCGTGAAGACGCCGAGGGCGGTGTTCTTCTCGTACGAGACGCGCACCCCTTCACCGGCGGCGAAGTTACTGACGTTCGTGTAGGCGCCGGTCGTGACGCTGGTGACCTGCATTTCGACGGGGAGCGTGTCGACGACGACGATGTTGTCGAGCGGGACGTTGCCGCTGTTCGTGATGTTGAAGTCGTAGCTGAAGGTCTGGTTGAGCGTCGGCGGGTTGGGCGTGCCGCCGGCCATGTTCTTGGTGAAGCCGGCGCCGGGGTTGGGGACGAACGTCGTCACCAGGTGCGTGAGCTGTCCGGGTCCGAACGTCTGCGCCGGCTGGCCGAGCGGCGTGGCCGTTGCGGTGAAGGAGTTGGTCACGAGGGTGCCGGAGGGGAACGTGGCCGAGGGGAAGGTGACGTTGACGGCGATGTCGCAGTTGCTGTTCGGGTTGAGCGGCACCGCGCAGGGAGAGGTCCAGGTCACGGTGGCCGGCGTGGTGCCGACGCAGCCGGGCTGGCAGTCGGCCGCGGGCGTCGCGCCGGTGAAGACGGTGCCGGGAGGCAGCGTGTCTGTCACGGGACCGATGGCCGTGAGGGCAAGCGCGCCGTTGTCGTTGGGGACGGAGATGCGCAGCCGGTAGCTCTCCGGCATGTCGAGGTTGGCCGGCGTGGTCGTGAGGGTCTTCTGCAGGTTGACCTGCACGGTGGCGACGGCGGTCACGGTCACAGGGGGCGTGGTGAAGGTGCCGGGAGCGGTGTCGAGGTTGACGGCGTCGGCGGTGTTGGTGGCCTGGGTGCCGTCCGGCGTGGTGCCGTTGGGGAAGCGGACGTTGATCACGAGGTCGCCGCTGTTGCCGGCCGGCAGCGGATTGATCATCACGAACTGGACGCGCGTCCGCCCGCTGCCGCCAAAGTTGTTCGTGACGTTGATGGCGGCGACGTCGCCGGTCGGCGAGGCCGGCACGGTGGAGACGTACTGCACCTCCGCCGGCAGCAGGTCGACGACCTGCGCGTTGAGGCAGGGACCGGAGGTGCTGCTGCAGTTGTACGTGAGCCGGTACCCGAAGGTGGCGCCGGTCGTCCTGGTGTTGCCGGCGTCGACCTGGATGGCGGATTTGACGAGCGGCTGCGCCGTCAGGCCAACAGCGAACAGACAGAGGACGAGCAGCCAGGCGCCACGCAAAGTACGCATTCAGATCTCCAGGTCGAGGGAGCGATTAGGGAAGATGAACCGGTCGCGGAGGGTAGCATGGGAGTTGGCGGTCGGGGCCCTGGGCCCTGGGCCCGGTTGGGGGTCGGGCGCGAGGTTCGGGGGGGGGGGCAGTGCGCGAGGACCGTCGGGCGGCTGGCCCGAATGACCAGGCAGCCCCCAGAACCTCGCGCCCGACACCCACTGAGCCCCGAGCCCCGAAGCCCGAGCCCCGACCCTGATAGCATTCACCCATGACCCTTCCGTTCAAGCCGCCGCTCGAGCCGATGCTGTCCAAAGCTGCCGACAAGTTGCCGTCGGGAGAGGGGTGGCAGTTCGAGCCCAAGTGGGATGGGTTTCGTGCGCTGATCTTTCGCGATGGCGACGAGATCACCATCCAGAGCCGTGATACGAAGCCGCTGAATCGCTACTTCCCGGAGCTCATGGGGCCGCTGGCGGACTCGCTGCCGGAGCGGTGTGTGCTCGATGGGGAGATCGTCATCGTCGGCGAGTCCGGTGGGCTGGACTTCGAGGCGCTGCTGCTGCGCATTCATCCGGCGGCGTCGCGGGTGAAGCTGCTGTCGGAACAGACGCCGGCGGCGTTCGTCGCCTGGGACGTGCTGGCGGTGGGCGATGAAGACCTGCGCGAGACGCCGCTCTCCGAACGCCGCGCACGGCTCGAAGAGCTGCTGGCGAAGGCCGGGCCGCGGGTGCACATCTCCCCTGCCACGTTGAAGCGGTCGATGGCGGAGGACTGGTTCAACCGCTTCGAAGGGGCAGGCCTCGACGGCGTGATGGCCAAGCGCGTCGAGTCGCCCTACCGCCCCGGCGAGCGGACGATGATCAAGGTGAAGCACTCGCGCACGGCTGATTGCGTGGTGGCCGGTTTCCGCTGGCACAAGACCGGTCCGGGGACGTTGGTCGGCTCCCTCCTCCTCGGCCTGTACGACGATGACGGACAACTGCAGCATGTCGGCGTCACGGCGGCCTTCACGAACGTGGTGCGCAAGCAGCTCGTCGAAGAGTTGGCGCCGCTGCGGGAGAACGCGCTGGAGAATCACCCGTGGCGCAACTGGGCGGAAGCGCAGAACGCCGCCAGCGCCGCAGGGCAGCGCATGCCGGGCGCGGCGAGCCGCTGGAACAACGGCAAGGACCTGAGCTGGGAACCGCTGCGGCCGGAGCTGGTGTGCGAGGTGGCGTTCGACCACATGCAGGGGACGCGCTTCCGCCACGCGGCCAAGTTCGTCCGCTGGCGTCCGGACAAGCCGGTGAAGGAGTGCGGTTACGATCAGCTCGAGGTCACGCCGGCCTACGAGCTGGAGCGGGTCTTCGGCGCCGGCCGCCGGGCGGGCGACACGCCGTCCCACGGGTCGTAATCGGGATCGGGCGTCTCCTCGGCGGGGCGCTCGGCCTCCGGCACGTGGCGCAGGTTCACCCGGATACGCGTCCAGGTACTGGAGCGCCCGCGCATGGCGTCGACGAGCACGTCATCCTCGGCCAGCAGCGCCGCGGCCTCCGGATGCCTGGCCTTCCAGCGTTCGAGGCCGGCCAGCGCTTCGTCCTTGTGCTCCGCCTTCGAGACGGTGATGAGCGGTTGCGTCGACTGGCGGCGGCCCGTGCCCTTCGGCTTCGTCTCCGTACTCTTTGCTTTCGAGGCCTTCGCCTTCGACGGCGCAACGCGCGGCGGCTCGCCGCTCTGCTTCTTGTAGTTCGGCGGCCAGGGAGCGTCGCCCTGACCGGCCGCTTCCTGCGCGGCGGAGAGCGCGAGCAACGGTTCGAGCGAGCCGGCGGCTTCGTCGATGCCGGCGGACGCGTCGCCACGCTCGGCGAAGCGCGCGGGGGCGGTGACGAGGGTGAAGAGCGACGGATCGCAATCGGCGACTTCGTCCCAGTCGAGGGGCATGGAGACGCGCGCGTCAGGCGTCGGCCGCACCGACCATGCCGAGGCGACGGTACGGTCTTTCGCGTTCTGGTTGTAGTCGAGGAAGACGCCGTGACGCTCCTCCTTCCACCACTTGCTCGTGGCGATGTCGGGGACGCGGCGCTCGACCTCCCGGGCGATGGCCAGGGCGGCGCGGCGCACCTGATCGAAGCTCCAGCGGGGCTCGATGCGCACGTTTACGTGAATGCCGCGCGAGCCGGAGGTCTTGGGCCAGCCGACGAGCGCGTGGTCCTGCAGCACGTCGCGCACGACGAGGGCGACGCGGCGGACGTCCTCGAACGGCACGCCCGGGCCGGGATCGAGATCGACGCGCAGCTCGTCCGGATGCTCGAGATCGTCAGCGCGGACGGGATGCGGGTTGAGGTCGATGCAGCCGAGGTTGACGATCCAGAGGAGCTGGGCCGCGTCACGGATCACGATCTCGCGCGCGGTGTTGCCGGAGGGGAAACGCAGCTCGACGGTATCGATCCAGTCGGGATGGGTGTCGGGCGCGCGCTTCTGGAAGAAGGGCTCGGCTTCGGCACCGTTGACGTAGCGCTTCAGGACGATCGGCCGGCTGGCGATGCCGCGCAGCGCGCCTTCGGCGACGGCGGTGTAGTAGCGGACGAGATCGATCTTCGTGTAGCCGGCTTTGGGGAAGAAGACCTTGTCGGGGTTGGTGATGGTGACTTCGCGTCCGGCGATCTCGATCACGGTCTGCGGCGACTTCGGCATCGTGAGAGTGTTGCGGGATTGGGCACTCCGCGCAAGGGGGACGGTGGATTGAGGATTGAGGATTGAGGATTGAGGATGGGTTACGTCGGGAGTTTTTCGGCGAGGGCGCGGGCGCGGGTGATGAGGCGGGGGTCACCGAGTTGTTTGGCGATTTGCTCGAAGGCTGGAGTGGGGCCGGTCCATCGGATTTGCTCGACGCTCTCGAAGAGCGGGAGGTTGGTGCGCAGGGTTGCGAGGTGTTTGAAGAGGAGGGCGTTGTCGCGGTGCTCGCCGAGGACGGTCGGGGGGAACTGCTCGATGGCGCCGTAGCGGTTGATGACGGTGGCGGCGGTCTTCTTCCCGAAGCGGGGGATGCCGGGATAGCCGTCGGCAGCGTCGCCGACGAGGGCGAGAAAGTCGGGGATGTGCTCGGGGGCGACGCCGTACTTTTCACGCACGGCGGCGGCGTCGCGAATCTGGCCGCTGCGCCGGTCCACCTGCACGACACGCTGCCCGACGACGCACTGCGCGAGGTCCTTGTCGGGGGTCCAGATGCAGACCTTCTCGACGGCCGGATCGCTGGCAGCGAGGTAGGCGGCGGAGGCAAGGGCGTCGTCCGCTTCGACTTCGACGGTCGGCCAGGTGACGACGCCCATGGCCGTGAGAGCGGCTTCGAGGGGGTGGAACTGCTGCCAGAGCAGCGGGTCGATACCCTCCCCTGTCTTGTAGCCGGGCCAGAGCTCGTTGCGGAAGGATTCGATGACGTGATCGGTCGCCACGCCGAGGTGCGTGGCCCCTTCTTCGATCATCTGCAGGACGGTGTGCAGCACGCCGGCCGCGGCACTGAATCGCGGCGGCTCCGCCACTCCGCGGCGGATGCCGTAGAAGTGGCGGAACAGCTCGTAGGTGCCGTCGATGAGGTGGACGATCAAGTGGCGTTGTCCGTTGCTGGTTGTCCGTTGTCCGTGCTGCGCTGCGCGGTGCTTCCCGGCGGAAGCACGGGCAACGGAAAACGGACAACGCGTTTCTACCGGTTGATCCCGATGATGATGCTGCGGCCCGGCGCAAAGGCCGCTACCGCGTCGGCGGAACCGAAATGCTGCTCGTTGGTGGCGTTGCGCACGACCACGCGCACTTCAAAGTGCGGCGTGAGGCGCCAGCCGGTGCCGATGTCCAGCTCCGTGTAGGCGGGACGCGCGGTCTCGACCGGGCCGGGGCGATCGTCATCAGCGTAGTGGGAGACGGTGAAGAAGGCGCTGGCGTGCGGGAGGGCCCAGCGCAGCGATGCGTGAACCGTCGGGGGGGCGATGTCATCGAGGTTGTCTTCGCTGCCGACGACCTCACCACGGGCGACGGCGGCGCCGAACTGCAACTCCAGGTTCTCCATGAGCCGGTTGGTCGTCTCCAGCTCGAGGCCGCGGACGTCCGCTTCGCCGCGGTTGCGGAACTGAAAGTCGTTGCCGGCGCGGTAGCGCTCCACGAGGTTACGGATGCGGTAGTCGTACGCGTAGAGCGCCACGCGGCTGCCGCCGCGGCTCCAGCGCAGGGCGCCGTCGATCTGGCGGCTGCGCTCGGGCTCGAGGTCGGGGTTGCCGGTGACGAAGCCACGTCCGCTGATGCCGCGGAAGTAGCGGTCGGACAGCGTCGGCTCGCGGTAGCCGCTGGCGATCTGCAGCGTGGCCGTCACGTCGCGGAAGGGGCCGGCAGTGACGGCGCCGAAGCCGGAGACGGCTACGTCGTCGCGGGAACGGTCGCCAAAGTACGAGCCGCGGCTGCGCGAGGAGACGGCGTCGACGCGGCCGCCGGCGCCGAACTGCAGGCGCGGCGTGAGGTCGCCGGTCCAGGAGGCGAAGGCGCCGGCGTCATAGCGGTCGGCGTCGTCGAGAGACGGCGACGCCCGCAGGTCGAAGCGGCTGACGAAGTCGATGCCGGTGACGAGCCGCGACCGGCCGCCGAAGCGGTCGCCGGAGAAGCGGAACGAGGCATCGCGTGCCTTCACGGCGGCGCTTTCGACGCCGGTGGTGCGGACGCGGTTCGTGGTGATGGAGTACGAGCCGAGCGACGCCCGCAACTGCGCCAGGTTCCAGAGGCCCAGATCGTCGACGTCGGTGGCGAAGGTGAGGAGCGACGCCCGCTCGTCCGGATAGATCGTGAGGACGGTGTCGCTGGAAGGGGCACCGACGTCGCGCGAAAGGCTGGTCATGAAGCCGGCGCGCATGCGTCCCCAGGAGGTGTCGCGCACGAAGCGGAGCAGCGCCCCGCGATCGCGGTACTGCGAGTTCGCAATGACGTTCCCTTCCGCATCCTCGGCGTCACTCGCGGACCGGCCATGGAGCGACGCCAGGAGCGCGCCGCCGAAGACGTCGAACGACACGTCCGCCGCGGCGGAGCAGAAGTTGGCGGCGCCGAACGCGCAGGAAGCGCTGTAGCGGAAGTCCCGCTGGCCGGGAATCGGATCGCGCGTGCGCAGATGGACGACGCCGCCGAGGGCGTCGGAGCCGTAGGCGACGGATCCGGGACCACGGGCGATCTCGATGGAGGCGAGCGTCTGCGGATCGATGAAGGTGGCGGATGGACCGGCACGCCGCTCGGCGACGATGCGGGCGTCGTCGATGAGCAGCAGCGTACGTCCGCCGGCGAGGCCGCGCACGACCGGGACAGCCGGCGGTCCTTCGCCACGCAGCGACACACCGGGCGTCGTGGCGATAGCCTCGGCGATGCGCTGCGGCCGCCGCTGCTCGATCTCCTGCGCGCCGACGAGCACCGGCGCGGAAGCCGGCGTGCGCTCGATGTTCGGCGTGGCGCCGGTCGAGACGCTGACGGTCTCGCGATAGACCTCCGCGACGCGGAGCTCGTTCGTGGCGGTCTGGACGTACAGCGGCGGGAACAGCTCGCCATTGCTCCCGACGATGATGAGGGTGGCAGGCAGCCGCGGCTCCGGCTCGAGCGTGAAACTCCCCTCCGCATCCGTCCGCGCTGTGACGCTCTGGTCAACGACGGAGATCTGCGCGCCGGCAATGGGACGCCCGCCGGAATCGAGCAGGCGCGATTGAAAAGCGAGGAGAAGGATCAGGGACAGCATGGGTACCGTAATGGTAACGCTGCGGCCGTAGCCGGTCAGTGACGGAGCGGCGACGGTGCGTCGCGGCCGGTGGCCAGTGGGCCGAGTGTCCCCCCTGTCAAGGGCGGGTGGCATCCGGACCGTGCCGCCCCTGCCCCAGGTCCCTCGCTCGACGCTTTCTAAGGAAACCGCGGCCGTCCGCGGTACAGCAAGTGGAGGACGGACAATCTTGTCCGTCACGCAAGGAAGCAGCCACGAACAGGTGCGTGCTCGCGCCACTTTTCGCGTGACGGACAGGATTGTCCGTCCTCCACTACTGCGCGGCCACGAGCGAGATCGCGGTGGCCACCCCGCCCCTACTGCGCGCGGGCGAACTGCACGCTGGGGTCGTTAGAGGTGTTGTCGGTGGTGGCGCCGTAGATGAAGGCGCTGCCACTGGTGATGTCGAAGGTGAGAGTCTCGCCGCCGGTGAGTACGTAACCGTCGAGCATGGCGGCGGAGCCGATCTGGGTGAAGAAAGTCGGGCCGTAGGACTTGGTGACGGTCTTCACCACCACGCCGTCCCTGTCGCGGACGGTGATCGTCATGGCCACGCCTTCAGTGAGCGAACGGACGCCGATGTTGAGGCGGTAGCGGGTGATGTCGGCCGGTGCGAGCAGCACGCCCTGCCTTCCCTGCCGCAGCGCGTCATCGGTCGAGAGCGCGTCTTCGGCGAAGCCGCTCGTGCCGGCAGCGCCGGCGTCGTTGAAGACGCGGGCCAGGGCCACCGGGAGCGCGGAGTTGCCGTCGGCGACGAGATCGACGCTGCCGATACCGCTCGGGAGCGACATGGCCGGCAGCAGGTCGGTGAACGCCAGCGTCTTACCCGGGGCGATGGAGTACGCGAGCGACGGGTCGTTCGCGGAGCCGGAAACGTTGGCGGCGTGGAAGACGATGCGGCCGGAGATGGCGGTCTGCTTCGAGTTGTAGAGCTGCAGCGACGTGCGAAAGAAGGCGCCGAAGCCGCCCGGCAGCGAGCCGACGACCGCCAGGACGCGCATCGCCGGAACCGGCGCGGCGTTGATGAGGACGGAGACGGCGCTCGAGTAGTTCGAGAGCTCGTTGCACTCACCTTCGCGGAGCCGCGTGCGGATGCGGTAGTAGTAACGGACGTTGCCCGTCGTGTGCGTGAACGACGCACTGGTGCCGGTCAGCGTCTGAGACGAGACGGTGGTGAACGTGGCGCTGGTCGACTCGTCGAGAACGTACTCGGTGGCTCCGGCGACGGCGTTCCAGGTGACGTTGTACGGCACGGCGATCTCCGCGCTGGCGGGCGCGGTGAGCTGCGGTGCGAAGGGCACGGTGCAGGGGCCGGGCGGCGGCTCGAGCACCGTCACGCCGGCCGGCGACGTGGAGCTGCCGAGCGTCGCCGTGATGGTGGCGTTGCCGAGCGACACGCCCGTGACTTCGAACGTGGCGAACGAGGTGCCGGCATTGACGATGACGGAGGACGGCACGGTGGCCACGCCGCTGTTCGAGGAGCTGAGGTTGACGACCGTATCGCCGGGCGCGTTGCCGCTCAGCACGACCGTCAGCGTGGCGGTGCCGCCGAGGGGCACGTCGCGCGACGTCGGCAGTAGCGAAACCGAGAGCGTCGGGATGTCGATGCGGCCGTCGACGAGCGCGAGCTCGCCGTTGGTGGTCGTTTCCTTCGTGGCCGCGGTGCCGCCGGAATCGGTGAGCTGCGTCAGTGAGGAATCGAGCGTCAGGTTGATCGACGAACCGGGAGTGGCGGACGCCGAGAGGGTGAAGACGAGGTGGGCGACGAGATCGCCCGGGGCCGGCGCGTTGAGCGCGAAAGGAATCGGATTCGTCGACTCCTGAAAGGTGACGAGGAGCGACGTGGAGCCGGGGCTCGACGGCTTGAACTCGGAGGTCGGATTGAGCCCGGCCGTGATGCCCGCGCGCTCGAAGGTCACGGACTGCACGGCGGCCGACGGTGAGTAGTCGACCTTGATGCTCAGCGACTGGATGCGCGAGCCGGCCGGACGATCGCTGCCCAGAGGGGTGCCGGAAGCGTCGAGGATGTAGATCGGGACGTCGACGGTGTTGCCGGACGCCGTCACCGTACCGACGGTGACGACGTCCGCTGCAAAGGCCGGGAGAGGAAAAACGAGAAAGACGAGTGCAACGACGGCTGCGAGCAGACTCGCGGCGCGGAACCTGGGGGCCATGGGGATTCCTTAGGAAAGTCGCATTCTTACGGCAAAGACAGCGATCGAAAGAGCGAGAAGGATGAGCGCCCAGGTGGACACCGTGGGGATGGCGCTGCTGACGGTGATGGCGCCGCTGACGAGGATGAGCCGGCCGTTGGCGACCGTCTCGATCGTGCCCGGCGTGCCGCCTTCATCGGTGAGCTGCGTGAGCACCGGATCGATCGTCAGCGTGATGACCTGCCCCGGCGTGGCGCTCGGCGAGAGCGTCACGAGGAGCTGGCCGACGAGGTTGCCCGGCAGCGGGGCGTTGGAGGTGAAGGGGATGAGGTTCGTCGTCTCGTCGAACGTGGCGAGCAGCGAGATCGAGCCCGGCACCGAAGGACTGCTTTCGAAGGTCGGCGTCAGCGGCGCGGTGATGCCGGCGCGCGTGAACGAGATGGACTGCACGGCGGTCGTCGGTGCGTACGAGACGCGGATGCTGAACGACTGGATGCGCGAGCCGGCCGGCTGGTCGATGCCGAGCGGCGTGAGGGCGGTATCGCGGATGTAGACCGGGACGGCCACGACGCCTTCACCGCTGACGGTGCCGACGGTAATGACGTCCGCGGGGAGAGGTTGCGCGAGCACCGGGGTGGCGAACAACACCACCCCGGCGATCGCAACGAGCAGAAGATTCCGTGACGCTGCGCTGATTCTTTTCATGCTCTATCCAACTTTCACTGCATTCACTGACTACTGGTTAGTGCGGGTGCGGTCGCGCGGGGCCGGACGGACCGGCGCGATGGCCGTCCCGTCCAGACGCAGCGTGCGATTCGCAACCGTGGCCTTCTGCGTGCCGTCGACGAGCATCGTGAGCATCGGATCGAGCTCGAGACGCACCGCTCCGGGCGCGCTCACCTCGACCTCGGCCACGACGGCCGACCGCGAGTGGCCGAGGACGAGCGGGTTGCGCGCGTCGAAGGCCACGAGATACGAGAGCGTGTTGCCGTTACGGCGGCTGATCTCGAACACCGGATCGAGGCCGGCGCCGCGGTTGATCGTGGCCTCGGTCGTCGCACCGTTGAAGCGGACGCTGAGCGAGAGACCCTGCGGCGCCGAGGAGCCCGGGTTCATCGTCACGCTGACCGGGACGAACCAGCGGCCGTCACGATTCACTGCCTGGCCGAGCGTCACCGCACCGGAGAACGGCGAGGCAACGGAGCTCGTGGCGATGCCGGTCGTGGCATGCGGCGCCGGTCCGCCACCGAAGAGGTAGAAGACGACGTAGAAGATGTCGGCCGGATCGACCACACCATCGCCGTTCGCGTCACCCGAGAGCACCGGGCCAGCCGTGCCGGCCGGAGCCGGGCCGCCGGTGAAGAGGTACGCGACGAGATAGAAGATGTCCGACGGATCGATCATCCCGTCGCCGTTCGCGTCGAAGTTCTGCAGGAAGTAGGTGAAGCCGTTGGTGCGCGTGCCGGTGGTGGCGTTGGTGTTCGTCACGGTGACGTCCACCGCGCCTGCCGCATGCGCCGGGGTCCTGGCGGTGATCTGCGTGGAGCTCACGACGACGACGTTGGTTGCGGCCGTGCCGCCGAACGTGACGGTGGCGCCGGCGAGGAAGCCCGTACCGGCGATCGTGACGTTCGTGCCGCCGAGCGAGGAGCCGGTGCTCGGCGTGACGCTCGTGACGGTGACGGGCGACACAGGCACGCTCGTGACCGTGACGCTGGCGTTGCCGTTGGCGGAGCAGCCCGCGCCGGTCGTGACCGTCACGTTGATCGTCAGCGTACCGGTGGAACCGGCGGTGAAGGTGATGCTGGAGGTGCCGACACCGGCGGTGATGGTGCCGTTGCCGACGAGCCAGTTGTACGTGGCGCCGACGCCCGCATTCGGGACGGAGGCGACGTGACCCGTGGAGCCGGTCACGACGCTGCTCGGGGCGGTGACGGTGGCGCTCGGGTTCGGGTTGACCGTGACGGTCGTGGCGGCGGACGGCGCGCTGGCGCAGCCGCTCGCCGTGACGACGACGCTGTAGTCGCCCGCGGCCGTGACCACGAGCGTCTGAGCCGTCGCGCCGCCGATGGGCGCGCCGTTGAGACGCCACTGGTTACCGGAAGCGCTGCTGGAGCTCAGCGTGACGCTGCCGCCGTTGCAGAAGGAGGTCGGTCCGAGCGGCGTGATCGTCGGCGTGGACGGCGTCGGGTTGACCGTGACGCTGGTACCGGAGGACGGAGCGCTCGCGCAGCCGGAAGCCGTGACGACGACCGTGTAGTTGCCGGTGGCCGTGGCGGAGTACGTCTGATTCGTGGCGCCGCCGATCGGGCTGCCGTTGAGGTGCCACTGGTTGCCGGTGGCGCTGCTCGAGGTCAGCAAAACACTGCCGCCGGTGCAGAAGGTGGTCGGTCCACCCGGCGTGACCGTCGGGGTGGCGGGGATCGGGTTGACCGTGACGTTCGTCGCGGACGACGGGGCGCTCGGGCAGCCGGAGGCGGTGACGACGACCGTGTAGGCACCGCCCACCGTGGCGCTGTGCGTCGGGTTGGTGGCGCCGCCGATCGGGTTGCCGTTGAGGAACCACTGGTTACCCGTGGCGCTGCTCGACGTCAGCAGGACGCTGCCGCCGGTGCAGAACGTGGTCGGTCCGCCGGGGGTGATCGTCGGCGTGGCCGGAGCCGGGTTGACCGTGACGCTCGTGCCGGAGGACGGCGCGCTGGCGCAGCCGCTCGTCGTGACGACGACGGTGTACGTACCGCCAGCCGTGGCGGAGTACGTCTGATTCGTGGCGCCGCCGATCGGGCTGCCGTTGAGGTGCCACTGGTTACCCGTGGCGCTGCTCGAGGTCAGCAAAACACTGCTGCCGGCGCAGAAGGTGGTCGGTCCGCCGGGGGTGATGGTCGGCGTGGCGGGCGTCGGGTTGACCGTGACGTTCGTCGCGGCCGACGGGGCGCTGTCGCAGCCGGACGCGGTGACGACGACGGTGTAGGCACCGGTCGCGGTGGCGCTGTACGTCTGGTTCGTGGCGCCGCCGATCGGGCTGCCGTTGAGGAGCCACTGATTACCCGACGCGCTGCTCGACGTCAGCAGGACGCTGCCGCCGGTGCAGAAGGTCGTCGGTCCGCCGGGGGTGATGGTCGGCGTGGCCGGGGCGGGGTTGACCGTGACGCTCGTCGCGGAGGACGGCGCGCTCGCGCAGCCGCTGGTCGTGACGGTGACGGTGTAGTTGCCGGTGGCCGTGGCGGAGTACGTCTGATTCGTGGCGCCACCGATGGGGCTGCCGTTGAGGCTCCACTGGTTGCCCGTGGCGCTGCTCGAGGTCAGCAGGACGCTGCCGCCGGCGCAGAAGGTGGTCGGTCCACCGGGGGTGATGATCGGCGTGGCGGGCGTCGGGTTGACCGTGACGTTCGTCGCCGAGGACGGGGCGCTCTCGCAGCCGGACGCGGTCACGACGACGGTGTAGGCACCGGTCGCGGTGGCGCTGTACGTCTGATTGGTAGCGCCGCCGATCGGGCTGCCGTTGAGGAGCCACTGGTTGCCGGTGGCGCTGCTCGAGGTCAGCAGGACGCTGCCGCCGGTGCAGAAGGTGGTCGGTCCGCCGGGGGTGATGGTCGGCGTGGCCGGGGCCGGGTTGACGGTGACGCTCGTCGCGGAGGACGGCGCGCTCGCGCAGCCGCTGGTCGTGACGGTGACGGTGTAGTTGCCGGTGGCCGTGGCGGTGTACGTCTGGTTGGTCGCGCCGCCGATCGGGCTGCCGTTGAGGCTCCACTGGTTGCCCGTGGCGCTGCTCGACGTCAGCAGGACGCTGCCGCCGGCGCAGAAGGTGGTCGGTCCGCCCGGCGTGATGGTCGGCGCGGCCGGGGCTGGGTTGACCGTCACGTTCGTCGCCGAGGACTGGGCGCTTTCGCAGCCGTTCTCGGAGAACGTCACGGTGTAAGCACCGGTGCCCGTGGCGGTGTACGTCTGGTTGGTGGCGCCGCCGATCGGCGTGCCGTCGAGGTACCACTGGTTGCCGGTGGCGCTGCTCGAGGTGAGCAGTACGCTGCCGCCGGTGCAGAAGGTGGTCGGGCCACCGGGGGTGATCGTCGGGGTCGTGGGCAGGGAGACCGGTACGTTGACGGAGTTCGACACATGGCAGCCGTTGGCCGCCGTGATGGCGAGCGTCAGACCGACGTTACCAGCCGCGCCCGCGGTGAAGCTGATGCTCTGGGACGTCGTGCTGCCCTGGATGGAGCCGTTGGTGATGGACCAGGAGTAGGCGGTCGCACCTGCCGGACCGCTGGCGGTGTTGCCGGTCGAGCTCGGGCAGACGTAAGCCGTTCCGGGAGTGATCGCCGGCGCCGAAGTCGTGCTGCAGTCGACCGCCGTATAGCAGAGGCTGACGTCCTGCAACTCCGGCGTCACGGCCGCGTTGGTGGTGGCGAGGTACGCCTTGTACTGCAGGTAGCGGAGGCCGTAGAACTGGGAGAGCGAAGCGCCGGAGGTCGTGAAGAACGTTGCGGCGGTGCCGTCCGGGCCGACGAAGTTGAACGGACCGTTCGCCGAGTTGCTGCCGGCGACCTGGAACTGCACGGAGGTTCCGGCCGGGAGGGTGGCGGTCCAGGAGATCGCCGTCCAGATCGGCGTGAGGCCGATGGCCGGGTTCATGTCCTTCACGCTCGAGACGAACTGGCCCGAGGTGATGTAGCCGCTGTCCATGTAGGTGCGGAAGCCGGCGTCGGTCGTCTGCCCGGCCGTCAGCGGTGCGGTCCAGACGGTGCCGCTGGTGGCGCCGTTCACACGCTGGCCGCCGACATAGACGTTGGTCGCGCTGCGCGTCAGGGCGTAAGTGCCGGCCGACGGATTGGCCGTCGGACGGATGACGAGGGCGTACGTCGTTCCTGCCGACAGCGCCGGCGGGGTGCCGAACGTGCCCGTGTAGTAGGCCGAGGCGCCGCTGTTGAAGCCGGTGATCGTCGCCGTGGCGAGGTCGGCGCCGGTGGGCAGTCCCGCGGCGGTCGCCCGCACCGACAGCGTCAGCGCCGGGGTGGTGCCGGTGCAACCGGAGCAGAAGAGGTTGATGTCAGCCGCGGTCAGGGTGCCGGAAACGGACGGGGTGAACGTCTGCCCGCCCCAGGTCGTGATGTTGATGCCGACCCCGGACGTGCTCAGCGTCGTGTTCTGCTGGTCCAGGCTGGGCTTCGCGAGCACGACCGATCCCGCAACATCGGTGAAGCTGACGTTCGTCCCGAGGCCGGTCTGGAAGTCGGACTGCGTCGTGTCGACGAGGCAGGCGTTGGTTGCCATCGCGTCGAGGGCGAAATCCTGGACCGTGGTGCCGGCGTCGGTGATGACGACGTCGGTCACGGTCTCGCCGATGTAACCAGGCGCGGTAACCGAAAGCTCCGGATAGGTGCCGGCCGGGAGGTTGGAGAAGGAGTAGGCGCCGGAGCCGTTCGTCGTGGTGGTGCGCGCGCCGAGGGTCACGGTCGCACCGCTGATGGCTGCGCCACCCACGGTCGCCGTTACGGTGCCCTGGAGAGTGCCGCCAGCGCCAACGGGCGCGCAGCCGGGGAACGGCCCGAACGAGCCGACGCGGGTCTGCCAGTCGTGGCCGTCCACCGCGTAGTACTCGGTGGTGAACCAGAAGGTGCAGCCGTCCGGATCGAGCGACATGGCCGCGTAGTCACCCCAGCGGCCGGTGCCGATCTGAGCGCCGGCGCCCTGGAACATGAGCTGTTCGGTCTGGCTGAAGGTCTCGATCGGATCGGTAGCCAGACGGCCGGCGTACTTGATGGCCGGCTTCGTCGTCGAGTTGGAGGTGCTGTAGCCGAGGGCCATGTTGCCTGCGCGGTCGACGGCCAGCGAGGGCATGAAGCGGTGCATCACGTTGGCAGCGTCCGGATCCCACGTGGCCGCCTGCGGGATCACCGGGTTGACCGTGCCGCCCGTGACGTTCACCTGATACCAGCGCGGCGCCGCGAAGCCGGTCGTGTTCTGCCGGCGCACGGTGTGCGTGTTCCAGAGTGATTCGACGCCGGCGATGTTGGTGTACTGGTTCTGCATCATCGCCCGGATCTGCAGAACGTCCAGGGTATTGGCGCTTCCCAGCTGCGGGACGTTGGCAACGCCAGCGTTCGGCCAGCTCGTCGCGGCGATGGGAACGTCCGGTCCGGTGAAGGTCGAGAGGGAGATGTGATCCCAGTCGACGTGGAACTTGTACACCGAGAGGCCATTCAGGAAGTTCCAGCTCGAGAGGAAGTAGTTCGGCGTCCCGGCCGGCGGCGTGCCGGTCTGCAGGCGCGCGTTCGACGGAAGGAGCGTGAAGTCACCCGTCGAGCCGGCGAAGACGACCACCTGTGCGTTCGGGTTGCCGGCGTACATCTGCTGCTTGTTGAAGGCGAAGACGCGGTAGCCCTGATAGGGGGCACCGGAGGGATAGCCGAACATGTTGACGGACATGTAGAGACCGTCGGTCCAGACGCCGAGCTTCGGATAGTCACCGAGGCCGCCGGCGGTGTTGATCGAGTAGAAGTGCCAGCCGCCGCTCACCGGGTCGCCAGTCATGGAGACCGCGGTGCACTGGTAAGCGCCGGGAGGGTTGATGACGTTGCCGCCGCCGTCGAGCTGGAAGGCGAAGTCGGAGATGATCCAGCGATCCTCGAAGGTGTCGTAGAGGATGACCGGATCGCCGAAGTTGTCGGTGTCGCACAGATTGCCGAAGTTGCCCTGGCTCATGAAGTCGTCCAGGGTGAACGCCGCGATCTGTGTGCCGTCCTTCTGATAGATGCCGACGGCCGAGTTCACGGACTGGATGTAGTGATTGGGGCCGACGTCGCCGACGGTGTCCGGCGGATGGCCGCTGCCCCAGGTGTTCCAGTCGAGGCCGACGAAGTTCGCGAGCGGCGCGGGCGCCGGGGCGTTCCGTGCGGCGATGGACGGACGGACGACGTCGGGCGTCAGACCGCGCTCACCGATGGTAGCCGGATCCGGCACCAGCTCGCGCTCTTCCCGCTCCCGCCGCTCGACCGGGGTGTGCCGCAGGCGGCGCAGGTCGAACCGCCGGCTGGCAGCGCGAGTCATGTGCAGTTCGACCGGCGTTCCGAACGGAATCGGTCCCGGGTTGCTGACGACATCGTTGTCGCTGGCCCAGTCGTCCTCCCCTTCGCTCTCCTTCTCAGGGCCCTTTTTCTCGATCTTCACGCGAGGCCCGCGCAGTGCGGGCTCCTCGGCGCGATAGACGGCTTCAGGAGTCGTGACCCGTTTGTTGGCCGGTTTGGAACTCTTCGCTTTCGACGTTACCGCCGGCTTGGAAGACTTCTTCGGTGAGCTCTTCCTGTCGCCCGCGGCGGAGCCGAAGGTCGGGATGAGCAGCAAGGCTAGGAGCAAGGCGAGAAAAGCACGCTTCATTCTGATTATCCTTTGACTGACGATGGGGGTTGCGGATCGCGGAGCGGTAGGCCGGCGCTGGCCGGCTGGTTCGAGGGAAGGAGAGCAGAGGCCTGGCACGTAGCCTCCGCGTGCGCAACTGAAACGGAGCGCGAAGCGATGGCAACGGCGACGTTGCCGTTCCCGGACGGGCGGTGTCGCAACATGCCGGCGCTTGCTGCGCCGTCACGGCACGACACCACCAGCCGTTCGCTGGAGTGGGCTGAGGACATGTTCTTGGAAAGGACCGAGAGCTTGCATCATGGGCGCGAACCCCGCGCGTGATAATCAGACGACGGATGGTTTTGCACGCGGCAAAACACCTACCCGGTGTAGGTAATATGACTAGCGGCTGTAACCGGAGTGCGCGCGTCCCGGAGTCGAAGCTTCGAGGTCCGGGGTCGATACTTTGCGGCTCGGAGGCAAAGTTTTGCGGGCCGGAGGCAAAGCATCGAGTGCGGCGGGCAACGGCTCGAGTCGCAGAGACAAAGCTTCGAGTCTCGAAGTCAAAGCCTTGCGTCCCCGAGGCAAAGCTTTGCGTCCCGGAGGCAAAGCTTTGCGTCCCGGAGGCAAAGCTTTGAGTCCCCGAGGCAAAACTTTGAGTCCCGGAGGCAAAACTTTGAGTCTCCGAGACAAAACTTTGAGTCTCCGAGGCAAAACTTTGTGTCCCGAGGCAAAGAATTTGAGCTCTGGAGGCAAAGCGTTGTGTCCCGGAATCAAAGCTTTGTGTTTTAGAGCCAAAGCTTTGCGTCTCAGAGGCAAAGCTTTGCGTTTTGGAGGCAAAGCTTTGCCTCTCCGAGTCAAAGCGGTCTTGGAGTGCGGTGGCGCACTCCACCGCTCTTTTACACGTGTACCAGAGCGGTGGCGTTCGTTCGCCACCGCACTCCGAGATAAAACGAAACGGCCGGCATTGCTGCCGGCCGTTGTTGCGATTGTTTGTTGGCGTTAGATCGTGCGCATACCGCGTTTGCGCATCAATCCGGCGCCGATGGCGAGTGCCGCGAGACCGCCGAGCACGAGGCCGCTGTTGTTGCGTGCCATGCCCTGCATCTTGCCGAGACCGCCGCGGACGTCCATGTTGTTCAGGCCGACCTTGCTCAGGATGTTGCCGAGGCCGCCCATGCCGCCGAGATTGCCACTGCTCAGGCTCTCCGTATGCGGCGTCGACGTCTCCGGCTGATACGGGTGAAACTGAGTGGTAGGATTCGTTGTATCTACCATTCGGTGTCCTCCTTTTCAGTTATTCATAATTGCGAGGGAGGTGCCAAGTTGATGGGTTTTCAATCATTTAAATCGAGGTGACACAATGGCCGGCAATCCACGCGAACATGTGAAGAACAAAGGCTTCTGGGACGGCGGCAGCGCCGGACAGGGAACCAACGATCAGTCGGCAGGGCGTCCCAGCGGAGCGCCGGGCACGCGCAAGGGGTCGAAGACCGGCGTCCGCACGGACCTCGACTTTCCGGGCGAAGACGCGCCCGAGAACCAGAAGGGCTAGAGCCCGACCACGTTGTAGCCGCAGTCGACGTACATGATCTCGCCGGTGATCCCGGCGGCCATCTTCGAGGAGAGGAAGAGGGCGGCGTTGCCGACTTCTTCGAGCTCCACGTTGCGGCCGAGGGGCGCCTTCTCGGCGTGGTGCTTGAGCATGTCGGTGAACCCACGGATGCCGCGGGCCGCGAGGGTATTGACGGGGCCCGCGGAGATGCAGTTCACGCGGATCCTGCGCGGGCCGAGGTTGGCGGCGAGATAGCGGACCGTCGCTTCGAGCGAGGCCTTGGCCACGCCCATCACGTTGTAGCCCTGCACCGCCTTCACCGCGCCGTAATACGAGAGGGCGACGACCGAGCCGCCGCCGGCTGCCTCGAAGAGCGGCAGCGCCGCGCGGGTGAGGCCGACGAGCGAATAAGCGGAGATGTCGTGCGCGGTCTTGAAGCCTTCGCGCGACGTGTTGATGAACTCCCCTTCCAGGTCCTCGCGCGGAGCGAAGGCGACGGAGTGGATGAGCGAGTCGAGCTTGCCGCCGAACTCCGCGCCGACCTTCGCGAAGACAGCGTCGATGTCGGCGTCGTTCGTCACGTCGCACGGCAGCACGAGCGAGTTCGGCAGCGTGTGCGCGAGCGATTCCACCCCTTCCTTGAGCCGGTCACCCTGATAGGTGAACGCCAGCCGCATCCCTTCGCGGGAGAGCGCCTGCGCGATGGCCCAGGCGATGGAGCGCTTGTTGGCGACGCCGAAAACAATGCCGTGCTGTCCGTCGAGCATGCTCATGCGGGGGATCATAAAACAGTTGGCGGTTGGCAGTTGGCGGTTGGCAGTAGAAATCGGAAGAGGCCCGTCCCCATCGCCGCTCGTGCTGCTGCCGACCGCCAACCGCCAACTGCCTACCGATCTTGCAATACACTCCCGCGCCATGAAAACGCGTGCGCTCACTGTCCTCATCGCCGTGCTCATCTCCCTGCCGCTGGCCGCGCAGAAGCGCGCCTTCACGATCGAGGATCTGTACCGCGTGAAGAACGTCAGCGATCTCGAAGTCTCGCCGGACGGGAAGATGCTCGCCTTCAGCGTGGCCGCGAGCGATTTCCCGCGGGCGAAGCGGACGACGGCCATCTGGGTGATGAACGCCGACGGCAGCGACCAGCGCCAGCTCACCTCGGGCGAGCACGATTCGACCGCCCGCTTCTCGCCCGACGGCCGCACGCTCCTGTTCCTGCGCGACGGCAACATCTTCCTGCTGCCGCTGCGCGGCGGCGAGGCCAGGCAACTGACGAAGATCTCGACCGGCGTCACCGATCCGGTCTGGTCGCCGGACAGCAAGTGGATCGCCTTCTCGTCCGACGTCTATCCGAAATGCGGTGCGGACGACGCCTGCAATGAGCGCATCTCGACGCAGGTCGAGAAGGGGAAGGTCAACGCGCACATGTCGGACGAGCTGCTCTTCCGGCACTGGAGCTCCTATCGCGGCGGCATGCGCACGCATACCTTCATCGCCGCGGCCGACACCGGCACCGTGCGCGACCTGACGCCGGGGGATCAGGACTGGCCGCCGTTCCAGCTCGGCGGACCGGCGCAGTACGCCTTCTCGCCCGATTCAGCGGAGCTCGTCCTGACGTCGAAGCCGGACAAGGCGCAGGCCTCGTCGACGAACAACGACCTCTATCTCATCGACCTGCGCAACCCCGGCACGCCGCGCAAGATCACCGACAACCCGGCGTACGACGGCTCGCCGAAGTACTCGCCGGACGGCCGCTACATCGCGTACCGCATGCAGAAGATCGCCGGTTACGAGGCCGATCTCTTCCGCCTCGCCGTCTACGACCGGCAGGCCAGGACGCACCGCGTCCTCACCGAATCGTTCCGCGACTGGGTGGAGGACTACGCCTGGGCTGCCGACTCCCGTACTCTCTACTTCTCCGCGCCGGTCGAGGGACGCAACCCGATCTTCCGCGTCAACGTCGCCGGCGGCAACGCCGAGAAAGTCTTCGAGCAGCGGACCATCGACGACTTCGAGATCGCCCGCGGCGGCGGCTCCATCGTCTACATCCACCGTTCTGTCGGCGAGCCGAGCGAGATCTACTCCGCCACGTTCGGGCAGACGCCGCGCCGCCTCACCACCTTCAACGAGACGCTGATGCGGGAAGTGGACATCCGTCCGGCGGAAGTCATGTGGGTGACGGGAGCGAACAACGCCCGCGTCCAGGTCTTCATCGTCAAGCCGCACGGCTTCGACCCGAACAAAAAGTACCCGCTGATCCTCAACGTGCACGGCGGCCCGCAGCAGCAGTGGGCGGACGCGTTCCGCGGCGACTGGCAGGTCTATCCCGGCGCCGGCTACGTCGTGGCCTTCCCGAACCCGCACGGCTCGACCGGCTTCGGCCAGGACTTCACGCGGGCCATCTCCGGCGACTGGGGCGGCAAGCCGTTCGAGGACGTCATGAAGATCACGGACGCGCTCGAGAAGCTGCCGTACGTCGACCGGAACCGCATCGGCGCCATGGGCTGGTCCTACGGCGGCTACATGATGAACTGGATCGAGGGGCACACCGACCGCTACAAGGCCATCGCCTCGATGATGGGCATCTTCGACCTGCGGTCGTTCTATTACGCCACCGAGGAGCTTTGGTTCCCCGAGTTCGACCTCATGGGGACGCCGCACGACAATCCCGGGATGTACGAGAAGTGGTCGCCGTCGAATTTCGTGAAGAACTTCAAGACGCCCTGCCTCGTGATCACGGGGGAGAAGGACTTCCGCGTGCCGTATACGCAGAGCCTGCAGATGTTCACGGCCCTGCAGAAGATGAACGTGCCCTCACGCATCATCGTGTTCGAGAACGCCGGCCACTGGCCGAGCTCGTACGAGATGGCGCTCTACTACACCGCTCACCTGGAGTGGTTCCACAAATACCTCGGCGGCGGCGCCCCGCCCTGGACCAGCGAGCAGTTCCTCCGCGGAGAGGTGTACAACCCGGAGACGGGCGAGCGGCGGGAGCAGGCCACCCCGGCGCCGGAGAACCCACAGGGCAAGCCGGACGTGAAGCCGGGCACGTAACGCATGTGGTGGAGCCGCGCGCCCGTGTGGCAACGCCACGTGCCCGTGTGGCAACGCCACGCGCCCGTGTGGCAACGCCACGCGCCCGTGTAGCAACGCCACACGCGCCATGTAGCAACGCCACGGGCCCGTGTAGCAACGCCACGCGCCCGTGTAGCAACGCCACACGCCCCGTGTAGCAACGCCACACGCCCGTGTAGCAACGCCACGCGTCCGTGTGGCACCGCCACGCGCCCGTGTAGCACCGCCACGCGCCCGTGTAGCAACGCCACACGCCCGTGTAGCAACGCCACGCGCCTCGTGTGGCAACGCCACACGTCTAGGTGGCAACGCCACACGCCGGGGATGCAACGCTGCGGTGCGCAGCGGCGTTGCTATCGTTAGTGGTGTCAACGCGTTACACGGCGGGGATGCGCAAGTCGCATGTGGGGCCGACACCCGGGCTCCACGTGTTGCAGCGGTCGCTGCGAACGGCACCGCGCTCCGAGATTACGGCGCGGCGTACTTGCGCACGTCTTCCCCCATGCGGCCGGTCAGCATCTTGAACAGCATCACGTAATCCGCCGCGAGCGACCAGAAGGGGTGGCCGAAGGTGGCGGGCTTGTTGTGCTCCACGAAAAAGTGGGCGTACCAGGCGAAGGAGTACCCGATTACCGGCGCCGCCAGGAAGAGCCAGGCGCTCTTCACGACCGCCAGAACGACGCACACCAGCGCGGCGATGGACCCGATGGCGTGCAGGATGCGCGTCGGCCTGCGCGAATGCGCCCGGACGTAGTAAGGCCAGAACTCGGCAAAGCTGTTCAGTTGCGCCATAGCCGCAATTCTAAGGTCCCGCGCAAATCACCGGAGTGCTATCTCGGCGTTCGGAGGGTGTCTCAAAACGGTGCGTTTCGATCTACTCCCTTGGTTCTGCCGTCGATGAACCGGCGCCTGCGGGCGCGGACAGACAGGAGTG
>DASWMP010000051.1:0-7783 GCA_036399695.1 Thermoanaerobaculia bacterium | reverse complement strand
ATGCAGCTCCCGGATCACGCGATGCAGCTCCGGGATCACGCGATGCAGCTCGCGGATCACGCGATGCAGCTCCGGGATCACACGATGCAGCTCGCGGATCACGCGATGCAGCTCGCGGATCACGCGATGCAGCTCCGGGTCTGCAAACGCGAAATCAGGGTGTGCGAACGCCAGCTCCGGGTCTGCAAACACGAACTCCGGGCTGCGAACGCCAGCTCCGGGTGTGCACAAAGCAGCTCTCGAATCAGCGCAGGCAGCTCACGCCACGCATGGGGGCTATGCGGGACTTATCCGTCCCATCCGTCCCATCTGTCCCATCGTTCCCCGTCAATCGAACTCGAACCGTACCCGCAGCCGCATGTGCCCCAGGATCGCCCCCAGGATCGTGCCGGCCGTGTTCCAGATGACGTCGTTGATGTCCGCCACGCGAGAGGGGAGAAAGTACTGGTAGGCCTCGATCCCCAGCGTTAGTGAGAACCCGATCAGGACCGTGAGGATGTACGTCTGCATCGTCGGCCGGTCGACCGTATAGAAGAGGATGAAGGCGAAGAACCCCCACGGCACGAACATCAGCACGTTGGCGATGATGGGGACGACCAGCACCGCCAGGATCTGTGTCGAGATCGGACGCGTCCCGAGGCGGTTGGCCAGGAAGCGCACGTCATCGAAGGGGATCGGCTCGAAGTTCTCGTAGCTCCTGCCGGCCATCCAGAGCGTCACCGCGGCGATCGCGACCGTGGCCAGGATCAGCAGCAGGAGCGTGACCGGTTTCCGAATGACGACTTCACGCGACACCGGTGGAGTTTACCGCGAGGGGCACGTTGTCCGTTTCCAGTTGTCCGTTGTCCGTACGCTCCGCGTGCGCGGGAAGCGTGGCAGAGCGCAGTACGGACAACGGACAACGAGAAACCGGCAACCGGTTCTAGCTACCTCGCCGGAATCGGCGTGTTGTAGTAGAACATGCACGTCACCCGCTCGTTCGGATTCGGGAAATCCTGCGGCAGCGGCTTGAGCGGGGAGGCGAGCTCGATCGCTTTCTTGGCGGCGAAGTCGTACGGCGGAACGCCGGAGCTCTGCAGGATCTCGATGTTCGTGATCTGGCCGCTGCGCTGGATCGTGAAGCGGATCGTCACGACCCCCTTCATCCCCGTGCGGATGATCTGCGGCATGTTCGCGTACCAGTGGTAGCGGATCTGGCTGACCATCGACGAGGCGTAATCGCCCCAGTCGTACCACTGCGTCTCGAACGAGAGCGGACCGGCTTCGGCGAGACCGGGGTCGCCGCCGCTGCCGGGCTCGCCCATGTCCAGGCCTCGGCCGCCGCCGCCCGGAGGGGAGTTGCGGGCCACGTCTTTGATGGCCGAACGCCAGTCCACACCTGCCGCGACGGACGCTGCCGTGGCGCGAGGCTCCACCGGCTGGCTCCAGGAAGAAGAAGACGACGACGACGACGACGGCGGCTGCTGCGCCGCGGCCTGCTGCTGTTGCGACTGTTGCGGCTGCTGGGCTTGTTGCGGTGCCGGCGCCGGAGGTGCTCCCTGTTCGCGACCGTCGCCGCCGGGCATCGGGGGGATGTACGCCCCACCCTGACCGGGGCGGCGCGTCGGCTGATCGCCCGTCGGATTCGGGGAGCTGGCCTTGCGGTTCTCGTCGGAGAGCGGCGCGTTGGGCGACGGCGCGCTCGGAATCGCCGGTCCCGGCGCCTCGGTGAACTCGCGGACGTTCTGCGGGTTCTGGCGCATCAGCTCGACGTAGCGGGCGACCGGTGCATTCTCGGCCGTCTTCTCCGCCGGACGGGCGCCCATCATCACGAACCAGATCATGAGGGCCGAGTGCAGGACGACCGACACGGGCACAGCGAGCGAGAAACCACCCCGCCGCTTCTCGTGTACCAGGAGATCCAGTTGTTCGTCCAAGGCTTTCTACAAGTTGAGACGCACGTCGTTTCTTCCAGTTTCGGTTAACCTTGTGGAATGTCGGCAGTTGCTCCACGTCAGCTCGATTTCGTACGCCCTTTCGCCTACGTCTTCGAGGATCCGGAATGGCTGCGGAAGATCCTCATCGGCGGCCTCTTTTATCTCGCCGGTTTCTTCATCGTCGGCTGGTTCTTCATCCTCGGCTACGCCGCGCAGACTACGCGCAACGTCATTGCCGGCCGGGAGCATCCGCTCCCCGAGTGGGACGACCTCGGCAACTACTTCGCCGAGGGCCTGCGCATCGCCGGCGTGTGGCTCGTGTACATGCTGCCGCTGTTCTTCCTGTTCGGGGCGCTCATCGTCCCGGCCGTCATGATGGGGGCGCTGGCCGGGAACGAGAACGAGGCGGGGCAGGTGATCGCCACGGGCATGACCGGCTGCATCTACTGCCTCATGTTCCCGCTGATGCTGGCGCTCATGGCGTGGATGCCGGCTGTCATGCTCCGCGTTGCCGTCCGGCAGACCTTCGCGTCCGCCTTCGAGTTCCGCGTGATCTGGCGCTTCATCCGTGGCAACGTCGCCAACTACCTTCTGGCGATCGTCGTCTGGATGGTGGCCCGGTTCATCGGCGGGTTCGGCGTTATGTTCTTCTGCATCGGCGTCATCTTCACCGGCTTCTGGGCGTTCCTCATCACCGCTCACGCATTTGCGCAGGCCTGGCTGCTCTCCGCGACGCATGAAGCGTGATACCCGCATCGCCCTGGCCGTCTTCTCCGCGATCCCTCTGACGATCCTCGGGTTGTCCACGCTCTGCGCGTGGGCCATCGCTCAGGGCGCGTCGCCGAAATGGCGTGCCCCGTTCCTGATGATGTGTCACGGTTTCGCCGAGCGGTGTCTGAAAGTGGACGGCGTGCCGATGCCGATCTGTGCCCGTTGCGCCGGCATTTACATGGGCGTGCTGGTGGGCTTCGCCGCATTTCTGATCCTGCCGTATGTGCAGGAAAAGAGCATGCGCATCGCCGCCTGGATCGCCGTGACGCCGCTCGCGGCCGACGGAATCACCCAGGCCCTCCGGTTTCGGACGAGCACCAATCCGCTGCGGCTGGCGACCGGCGTTCTGGCCGGTTTGTTCTTTGGAATCTGGATTTTGTGCGCGATCGAGCGGCGGAAAGAGGAGCCGCTCACATCGTCTTGACCATGCTGTGACCGCTGGGTTACGCTAGCCCGACGCGGCTACCGTCCTTACATTAAAAATTGCTCGAGCGCGGAGTGAAATGGCCTTCCAGGGATCGCTCAAAGAACTGCCTTTGCCCGACATCATTCAGTTGGTGAGCGTATCGGGCAAAACCGGCAAGTTCTCTCTCCTCCGCGAGGCGGACCAGGGCTATATCTATCTCAAAAACGGGCAAATGGTGCACGCGCTCGTCGGCGACCTCGTCGGCGAGGAAGCGATCTACGCGCTGGCGATCTGGAACCAGGGGGAGTTTCAATTCAGCCCCGGTGAAGAGGCCGAGCGCCAGACGATCACCAAGTCCAACACCAATCTTCTGATGGAAGCAGCGCGCCGTCTCGACGAGTGGCGCGTGCTCTCGAAGAAGATCCCTTCGATCGACCACGTCCCGGAGCTGCACGCCCGCGAGAACCGCCACGAGCAGGTGACGCTCAACCCGCACGAATGGCTGCTCGTGACCAGGATCGACGGCCACCGCTCCATCGCCGAGATCGGCCAGGCGCTCGACATCTCCTCCTTCGACGTAGCGAAGATTCTCTACGGGATGATCACCGGCGAGCTGGTGACGTTAAAAAAAAAACCTGAGTCAAATCCCGACCAGGAAAATGGCGAGCTAGTCGATCTCGCCGCCCGCATCCGCGCCATCGCCGAGGAGTTCATCGGCGACTCCGCGCACAAAACGATCGAGAAGCACTTCCTCCACGCCCTGGACGGCATCATGAACGGCGACGGCCGCCGCGCCGTGGACGTGATGGTGGAGGAGTTCGAAAAGACCGCCTCGCTGCTGCGCGGTCTTGCCGTGACCGAGCAGTTGCGCAACCGGATCGCGCAAGTGCGGCAACTGCAGGCGTCGTAGACCTCGTATGAGGTGAATCGATGAAAGCTGATCCCCGCTACTCGATCTTCATCTACTGGAGCGCCGACGATCAGGCGTTCATCGCCGAAGTGCCGGAGTTGCCGGGTTGCGCCGCGGACGGCGAGACTTACGAGTTGGCTCTGGCGAACGTGAAAACCGCCGTCCAGGAGTGGATCGCCACGGCGCAGGCCCTCGGGAGAGACCTCTCGGAAGTGCCCCTGACCGCTGCTCAGCAAACGGAGTTGGAGCGCCGTTGGCTCGCCTTCCAGCAGAAGCCCGATGAAGGTGAAGATGACGTGAAGCGCGAGCTCGAGGAGCGCTGACGCATGAGGCAGCCCCATTGCACCAGCGCCCGGTATGTTTCACATCATGCCGAGCTCCATCGGCCGCATCGTCGTTCCTGACTCGCTGCCCGCCGGTTTCGCGCTCTTCTACACCACCGTCGACTTTCCGGGGCGGCTCAGCGGGGCCATTGCCAACGACCTCACGGCCGTCGTGCGGGAGCAGTTCGGGCTCGAGACTGCGCTGACGACCTGCAACCAGGTGCACGGCACTGCCGTGGCGCGTGCGAAAGGGGAGCAGGAGTGGCGGGAGTGTGATTCGTGTGACGCTCTCTGGAGCGACCAAATTCATACCGCGCTCGGCATTAAGGTTGCAGATTGTCTCCCGGTCACGATGCTCGATCCCGCGCACTCCGTCGTTGCAAATGTGCACTCCGGATGGCGAGGAGCGGTGGCGCAAATCACTGCTGCAACGATCGACACCGTCACCTCGTCGACCTCTTTCGATCCCGCTTCCGCGCAGGCATACCTCGGACCCTCGATCCGCGTCTGCTGCTTCGAAGTAGGGGAGGAAGTGGCCGGGCGGTTCGACTCTCGTTACCTCGATCGGAACCGCGGCGCGAAGCCGCACGTCGATCTCGTCGCCTTCACCATCGACATTCTCCGCGACCGTGGTTTCGATCCCGGACGCATCTTCGATTCCGAGCTGTGTACGCGCTGCGACGGCTCGATCTTTCATTCGTATCGACGCGATGCCGGAGCGAGCGGCCGCAATCTCGCCGTCGTCGCGCAGTAGCGCGCAGTGAGCCATGGACAACCAAAATCAGACGCCTCCCAAGTCTCCGAAGGTCCGCCGTTTCCCGCGACTCCCACGTCTCACCGGCGGCTCGCGGCGGCGCACCTTCTTCCGCGTCGTAGGCATCGCCTTCCTGGTGGTGCTGATCGCCTCGGCCGGTCTCGCCTTCTGGGTCTACCGTGAAGCCGTCGGCCGTTTCGAAGTGCGCAAGCTGACGCTGCCGACGCGCATCTACGCCGACTACCTCCCGCTGCAGCCCGGCATGCCGCTGCAGAAGGACGATCTCCTCGAGAAGCTCGACCGCCTCGGCTATCGCCAGACCGACCGCGCCGCGCAGCCGGGTGAATTCGCCCCGAGCGAAGGCGGCCTCGACATCCACCTCCGCGCCTTCCGCCATCCCACGGGGGAGTACGCCTCCGTGCCGGTGCGCATCGCGCTCAAGAACTCGCAGCTCGAATCGGTCGTGAACCTGCGCGAAGCGCGTCCCGTGACCAACGCCGCGCTCGAGCCGGAACTGCTGACGTCGATCCTCAACGAAAACCTCGAGAACCGCCGCCCCGTCACGCTTCAGCAGGTGCCGAAACATCTGCAGGATGCGGTCGTCGTCACCGAAGACGTCCGCTTCTGGCACCACCCGGGCGTCGACCCGTTCGGTATCTTCCGCGCCGTCTTCCGCAACGTGAAAGCGGGCGGCGTCTCCGAGGGCGCGTCCACGCTGACGCAGCAGCTCGTGAAGAACTACTACCTCACGAGCGAGCGGACGTTCAAACGGAAAATCGTCGAAGCCGGCATGGCCGTCATCCTCGACGCCAAGTATTCGAAGCCCGAGATCCTCGAGGCATACCTCAACGACATCTACCTCGGGCGCAACCGCTCGATCTCGATCCTCGGCGTCGGCGAAGCGTCGCGCTTCTACTTCGGCAAGCCGATCGCGGAGATCAGCATCGCCGAAGCGGCCATGATCGCCGGCATGATCCGCAGCCCGAACAATCTGTCGCCGTTCAATGAGCCCGAGGTGGCGATGCGGCGCCGGAACACGGTGCTGGGGCTGATGCTCAAAGAGAAGAAGATCACCCAGCAGCAGTTCGATGAAGCGCGTGCGTCGAAGCTGCCGAAAAAGCCCTTCCGCGACCGCTCCGGCCTCACATCGATTCCGTTCTACGTCGACCGGGTGCTCGACGAGATGAAGCGCGACTACGGCATCGACGACGTGAAGGGACGCGGTCTGATGATCTACACGGCCATCGACCTGGCGGCGCAGGACGCGGCGGCGCAGACGCTCGAAACGAGCCTGCGCGGCCTCGAGAAGAGCAGCAGCCGCCTGCGCCGGAAGGACGATCCGCTGCAGGGCGTCGTGATTCATGCGGACGTCCCGACCGGCGAGATCCGCGCGCTCGTCGGCGGACGTAACTACAACACTTCGCAGTTCAACCGCGCGCTCCGTTCGAAGCGCCTCGTCGGGTCGCTCTTCAAGCCGTTCGTCTACCTGGCGGCGTTCGAGCCGAGCCTCTCGAACCAGAACATCACCCCGGCCACGCTCGTGAGCGATACCCGCTTCGTGCTGAAGCGCCGCTGGTCGGACGACTGGTCGCCGCGCAACTACGACAACCGCTACATGGGGAACGTCACGGTGCGCGTGGCGCTCGAGGAGTCGCTGAATTCAGCGTCGGTGCGCATCGGACTGGCCACCGGGATCGAGCCGATTCTCAGGACGGCCCGCACGCTCGGTGTGAGCACCGAGCTGGATGACGAGAATCCGTCGATCATTCTCGGCGCGGTCGGCGTGCCGCCGATCGAGATGGCTGAGGCGTATGCGACCATCGCCCGGCAGGGTGCGCGCGTGCCGCTGCACACGATCCGCTTCGTGACGAACGACCGCGGCAAAGTCGTCGACAGCGGCACCGGCGACGTGAAGCCGGTGCAGGTCTTCCCGCAACGCGACGTCTACCTGCTGACGCACGTGATGGAAGGGGTCGTGAACGACGGCACCGCTGCCCGCGCGCGGGCGATGGGCTTCCGCAAGGTCGCGGCCGGAAAGACCGGCACGACGAACGATAAGCGCGACGCCTGGTTCATCGGCTTCACGCCGCAGACGCTCGCACTCACCTGGGTCGGCTTCGACGACAACACGCCAACGGGCCTCTCCGGCGGCGACGCCGCGGTGCCGATGTGGGCCCGCTACATGAACGCCGTCACCCTCGGCCATCCGAACAATCAGTTCCCGGTCGCCCCCGGCATCACGTTCAGCGAAGTGGACGAGATGAGCGGCGGCCTCGCCACCCCGAGCTGCCCGGCGAAGGACATCGTGCAGGAAGCGTTCAAAGCCGGCACCGAGCCCCGCCAGCCCTGCCCGCTCCACATGGGTCCCCAGCTCGCGCAGACGACCACACCATCGGCGGTGCCGATGTACGACGCCTACGGCAACCCGATCATCACGAACACGGCCACGCCGATGACTTCCGGCTCGCCCGATACGACGTACGTCCCACCGCCGCCGCCGACGCGCCCCGATTCGACGCTCACGGGTGGCTTCGGCCGGACGGATACAGGTACGCCGCCCCCGGAGCCGACGACCACCACTCCGGATGAGCCGCCGGCGGATGATCCGCCACCTCCGCCCACCGACACCACCGCCACGACCCCGCCGGGTTGATCCCAATCTCGGAGTGCGGTGGCGAAAGCCACCGCTCTTCTACAGGTGTA
>DASWMP010000050.1:0-7228 GCA_036399695.1 Thermoanaerobaculia bacterium | reverse complement strand
GCAGTTGGCGGTTGGCAGTGGATGAGACCGTAGGAGCGCCTATCGGTCTCATCGTGCAGTCGGTCAGGTGCCCCCGCTCACACTGCCTCTTCCTCTGCCAACCGCCAACCGCCAACCGCCAACTAGCTAATCAATGATCCTCCTCGTTGACGACGACACCTCCGTGACCGCCTCTCTGGCGCTGCTGCTCAAGCAGCATGGCTACCGGTCCGCCGTGGCTCATTCGGCCGAGGAGGCGCTGGCACTGCTGCGCAGCGAGCGGCCGCGGCTCGTGATTCAGGACATGAACTTCACGCGGCGGACGACCGGGGAGGAAGGGCTCGAGCTGCTGACGCGCATCCGTGCGGAGAATGCGGACGTGCCGGTGATCCTGCTGACGGCGTGGGGCTCGATCGCCCTCGCCGTCGAAGGGATGAAGCGTGGCGCGGCCGACTTTCTGACGAAGCCCTGGTCGAACGCGCACGTCGTGCAGTCCATCGAGACGGCGCTGAAGCTGGCCGATGCGCCGGCGGATGCGACGTCCACGCGCGCGGAGCTCGACGAGCGCTACGACTTTTCGAACATCATCGGCAGCGATCCCGGTCTCGTGCGGATGCTCTCGGTGGTGGGACGCGTCGCCGCGACCGAGGCGTCGGTGCTGATCATGGGAGAGAGCGGAACCGGCAAGGAGCTGATCGCCGAGGCGCTGCATCGCAACAGCCGCCGCTCGGCGCGTCCCTTCGTGAAAGTGAACCTCGGCGGGATCTCGGCGACGCTGTTCGAGAGCGAGATGTTCGGTCACGTGCGCGGCGCCTTCACCGACGCGCGGCAGGATCGCAAAGGTCGCTTCGAAGTTGCGGACAGTGGGACGATCTTCCTCGACGAGATCGGCGAGCTCGATTCGCAATCGCAGGTGAAGCTGCTGCGCGTCCTGCAGGACCGCACGTACGAAGTGCTGGGGTCCAGCCGCACGCGCAGCGTCGACGTGCGCGTCGTCTCGGCCACCAACCGTGCGCTGCACGAGCTCGTCGCCCGCGGCGAGTTCCGCGAAGACCTGCTCTACCGCCTCAATCTCATCACCGTCACGCTGCCGCCGCTGCGGGAGCGGCGCGGCGACATTCCCCGCCTGGCGTCGCACTTTCTGCGGCTCTGCTGCGCCGTGCATGGTGTCGACGGCGCGACCATTACGCCGCGGGCGATGGAGTGGCTGCGCTCGCAGCCGTGGCCCGGCAACATCCGGCAGTTGCGCCATGTGATCGAGCGGGCGGTGCTGATCCGCGGCAGCGAGGCTCTGGACGTCGACGACTTCTTCGCCGTGCGCGATCTCGAAGCGCGCGGCGGCAACCGCGGCGGCGAGCTGCCGGAAGTCGGCGCCATGACGCTCGACGAAATCGAGCGGGGGATGATCCTCAAAGCGCTGAAGCACCACGACGGAAACCTCTCCCGCGTCGCCGAAGCGCTCGGTCTCAGCCGGGCCGCGCTCTACCGCCGTCTAGAGAAATATGGAGTGGACGCGGAGCGGCCCTGAGGCCCTGACACGACCATGACGCTGCGGAAGAAGTTCGTCATCTACCTCCTGGCGCTCCATCTCGTGCTCGCCACGGCGGCGGTGTACGTGCTGCTGTCCCAGCCGTGGCTGCTGTTCGTGATCGAGCTGGCGTTCCTGGTGTCGCTGCTCGTCGGCTGGCGGCTCGTGCACGCGCTCTTCGTGCCGCTCGATCTCATCCGCACCGGCGCGGAGCTGATGAGCGAGCGCAACTTCGCCACCCGCTTCGTCACGGTGGGGCAGCCGGAGCTCGACGCCCTCGTCACGATCTACAACTCGATGACGGACCGGCTGCGGGAGGAGCGTCTCGCCGCGCAGGAGCACCAGGAACTGCTGCAGAAGATCGTCGATGCCTCGCCGTCCGGCATCGTGATCTGCGACTTCGACGGCAACGTCGAGCAGATGAATCCCGCGGCGCGCCGGCTGGTGCGGCCAGAGCTGCTGGCGGAGCTGTTCGCGATGACGGCGGGGGAATCGAAGCTCGTGGCGCAGGACGGGCCGCGGCGGGTGAAGGTGTGGCGCGCGGAGTTCCGCGACCGCGGCTTCGCGAAGAGCTTCTTTCTCCTCGAGGAGCTGACCGAGGAGCTGCGGCTGTCGGAGAAGGCGGCGTACGAGAAGCTGATCCGCATGATGTCGCACGAGGTGAACAACTCCGTCGGTGCCGTGCGCTCGCTGCTGGAATCGCTGCTGCGCTACGGGCGCGACGTGCGCGAGGACGATCGGGAGGACTTCACGACGGCCGTGACGATTGCGTCGTCGCGCATGGACGCACTGAACCGCTTCATGAGCGACTTCGCCGAGGTCGTGCGCATCCCGCTGCCGCACAAGATGCCGGTGAAGGTGGCGGCCGTCGTGCGCGATGTGATCGCGCTGCTGCGTCCGCGCGTTGCAGACCTGGAGCTGGCGGAGGTGACGATCGACGGCGACCGTGCACAGCTCGAGCAGGTGCTGATCAACATCGTCCGCAATGCCATGGACGCGGGAGAACCGATCCGCGTGCTGCTGCGCGCCGATGCGCTTACGGTGGCGGACAGCGGGGCGGGGATTCCGCCGGACGTGCGCGCGGAGCTGTTCACCCCGTTCTTCACCACGAAGCCCGACGGGCGGGGGCTGGGGTTGACGATCGTGCAGGAGATCCTCACGAATCACGGGTTTGCGTACGCGCTGGAGAACGGCGAGGGCGGCGGCGCCGAGTTCACGATCCGGTGGGCGATGAGTTTGGAGTGCGGCAGCGATGATTCATCGGCTGCCGCTTTCAGATAGCGGAAGCGTCGAGCTTCCGCCTTGTTCGCGGTGCACCACGTGGGCCGCAGCTCGCCGCTGCGGCTGTGGGAAAGCGGCAACTGATGAAGCGTCGCTGCCGCACTCCATACCCGTGGCTACTCCGTTGGGGTTCGCAGCATCCCCACCCCGATCACGATCGCCAGCAGCGCGGGCAGCGCGAAGATGTACGCGGGGCTCACGCTCCGCGACAGCACGACCTGCTTGGCATCCTCGGGATCGAACCAGCAGGGCACCGTCTCACCGATGTTCACGTCGTCCTCGTCCCCGCGCGTGACCGAGAGCGTGTTCCCGTAGCGGACGGCGGCGTACGGCGCGAGCGCGTCCAGCACCGTGCATTCGGCGGCGGTGTAGCGCGTCATCGTCCGGTAATCCTTCCAGCCGAGTGAGGCAAAGATGGCCATGAAGCCGAAGCCGATCACCAGCATGGCCAGCGCGCGCGATTTGCGCGAGCCGATGATCGCGAACACGATGATGGCCAGGAAGGCCAGCGTGACGGCGACCGAAAGGCCGTCCACCCGCACGTTGCCGATGTCGATGCCGGCGCGCTCGTTCGGTGCGGTGCCGACTTCCACGCTGTGGAAGGTGTTCCAGGTGCTGGATTCGTACAGCACCTCCGTGCGGTTCGCGATGAGCGAGCCTTCGGACTCCGGTTTGGCGATGAGCGTGAGACCGAAGGTCTCGGTGCGGCCGGGCGGGATGCGGCCGAACCACTCCATGCGCCGGCGCGCGGGATCGAACTTCCAGTTGCTCGACGAGGAGACGTAGAGCGCGCTGACGGGCATCGGCTGGGCGACCTGCACCCATTGCGGCGCAGCGTCGCCCGAGTTGCGGATGGCGATCGTATAGCCGATCGTCCCGAGCGGATGAACCGCCGCGGTGTTGGCCGTGACGGTGGAGCCCGAAAAATCAGCGGGCACGCGTCACTTCTTATCGAATTTCGCGTTCCACTTGTTCAGGCTCTCGTCGCTCTCGAAGTAGAAGACCTTGCCGTCCTGCTGCTTGGCGATCACGGCCGTGGCCTTGTCGACCTTCTTGCCGCTCTGCGGATCGACCGCCTCGCGCTTGGTGGCATCGGCGGCGAGCGCCTTCTTGCACATCTCGCAGCAGCCGTAATAGGTCTTGCCCTCGACGTCCACGGGGATCTGATCCTTCCCCATGTGGTGCTCGTTCACCATACAAACAGTTTTGGGCTCGACTTTTTCGAGGCGCGTGGTCGGCGCGGCTTTGTCGGCGGCAAACGCGACCGTGACGAGAAACAGGGCGATGACGGTGAGAAGCGTCGTACGTTTGAGCATGATGAAAAGCTTAACCCATTGCCGCGGCGATTCGTTTCCGCAGGGCCTCATCCGGCATCCGGCCGCGCCCGGCAGCCATGTTGTCACGGAGATGTTCGACCTTCGACGTGGCCGGGATGGCGCACGTGACGGCGGGGTGCCCGAGCGCGAATTTGAGGAAGAGCTGCGCCCAGGAGGTGCAGTCGAGGTCCTTCGCGAATGACGGCAGCGGCGTGTTGCGGACGTCGCGGAAGGCACTGCCGCCGCCGAAGGGGCGGTTCACGATGACGGCCACGCCCCGCTCCTTCGCCAGCGGCAGGATGCGCTGCTCCGCTTCCCGCTCGGCGACCGAGTAGTTGATCTGCAGGAAGTCGAGCGTGTGCTTTTCGAGGTAGCGCGCCACGGCATCGTAGGCGGAAGAGGTGTAGTGCGTGATGCCGAGGTAACGGATGCGTCCTTCCTTCTTCCAGGCTGAGAGGGTGGCCAGGTGAGCGTTGGCATCGACGAGGTTATGGACCTGCATCAGGTCGAGCTTCTCGACCCGCAGCTTGCGCATCGAGTCGTTCATCTGGGCGATGCCGGCCTGCTTGCCGGACGTCCAGACCTTCGTGGCCATGAAGAGCCTGGGGTGGAGGTTCAGCTTCGCCGCGAGGTCTCCGGCGACGGTCTCGCTGCGGCCGTACATCGGGGAGGAGTCGACGAGGCTCCCGCCGAGCTCGACGAATGTGCGCAGCACGGCCTCGAGCGGTTCGGTGCGCGTGGTGTCGAAGGTCTGCCAGGTGCCCAGCCCAACCACCGGCAGCTCTTCACCCGAAGAGGGGATGCGCCGTTTGAGCATCGGCGTGGGAGCGGTACCGCCGCCGGCGCCCGCGGCAGCAGCGGCGAGAAGAGAGATGGCGTGGCGTCGGGTCATCACAGTGGGTGCAACCACCCGGAGGTGAGGGGGGATTTCCGTGATCCGAAGGAGAGATCATGGGACCGATAGGACAGATGGGACCGATGGGACCGATGGGGTTACCCACGTCCTATCTGTCCCATCGGTCCCATTGGTCCCATCGTCTTTCCGAGATCAATCATTCGACGGATCCACCATCCGGTTGCGCAGCGCGTATCCCACCACCTCGGCGCGGTTGCTCAGGCGCAGCTTCTCCAGGATGTTGCCCACGTGGAACTTCACCGTGTTCTCGCTGACGTTCAGGCGGCCGGCCAGCTTGCGGTTGGTCGTGTAGCCTTCGACCATCAGCTCCAGCACCTCCCGTTCGCGGGGCGTCAGCGCGTCGGGGGCGGCGGGGCGGGCGAACTCCTGCAGGAGCTTGCGGGCGAGATTCGGCGTCAGGGCGGGCTCGCCGCGGCTGACGGCGGCGAGCATCCGGAAGAACTCGTCGGCGTCCAGGTTCTTCAGCAGGTATCCCTGAGCTCCGGCCTTGATGGCCTCGAACAGCTTCGCATCGTCCTCGGAGGCCGTCAGGATCACGACCTTGATGTCCGGCCGTTCGGCCGTGAGAAAGCGCGTCGCCGAGAGACCGTCGAGCTGCGGCATCGCCAGGTCCATCAGCACCAGATCGGGGGCGAGCTCGAGCGCGAGACGGATCGCATCCCGTCCGTTGCTGGCCTCGCCGACTACCTCATGACCCTGGGTGTTGAGGAGGCTGCGAAGGCCGTCACGAAAGAGATTCTGATCGTCCGCGATGAGAATCCGCACATCCGCAACTGTATCATTCTGCACGTCGCCAACAGGTGCAGGACGACACACGTTCGTCACACCCGCCACCGCGACGTCACGTGCAATTTGCGCCCGTGCTACAGATGCTCGAGCTCAGCGACCGCGTCCGCAAGTCCCGGTCCGAGCCAGGTGTATGGCCCGATCTGGCTCATGCCGGTGCCGCGGAACAGCCTCCGATACGAGGCCGCGGGACGCCGTTGCAGCCCCTCGAGATCGCCGACGATCTCGTCCTCCGCCGTCAGCACTTCCAGGTACGCCACACCGTCGGTCGCGCCGGCGATCGCGCCGATCCCTTCGCGCAGCTCGCGTGTCGGGACGTAGTGCAGCACGTCCGAGCAGACCACCAGGTCGTAGACGTCCAGCCGCATCGACTTCAGATCGCCGAATGACGCCTTGCGGATGTTGCGCTCCTTGCCGAAGCGTTCCACCACGTAGTCGCTCGAATCGAAGCCGGTGTACGAGATCCGCGGACGCAGGTCCTTGAGGTGCGGCAGCCACGCACCCTCGCCGCAGCCGACGTCCAGGACGTTGCGGATCGTGCGGCGCAGAAAGTATTCGGTGGCCGCCACGGCCAGCGACACCTTCCTGCGCACCTCCGCGTCCGTGCTCACGCGGCTGCCGCGCGAGCGGTACCACTTGTCGAAGTAAGCACGGTCGTATTGCTTCGTCGTCATCGAGGCGGCATCGTATCGCGTTCGGCGGCGGTGGCCGTACGGCGGCGCGTGGGGGGTGGACCGACGTCGAACGTCAGCTCGATCCGCGCCTCCGGCTGGCCCAACGGCGTCGCGATGATGGTCACTCGGCCGGGACGGCGCGCGCGGATCGGCGGCAGCGTCGTGGCCGTGCTGCCGGCCAGGAGCTGCACGGACGGAGGTACCTGGAGGATCGACGGATCTGAGGACGTCAGCTCGAACTGCATCGGCGTGCTGGCCCGAGGAGCGCCGGCCGTCAATGTCGTGGCCCGACCGGCCACGAGTTGATGCACGTCCGCGGCGAGCGCGTAGCCTCCGCCTGCCGGCCAGGCCACGGTCAGGTCGTTGTCGGCCGGATTCGTATCCGTCTCGCTGCTCGTCACCCGCAGGGCGGCCATGCCGGCAGTACGCGGATCGCAGAGGATCGTCAGGCGGCTGTTCGCCGGGACCGCCGGCCAGATCGTGGCAGAGCAGCGGAGCGGGCCGGCGCCCGTGAGCCTGACGGTCGATGCCTCTGCTCCATGATTGATGATGTCGAACATGAGCTTGCGGCTCTCGAACCCGGTGAAGACGAGCTCCAGGTCGACGGCCTGGCGTTCGTCGAGGTGCAGTGCGCCGCGCCGCCGCAGCACTTCCGCTCCCGCTTCACGCCGCAGGACGACGAGCACCGTCTCGCTTCCTTCGGAGATGGCGTCAGGAGTGATGGCGATCGCGATCTCCTTCCGCGTTT
>DASWMP010000049.1:0-19007 GCA_036399695.1 Thermoanaerobaculia bacterium | reverse complement strand
AGGAGTGTCTGTCCCACATTGATCCTGCCGGGCGAGATCTGAATGTGGGACAGACACTCCTGTCTGTCCGCGCCGACAGGCGCCGGTTCGGGTTGCGCGACGGCACCCGCCCCTTCGACGACGCCACCTTTCTGTCCCGCGAAGGCAACGGTCCGGTTCGCGAACCGCACCGATCCCATCGCGCAACCGCGCCGATCTGTCCAGCGGACGCACACATCCCTCCACCGGACGGCGACGATCCCGTCGCTTGACCGGACCATTCTGTCGCGCCCAGGCAGAGATCCGGTCGTTTGACGGGAACAGTCGCGTCGAACGACGTGAACCGCGGGTTCGGTGAAGGGGAAGGTCCCGTCGATCGACGCCATCGGTCGCGTCAAACGACGGAAACCGCGTGTTCAACGGAGGGCAAGGTCCCGTCGATCGACCGCATCGGTCGCGTCGAACGACGTGAACCGTACGTTCAGCCGAGGCAAAGGACCCGTCGATCGACCGAAAGGTCCGGTCAATTGACGTGAGCCTCACGTTCAGCGCAGCGAGCTGTCCGGCTGGACAACGCGAAACGCCCGTAGAGCAGTGCTCAGCTTGGGATGACATGCCGTTTGCACAAGCTGCTGTGCATGACACGGATCTTCGCCATCCTCCTCTCGACCCTCTTCGCGCTCGAAGCCAGCAGCGCCGGAGGGGAAGTTTCGCTCGCCGTGAGCACGAAGAAGAACATCATGGAGCTGCGCGTCGGCGGCAAAACCCTGCGGCGCTACGACGTCTCGGTGGGGAAGAAGGCGCATCCCACGCCGCATGGCACCTTCCGCGTGAACCACATCGTCTGGAATCCGGCGTGGGTGCCGCCGAAGGAGACGTGGGCGAAGGGGAAGAAGCCGGAGGCGCCGGGGAGCAAAAAGAATCCGATGAAGGTCGTGAAGATCTTCTTCAAGGAGCCGGACTATTACATCCACGGCACCAGCCATGAGGACGCACTCGGCGGCGCGGCTTCGCACGGCTGCATCCGCATGGCCCAGGCAGACGCCTTCCGTCTCGGCCGTTTCCTCATGGACAACGGCGGCGCGGCACGGGACGGCGCCTGGTACACGAAGGTCTTGCAGCGCGGAGTTCCGGCGGACGTGCGGCTGAAGGCCTCGGCCACGATCGTGATCGGACCGTGAATCGGGCTGCGCGGCCGGCCGTGTATCATTGACGAATCGAACCAATAACCGAATATCTCCGGGCGTGGGAGCAAGGGGATGACGGCGCGCTCGAGCGGGTCGTGCCGTTGGTTTATGCGGAGCTTCGCGCGATCGCGGGCCGGCATCTCGGCTCGGAACGGTCCGGGCACACGCTGCAGCCGACCGCGCTGGTGAATGAGGCCTATCTCCGGCTGCGGGGGATGGGCGGCGTGCCGTGGCACGATCGGACGCATTTCTTCGCTATAGCGTCGAGGATCATGCGAAGACTGCTCGTCGACCACGCACGCGCGAGGATGGCCCAAAAGCGGGGCTCGGATGGGCCGACGGTCGTGCTGACCGAAGCCTTTCACGCCGCGCTGCAACCGTCGATGGACGCGGCGCAGTTGATCGATCTCGATCGCGCCCTCGATGAGCTGGCCGCCGAGGCGCCGCGTCTGGCGAAGCTCGTCGAGCTCCGGTTCTTCAGCGGCCTGCCGATCGAGGACGCTTCGTCACTCCTGGGCTGTTCGCCGCGCACGGCCAAGCGTGATTGGTCGTTCGCCCGCGCCTGGCTGCTCAACCGCCTGACCACGAAGCCATGATCGACCGGACTTTCGCGCTGTCGCCTGAGCTTGGCTCCCCTTTCGAGCGTCTGCACGAGCTCTTCGACGCCCTGATCGATCTGCCGGCGGGGGAGCGGGAGGCGAGGATCGCGGATGTTGCGCAGGATTCTCCGCGCCTGGCCGAGGAACTGCGCGCGCTCCTCGGTCAGGCGGAGCGGAGCGATAGCCCGCTCGACGTCGCATTCGTACGGCTCCACGAAGAGAGCGAGGCACCGTTGCCGCACGTTCCCGGCTTCCGCATCCAGGGCTGCATCGGCCGCGGCGGCAGCTCGACCGTCTATCTCGCCGATCAGGAGCACGCTGAATTCACCCGCGCGGTGGCGCTCAAGATCGTCGACCGCCCGTTCGACGCCGGCTCGCTGAGGAGCGAGCGCGAAGAGCAGCGGATTCTCGCGCGCCTCGAACATCCCGGTATCGCCCGCCTGTACGACTCGGGAGTGACTCCACGTGGTCAGCACTGGCTGGCCATGGAGCATGTCGAAGGACAGTCGATCCTCGCGCACTGCAATGCCCGTCGCCTGACGGTGCGTGAGCGGATCGAGTTGTTCCTCCCGGTCCTCGATGCCGTGGCGTACGCACACGAGCGCGGCATCGTCCATCGCGACCTGAAGCCGGCGAACATCTTCGTCACGGCGCGAGGGGAGGCGAGACTGCTCGACTTCGGCATCGCCAAGCTGTCGGACCCTGCTGATGAGGACGAGACCCGCACGCTGCGGCGTGCTCTGACGCCGGCGTACGCCAGCCCCGAGCAGATGCACGGCGACCGGACCACGGCCGCTTCCGATATCTATTCGCTCGGCCTCGTGCTGTACGAGCTGCTCGCGGGCGAGCTGCCTCGTCCCGGCGAGACGGACGAAATGCAACCGCTGCCTCCTTCCGTGGCGTTCGAGCGGCGCACGCTGCGCCGCGACCTCGATGCCATCCTGAACAAGGCGCTGCGCGTGCGCCCGGAAGACCGCTACGCCACCGTCACGGCGATGGCCGGCGATCTTCGCCACGCGCTCACGGGCACGGCCGTGGCGGCACGGCGGGGCGCGCGCGTCTACCGCACCCGAAAACTTCTGCGCCGTCACCGCGCCGGTTTGATCGGCGCGATCGCGCTCTTGCTTCTTGCCGTGACGTGGCAGTTCGTCAGCCGGTGGCGCGATGCACGGCCCAGCCATGAAGTGGCGATCTATTACGACGCGCAGCCTGTCGATTCGGAGACGCGCCGGTTGCTGCGTGACGGTGCCGACCGGCTCTCGCGTTTCGATGGTGCCGGTGCTCGCGATGCCTTCCGGCGCGCCGCGGCTTCGGCGAAGGGGCAGATTCCGGGCGAAGCGCTGGCGTGGGACGGTGTGGCACGGGCCGAGACTGCCCTCGGCGAGATCGGCCGCGCCGCCGAAGCGGCACGCCGCGCCGGGGCGCTGATCGCCGGTCACCCGCAGGCGCTCCCGGAAGTCGAAGCGAAGCGTTTGCGCGCCCGTGCTCTCGCGGCCAACCGCGACTGGAACGCGGCGATTGCCGCGCTCGAGCAATCGTTCGGCGCACAGCCGGAACGGGTGGACATCGGCCTCGATCTGGTGGCGACGCTGCTCGCCTGCGGGCGCACCGACGCGGCCGACACCGCCCTCGGGCGTTTGCGTCAGATCGCCACGGGCAACGACGATCCGCGCATCGATCTCATCGAAGCCGAGATCGCGCTGTACCTGTCAGAGTTCCAGCGCACCGCCGCCGCGGCCTCCCGGGCGCGCAAACGCGCGGCGAGCGTGGGGGCCGTCGCACTCGGTCAACGCGCCGCACGGATGCAGGCCGAAGCGGTTGGCCTCCTCGACCGCCACGACGACGCACGCCGCGAGCTCACCGCGATCATCGCGCGAAACGAGGAGCTGGGCCTGGCCTGTGAAGCGGCCGCGGCCCGGTTGAGTCTCGCGTTCGTCGTGCTGCGGGTCGTCAGCGGCGAGGAGGGACGCCGCATCCTCGATGCGGCACTGGCCGGATGCGAAAAGGCGGGAGACCGCCGTTGCGAGCTCACGACGCGGACCCTGCTCGCGATGATGGACGGCATGGATGGCAGGCTCGCCGAGGCGATCCGCGCTGCCAACACGGCGCTCGCCGGCGCGCGTGCGATTGGCGACCGCTGGTGCGAAGGCTACGTTCTTTCCCAGCTTCATGTGCTGTACAACTGGGCGGACGATCCGGCCGCCGTCAAGGCGATCAATGAGCCGCTGTTGGCCGCCTTGCGCGACTCGGGCAACCGCAAGGCGCTGTCGCTGACCCTCACGAATCTCGTGACCGCTTCGACCGAGACGCTGGAGCTGGAGAAGGCCGAGGAGTACCTCGCAGAGGCCGAGGGGCTGTCGCGGAGGCTGGGAAGCCAACTGTCGAGCGCGTCGCTCGATTACGCGCGCGCCTATCTGGAAGAGACGCGCGGCGACCTCGACCTCGCGCGGAAGAGCTACACGGCGGGGTTGGAGAAGGCCCGGCAGGCCGGAGTCGGGTGGAGCATCGCCAGCTACAACGCCGACCTGGCCTGGCTGGAAGTGGCCGCCGACCGTCCCGGTCCTGCCGCGGACCGCGCGCGGGAAGCGATCGCCGTCTTCACCGCGGTTGGAGACAAGCAGATGGCCGCGAAGGCCGAGGGTGTCCTGGCGTGGAGCGAGGCCCGGCAGGGTAACGGCGCTGCGGCGAAGCGGCGTGTTGCCGCCTTGCGGCGCACCATCGCGAACGACGGCTCCGAGACCTCGCGCTTCACGTTGCTCGACATTGAGGCTCACGTCGCCGCGGCCAACGGGGAGTGGGAGCGGGTCATCGAGATTCGCCGCGAAATGGTGCGCATGGCCACGGCGTGGGAGCTCCGCGGCGTGGTCATCGAACAGCAGACCCATCTCGCCGTCGCTCTTCACCGCGCCGGCGATCGCCGCGCGCTGGAGACGCTCGTCGCCGGGATGATGCCGGAAGTCGAGCGCAACGGGCTGCGCGGCATCGAGCGCAAGCTGCGGGCGCTCCTCGCCGCCTCCTGAGACAAGAGATCTCCGAGCTCGCGTGGCCCTCTTTTCTTTCGTTCTGCGCTTCTGTCTGTAAACCAGATGGAGGAGCAGATGAAAGCATTTTTGAGAGCGGTTCTGATCACACTCGGCATTGCCGTTCCGCTTCAGGCGCAGTCCGGGATGTTCTGGACGATCGAGGAAAGCCAGCTCGACATCCCACACGGGGGACGGGTGAACACGATCGCCGTCCACCCGCACGAGAAGAAACAGATGTTTGTCGCTTCGGAGACCGGCGGCCTGTTCAAGACGGTAGACGGTGGTCTGCTCTGGCAGCACGTCGACAAGCTGCCGGTGATCTTCACGCAGTCCGTCGCGTACCTGCCGTCGAACCCGAAGATCGTTTTCGTGTCTGCCAAAGCAGACTTCAAAGCCGGCAACGGCGGCGGTGTCTGGCGCAGCGAGAACGGTGGAGAGGATTGGGTCCAGGTGCTGAAGGACAGCCCGGATGCTTCTCATCGGATGAGCGCCTACGGGATCTCTTTCAACGGAGACACCGTCTACGTCGGAACCTCGCGTGGGCTGGCCCTTGGCTGGGAGGGTGGAACGGTCTGGGGAACCATGCCGGTCTTCACGTCCGGCGACTTTAACGTCCTCTCGGTCCTGGTGAAGGATCAACGTGTGTACGTCGGCGGACGGGAGGGCATCCGGGTCATGACCACTCCGGCGCCCGGTACGACTCCCGCGTGGGACATCCCGATGTCCAGCCCGGGAGCGGTTGACGACATTCACGCGTTCGGCGGGTCTCCGCTCAACCGGCAGGCGTTCGTCGTCAATGAAAACAACGAGCTTTGGGTCACCGAAAACGGCGGCGCGAACTGGAGGAATCTCAGCTCCGCGCCGAAGGGCGTCGCCGGTTGCAGTGGTACCGCATTCATCAAAGCCCTTCTGCAGACGGTGGAGACGGGCTCCTTTCTGCAGCTCTATTTTTCAAATGGGTGCGACCTCCATTCCGCGCCCGCGCCGATCGACGCCAACGGTGTCGTCCATTACCCAGCGCACGCCGCCGACTGGGTGAAGGCGAACGTCGATCACGACGATCCCCGCGATCTCGGCGTCACTACCACTTCGGCCGTGCTGCTCGGGACCACCGGCGGTCTTCACCGCGGCGTGGCGACGAACACCTGGCGCTTCGTGGGTGGCGGACGGACGGGTGGCTACAACGCTCTGCAGATCAACGAAGTGAAAGGGCAGCGGGTCGGCGGACGCAAGGCGGACCTCTATATCGGTACGCAGGACAACAATCTCTGGGCGTGGAGCCTCGAGGACAACAGCCTCACTTCGCGCGAGTCCGAAGCGCACCACATCGAGCTGCCGCGGGAGGTCGACTCTTCATCCGATTGCAAGATGACCTTCGCCCTGAACAATGCTCGCTTCAAGTCCGGCCGGCTGCTCGCGAACATGGCGCCGTGGGCCGATGCACCGTCGGACCGGATGCAGGCGCCAGCCCTCATCCGGGAGTCCCACTACGTTCAGAACGTGATGCGGACGCAGAGGTTCCTCGTCCCGGGTCTGGCCTGGACGGACGACTGTGGGGACGAATGGGAGACCTTCGCGGTGTTCTACCAGGAGCCGAGGGATCTGCCGCGGCTCGCCAGCGCCGGTGATCTCTTCGATCCGCTCTCGCCGGTCGTCATGTACCAACCGTTCCGGAGCAACGCCGCCGGCACCGACTGGGCCGAGGCGAGCGGCCTGATGCGCATCTGGAAACCGATCTCCTCGAACGGCCCCGCCACGGTGTTTTATCCGGCCATGAAGTCGTTCGGAGGGCTCGGGATCAACCTGACACACTTCGGCGGCTATCGCGTGTACGGCGTCGACTCTCGCGACCCGTTGCACATCATCGCGCCGGACGTGGTCGAGCCGCGGCTGATGCGAAGCAACGATGGGGGCGAGTCCTGGAGCGAGATGTCCGTCGAGCTGAGGGATCTCGTGACCGATGACGGCAGGCTGTTGCTCACCACCGATCTCCAGGGACGAAACGTCGGCAAGGTGTTTCCCATCGTCACGGCCATCAGCTTCAGTCCACAGGATCCGCGGCTGGTGTTGATGGGGACGAGTGAAGGCGGCATCTTCGCCTCGACGGATCGCGGCGAGCACTGGGCGAAAGTGCCGGGCAGCCAGCAGGCGACCTACGTCACGTCGTTCTACTGGGACAACGCCAATACGGTGTACGTCTCGACCTACGGCCGCGGCCTGTGGAAGCTGAGGAACCGGAGAACCGCGCTTCCCTTCGACGATGTCTGCACCAAGTGCGACGTGGTGTCGATCGACGGCGACTCCGGCCGCCCGCCGTTCGACGGCAGTGTCCTGGCGTTCGACGGACGCATCCTCGGTGTGCGGACGGAGAAGAGCCAGCTCCGGGAAGTGTTCGTCACGCCCGGCACTTCGGTGCTGTTCACCGGCGATCCGGATGATCCGCAGGACGCCATCATCGTCACCGAGAGCGACGGCCGCGATTCCTTCGAGCCGCTGCCGCAGCCGAAGGAGAGAGCGCTCGTGGGCGTGGTGTTCACGAGCGATGAGAAGCTCATCGGAACCGTCTTGTCGAAAGCGGCGCTGACCCTGTTCCCGGCAGAGCCGGTGAAGGAGACCAAGGGCTCGACCGACTCGCCGACGAAAGGAACGCCCTACATCTCCCTGATCTCCGCGACGTTCGACGGCATCGCCACCGCCGCCCCTCAGGAGGCGCTGGCCATCTCAGCAACCGGTTTCGCTGCCGGCGCGAGCTATGAGGTGCTCGTCGGCGAACTGCCGGTCAAGGGCACGTTCACCGCCGATTCCAGCGGTGCCTTCACCGTCAGATTCACCGCCCCCACGGATCCCGGCTACCACCGCGTCGAAGTGCGCCCGGCCGGAGAGGACACGGTGATCGACGGCACAACGTTTGTCGTGCAGTACCGGAACTGAGACCGACCGCAGCGCCGGCGTCGCAGACGACGCCGGCGCTGCCAGGCATCACGCTCGATACGACGTCAGGAGAGACAACAGGTCTGCAATGCGGGGGGCGCGCGAGGGTTGACTGACGTGCACAGTCACTTCACCAGTCACCTCACCAGTCCATTGCGCAGCAGGGCCACGTCCGCGGACCGCGACTGCTGCACCACGTCGGTGTAGATCACGTTGATCATCCGCGGCCCGTTGCGGGGGTCGGGGTGCGACTTCGATTCGTCGACCAGCTCCTTGTTCGCCTCCACGGACTTCCCGACGGCTCCGCCCGCCTTCGGGGTGAGCGTCCAGGAGAGGAGGAAGAGATCGCATGGCACCGAGCTCCCGTTCGCGTCGCGATCGCGGCAGAAGCCGTCGTAGTCCTCGAACTTCGGGAACTGCCCGCGCTTCAGCGGCGTGCCGTCGCGCAGCGTCGCGTGCGCCGTGTCGGGATCGGGACCGGTGCTGAACGCCATCGTCGTGAAGTCGTCCGTATTGCCGTAGATGTCGAAGACCCGCAGGTCGCCTTGCTGCGGATTCGGGTCGTACCAGTCGCGATAGCGGCGGATTCCGCCGTTCTGATCCAGCGAACGGTCGAGGAACTCGGTGCCGTCATCGGCCAGGGCGGCCACGATCAGCACCGTACCGCTGGCTGGGGCGAGAAGGTTGCGTAACTGCGCACCGCGGAGTCCTCCTTCCGGCTCGTTCCTGAGCAGCCAGGGGCGGAGGCCGCGATCGTTGGAGCGCAGAAGCGCGACGAGGTCGTCGAAGTCGCTCTGCACGAACGGGTGCCCCGTGAACCCGTAGTGCGAAAACTTCAGGATCACCAGCTCGTTGTGCCCCTGCATGAACGTGCGGACGTCGGAGATCACCTCGGACAGAGGGCGGCCTGCGAAATCATCGTGGTGGATGACGAACGTTCTATCGTTGCCCACGCGCGCCGGCCGCAGATCGAAGTAGCGCACACCCGCGTAGAGCTGCTGCAGGATCCGCTCGGTCTGCGTGGCCAGTGGATCGTCCTCGATGTAGGAGCCGGCATCGTGCGAGCCGGGGAAGGCGAGCTGCCCCAGCTTCCGGAGGCGCAGGTCGTCGCGGTAAACATTCATCCAGTTGGCGCGGTCGAAGATGAGCGAAGCGGTGGCGAACAGCGTTTTCTGCGTCGCCGAGCCGTGGACCTGCATCGCCACCTTCTTGTTCGCCGCCACCCAGGGCCGGCCGCCGTCGTCGTATGGGTAGGTTCGTTTGTCGCCACCGAGGAAGGGCTTCCAGGCGATGCCGGTGCTGGTGAGGGCTCCGATACGCTGGAACAGCCTGCCCCGTGTCTCGGACTGATGGACCTCGTACACCGACCCGTCCTCGTTGAGAGCGACGGAGGGGAAAACACCGTCGTCGTATTGGTCCGCGGCGTTCCAGGTGATCGCGGCCGAGTCTTTGTCGTACGTTCCGGTACGGGAGCTGAGCTTCGTCAGGCTGCTTTGGTAGACGACCACCACATGGCCGTCGTCGTCGATGGCGACCGACGGGTTGCCGCCCGAGTCCGTGACGGCGTGCGTATCCTCCTGCCACGTGAGCGTGGTGCCGGCGAGGGCTCCGATCCGGTAACGGAGATTGTTGCCGGCTTCGTGAACCTCGACCACCACGCCCTTACTGTTGACGGCGACCGTGGGGTCGCCGGAGCCGGCATCCTGGCTCGGAACCTCTTTTTCGTCCTGTTGTTTCGTCACGGTGTCGTTCGCGCCGAGGGAGAACAGGGAGTAATAGAGCTTCCCGCCGTTGTCGTGCATCTCGATCACGGTGTTCCCCTTGAGCGCCACCGCGGGGTTGGCGCGGCCGGAGACGTACTGGGTCGAGGCGCCGAAGACGAGCGAGGCTCCGTCCACATGCCCCGCGCGGATGTACAGGTTCCTCTCGGTGTCACTCTCGCCGCGGTGCGCCTCGACGAACCGGCTGTCGTCGTTGATCGCGCACGTCCCCTGGACTCCGTTGTCGTACTTTTCCGGGGCTACTCCGTACAACGCGGTCTTGATCTTTTCGGCCTGCATGCAGGGCCTCCTCTCAGGCGTGCCGCCTGTGATGAGGAGAGGAAGCAACGGAGTATTTCCCTACCGCGAAGGTAAACGCGCCGCGGGAACGCACTCCTGCCATCTCTCGATACATCTCCGTCTCTGGATACGGACGCCCCTCTTCGATCCATCGGATGTTCGGGGACATCGTCCGGGCCGCGGTTATCATCCTCCTCGACGAAGGAGAGATCCTGCCCATGCACCTGAAATCCGGCCGTTGGTTCGTGCTGCTTTCGTTGGTCGTCGTTTCACTCCTCGCGCAGCCGCTCGCGGCGCAGAGCGAGATTCCGAAGGACTTTTCGCCCGTCACCGATGCCTTCGATCACGAGCGGCGCGAGGTGATGATCCCGATGCGGGATGGCGTGAAGCTGCACACCGTGATCGTCACGCCGAAGGGGACGGCTCCCGCACCCATCATCCTCACGCGGACGCCGTACGGCGCCACCAAGCCGACCAAGCAACTGAGCAGTCCGAATGTGGCCATGACGCTGCCGGTGGCCGACGAGCCGCTGCTGCGCGCCGGCTACATCCGCGTCTATCAGGACGTGCGCGGGCGCTACGGCAGCGAAGGCGATTTCGTCATGACGCTGCCGGTGCGCGGCCCGCTGAATCGCTGGGCCGTCGATCAGGCCACCGATACGTACGACACCATCGACTGGCTGGTGAAGAACGTGGCCCGCAACAACGGCCGCGTCGGTCTCACCGGCGTTTCGTATCCCGGCTGGCTTACGCTGATGGGCATCGTCGAACCGCATCCGGCATTGAAAGCGGCCGCGCCGATGTACCCGATGGTGGACGGCTGGGTGGGCGACGACTTCTATCACAACGGTGCGTTCCGCCAGACCATGTTCGAGTGGATCTACAACATGGGCACGCACAAGGAGAGCGACTACACGCCGCCGTTCGGCTATCGCGACATGTACGAGCTGTTCCTCTCCGCCGGGTCCGCCGACGCGGTGGCGCGGCGCTATCACGCCGACCGCCTGCCGACCTGGCGCAAGCTCGTCGACAACCCTTCGTACAACGCGTTCTGGCGCGGCCAGGCGGTTCAGGACATTCTCGCCGCGAAACCGCTGAAGGTGCCGGTGCTCGTGGTGCACGGCCTGTTCGATCAGGAGGACAACTTCGGCGGCGTCGCCGTCTACCGCACTCTCGAAGCCAAAGACACCGCCAACGACATGGTCTTCCTCGCCCTCGGCCCCTGGAACCACGGGCAGTCACAGCACGAGGGTTCCTCCCTCGGTGCACTGCGCTGGGATGCCGACACCAGCCTCTGGTTCCGCGACAAAGTGCTGCAGCCCTTCTGGGATCAGCACCTGAAGGGCGTCCCGCCCGCGCAGCCCACGCCGCCCGTGGTGGCGTTCGATACCGGCACGCACGAGTGGCACACCTACACGAGCTGGCCGGCGAACGGACAGTCCACGTCCACGAAACTTCATCTGCAGCCGAACGGCCGCCTCGCATTCGCTGCGCCGGCCGCGAACGCTTCCACGACGTACGCCGAATATGTCTCCGATCCGGCCAAGCCGGTCCCGTATCGCGTGCGGCCGGTGCTGGCGATGTACAACGCGGAATCGACGTGGCGTCAGTGGCTCGTCGACGATCAGCGGCCCTTCGCCGATCGGCCGGACGTCCTCACGTTCGTGACCGATCCGCTCACCGACCCGCTCAGCATCAGCGGTGACGTGGCGGCGACGCTCTTCGCTTCGACGACTGGAACCGATAGTGACTGGGTGGTGAAGCTGATCGACGTCTTCCCGCCCGAAGTGCGGGCCACGCCGGTGCTTGGCGGCTATCAGTTGATGGTCTCGGGCGACATCATGCGCGGCCGCTACCGCGAGAGCCGCGAAACGCCCGCGGCCATCCGTCCGGGGGAGGCCGCGCCGTACCGCGTGCGCCTGCCGGTAGCGAACCACACGTTCATGCCGGGCCATCGGGTGATGGTGCAGGTGCAGTCGAGCTGGTTCCCGCTCTACGATCGCAACCCGCAGACGTTCGTGGAGAACATCGGCAAAGCGCAGCCGGCCGACTACCGCGCCGCCACGCAACGCATCTGGTTCACCCCGGAGCAGGCAAGTTTCATCGAGCTGCCGGTGGTGAGGGGGACGGCAATCCGCTAGCCGCCCGGGACTGCACGCCACGTCCCGCCGAGTGGAGGACGGACAATCCTGTCCGTCACGCGAGAACGTGCGCACGGACGAGAATCGTCGGTTCCGCAAAGAACGACGTGGGGGCGGGATTGCGGAGGTGAAGCGTCGTTGCGGTAGTTCGCGCGTGACGGACAGGATTGTCCGTCCTCCACTCGGGATTGCTATGGGGACGCGAATTAATCTGGACGAGGCCGAGGCGGCAGGCGGGCCGCTCTGCGGCGGTCGCGGCTCTCCGTGACCGTCCCTTCCATCTCAGCGGGATCGGCGGTCTCGGCCCGCTTCAGTTGCGCTACAGGTGTTGCGCCGATCATCTCGGCGGTAAACGGCTGTGCCGCGGCCAGGCGATCGTTATGGCCGACCTGGATCACGTTCCGCTTCACCGAGGGATCCGATTGCGGCTGGATGCCCACCAGGTCATACCCGGCGCGGATGAGTGCAAAGGCGACGAGCTTCACCGACTCTTCCGGCACCGCCGAGCCGTACCAGATGGCGTTCGTGACATTCGGGTTGAGCATCGTTTTCGAATCGACGTTGAACCCGAGTTGCTCGAGTGCGGCCCCTATGTCCGCGGCGTCCGTCGGCTTGCGGAAGTATTCGACGGTGATGGTCGAGCGTTGCCCGCGGGGGACGTCGTCCGCGAGTGCGGAGACGCGCGTCAAAGCGTCGAAGCGCTTGGCGACCTCGGTACGGTCGAGCGGTTGCCTGGGATCGACAGAGAACCGTTTCACCGCCTCCTGCGCGCCGGCGAACAGGGCACCGGTGGCGACGATCTCCTGCTTGACCGTCGTCTGGAGCTGGTTCGCCTGCTCCTGACTCTGCCTGGCACTTGCGATTGCCCTGGCCGCCGCGGCCTGCTGCGCCTGCGCCTGCTCTTCGCGCGTGTTTGCCTCGAGCGTCTTGCGGTTCGCCCTGACGATCAGGAAGAGCTGCAACGCAACCACCGCCAGGACTATGAAGACGAGACTCGCGATGATGGTGAACCGCCGATAACGCCGTCGTGTCTGCGCCGCCTCGTACTCCGCATCCTCCGTCCGGTATTGCGTCGCCAGGCGCTCCGCTTCTTCGGCCTTGCGGCCGGCGACGCATTTCTCGAGGAACTCCATCGCCGCCTCGAATCCGGGCGCATAACGTTCGGCCCAGAGCGGTGTGGGACGCACTTCTGCTTTCCACAGCAGCGCGCCTTCGAGGTCACGGCCGCGCCAGAGGCTCGCCTTGTCGGCCGCGTGCAGCCGTGCGGTCTCGGCCAGGCGTCGATAGGTGAGCGCCGACTGCGCCTCCTCGTCCGACCATGCGCGCAGACGTTCCCAGACGCGCATCAGGCTCTCGTGGGAGATGTCCACCACCGTCTCCGGCTGCAGCGTCTCGCCGGCCGGCGGCATCAGGAACGAACGGCTCGGCTTCCGGAACACCGCCATGACGCGCTCCAGATCTTCGATCGTCGCTCCGGTGAGCGCGCACAGCGTGGCCACGGTCGTCGGACGGCGGATGCCGCGCGAATCCGTGGCCTTGTCTGTGAGGGCCTTGAAGAGCTTCGCGCAGATCTCGCGGTCCTGGTCCGTCGTCAACTCGCCGTAGGCTTTGTCGGCGTGGCGGTCGAGCGCTAACGCCATCGTGCCGATAGCCTGGTACTCCGGCAGATCGAGCGCGCCGCTGCCTCCTTGCTTCTGCCACTGTGCCCAGGTGCGGTTCAGCGCGTGCTGGAGGATCGAGAGCTGGTCCGCGTTGTCGCCCACGTCGTTGACGAGGCGCGTCAGCAGCACGGGGCTCATCGTCGCGTCCACTGCCTGCACCGGCCCCTCGATGGCCCGCTTGCGCTCCGCGCGCGTCATGCGCGGCACGAGGTACTGCCCCTCGTTGATCGCCTCGGGCAGCCCGGCCAGTTGTGCCGCGTCGCCGAGAAAATCGGAGCGCATCGTCAGCACCACGTAGATCGGGATCGAGAGATGCGCGCGCACCTCCAGCAGCAGGTTGACGAAGGCCGTGGCCTCGTCGCCGAGCTCACCGCCTGCCGCGGCGTCGACCGTGCCGACGGCATTGAAGCGAAAGAGCTCCTCGAACTGATCGACCACGACGAGCAGGCTCTCGTCCGCGCCGCGGTGCGCCTGTTGCCAGACGTCGATCAGGCCCATGCGGCTCATGCGCAGCGTCGACTCGACGACCTCGACGAGGCTGAACACGCCCTCAGGCGCGTTCGTATACAGCACGCCGTCCTTCGCCAGCGCGCGAGCCATGGCGCCGATCGGATCGTTGCCGGGGCGGAAGTGCGCCACCCGCCAGGCCGCACGCTCCCGTCCCATCGCGCCGCCGTGCAGCGCCGGCAGCAGCCCGCAATTCACGAGCGACGACTTGCCGCAGCCCGACGTGCCGACGACCGTCAGGAAATGCGTGCGCGCCAGCTTGGCCAGCATCGCGCCGACCTGCTGCTCGCGGCCGAAGAAGAGGTGCGCCTCCTCCTCCAGAAAAGGTCTGAGTCCCGGGAACGGATTCATGGCAGTCCCAGCGCCTTCAGCAGGGGAGTGAGCGCGTCTGGATTGAAGCCCGCGGTGCCGTCGATGAGACACGGCTCGCCGCTGTTCAGCAGCAGGTCTTTGTCGTCCGTCATCGGCTCGGCGAGATAGGTGAACGCCTGGAGCGGCGCCTTGCCCGCGCGACTGGTACGCGCGCGCTGGAGCTCGTTCTGCTGCTGGAACTTCCACACTTCATCGGCGGTGGCGTAGAAGACGATGACCGCGTCGCAGTTCGCCAGCAGTTCCTCATTCGCCGCACGGACCTGCGCCGGATCGCCGGTGAAGAGCGGGACGCGGACGTCGATGCCCCGCTCCTTGAGCGCCTTCAGCAGCGGCGCCGTGGCCTTGCGGTCCGGCGCGGCGCAGATGACGAAGACCCGTTTCGGCGACGCGTCCTTCGCCTCCGGTTTCTGCGCGGTCTCGATGCTCTTCAGGGCGCCGAGGATGGCGCTCTTCACGTCTTCGATGCTGCCGATGATCAGGTCCGCGGCGAACTGCACGTTCGGATTGGTGTGCATGGCCTCGATGAACGCCTGTTGCGCGACGTGGGTGGACAGGGTGCCGGCGGGGAGCGAGACCACCCGTTTGAGGGTGCCGTTCCGGCTGGCCCGGACCGCCAGCTCGTTCTGCAGCACCACGACGGACTTCTCGCCCGCGCCATCCGGCACTGCGCCGTAGCCGGTGCCGACGAGATGCACCGAGAGGCTGCACTCCGCGAGCAGCTTCTCGACCTCGGCCACGAGCTCCGTCTCGTCCGTCGGCAGCGGACGCGCCGGCAGCACCTCGTAGCCGAGGCGCTGCAACTCCTGCTCGATCAGCTCGCGGGCGACACGGCGGTCGCGTGCACACTCCGCGAGATAGACCGCCGGCTTTACTGAGGCGCCGTCAGCCGGTACGACTTCGTCTTCGCCGGGCATCAGGTCATCGAGCAGCTTCTTCATGTCCCAGGCGAGCTTGTTGACCTTGCGCAGGAACTCCTGCCGCGCATCGTCGCCGAAGGCCGGATCGAGCTCCCGCGTATTCTTGTCCTGGTCGGTCTCATAGAAGGCGTAGCCGAGCATCGCCCGGAGCGCTTCAGGGATCTCCTCATCCTCGTCGAGAGGCGTCTTGATGACCTTGAAGATCCGCGACTTGTTGCCGACGACCACCCCGCCGGTATTCGCCGCCGCATCGCAGAAGCCGGCGATCTCCTTCTCGCACCACTCGGACTTGACGTAACGGGGGCTGAGCACCGAGACCATGACGGCGGTGCTCGGGAACTGGTCGAGGATCTCGTCCGAGAAGATGTGGTTCCCGTCCAACTGAGGATCGCGCCAGATGTTGGCCTCGCATCCGAGTTTCGGACTGAGGAGCTGCCCGAGTGCCTGGTGGAACATCGTCACCCAACCATCGCGCTCTTTCAGCAGCGGCTGGTTGTCGATGTGCGCATAGCTGATGAACGCATGCCGCCTGAAGGTCATGATCGGGTCCGGTTTGGAACGGTGCCATCAGTATAGACGTACGCATCGGCCCGATTGACAGAGCCGGCAGGACCGATAGGACCAATGGCTCGACGGGGCTCGGCGGGGGTCAGACCTTCTGTTTTTCACAAACGGCGGGGTCAGACCTTCCGTTTCGCCGCAACGAGAAGCTCTGACCCTAGGCAAGGAGAAGGTCTGACCCCACACAGGGCTCCGCGGGGTCAGACCTTCTGTTTCACCAAACGGCGGGGTCAGACCTTCCGTTTCGCGGCAAAGAGAAGCTCTGACCCCCGAGGCTGACCCCCGAGGAGAACGGCGGAGAACGGGGTCAGACTTTCTGTTTTTCACAACGGCGGGGTCACAACGGCGGGGTCAGACCTTCCGTTTCGCCGCAAGGAGAAGCTCTGACCCCAGGCAAGGAGAAGGTCTGACCCCACAGGGCTCGCAGGTAAGGAGAAGGTCTGACCCCACCCGGGCTCCGCTGCCGCGAAACGAAAGGTCTGATCCCGGCGTTTGGTGAACAGAAGGTCTGACCCCGCATGCGCCGGTGAACAGAAGGTCTGACCCCGCATGCGCCGCCGGGGGGCGGATGACTCTGGTTGTAAAATCATCGTCCCGCGGTCCAGGTGATTCGGTGTGGTTCCAGCCGGGGGAGGAGTGTTTATTTGGAGACATCGCGTCAGAGCGAGCGGGAGTTACGGGAACTGCGGGGGCTGGTGGAGCGGATCAGTCGTGGTGACTGCGTGCTCGTCCTCGGCCCGCGCGTGGCGGTGCGTCCCGACGATCCGGAGCGGCGGCCGCTCGATACCCTCCTCGCTCAGGAGCTCCTCGAGTGCATCGGCGTCGAGGGAGCCGAAGCTTCCTCAGCGAGTCTCCATCGCGCGGCCGACCTCTACTACCGCACCCGGCAGGATCGCGTGGAGCTCGACGTCGCGGTGCAGGACTTCTACGAGCGGCAGGGGAGCGCCACCACCGACTTTCACCGCGAACTGGCAAAGCTGCCCTTCCGGCTCTGCATCTGTGCCTCCCCGGACAGCCTGATGTTCAACGCCTTCGCGGCGACGGAAGGGAAGACCCCGCAGAAGGGCTATTACGGTTTCCGCCCCGTCTACACCCCGCGACTGGCGGCCCCCACCGCGGAACGGCCGATCGTCTATCACCTGTTCGGTCATCCCGTGGAAGCGCGGTCGCTGGTGCTCACGGAAGGTGACCTCATCGAGTTTCTCGTGGCCATCGTGCGCGGGGCTCCGGCCGTTCCCGATCAGGTGCGCTCCATCCTCGCCGATCCCGCCGCGTCGTTCCTGTTCATCGGTTTCGGCTTTCACAACTGGTATCTGCGCGTGCTGCTCCAGGTGATGAACGTCTACGGGCATCAGAGCAAAGCCATCGCCTTCGAGGACACGCACTTTTTCGATCATCCCGAGCGCCAGCACGCGGTCGGCTTCTTCTCCGGCGACCGGCTGATCGAGTTCAGGCCGCTGCAATGGGAGACCTTCGCCAAGCAGCTCTCCGAAGCCTACGAGACCAGCAGCCGCAAGAGAGCGCCGGCTCCCATCGCGCCCGAGTCCCAGCTCGCGCCCGTGCAGTCTCTGGAGAAAGCGCCGCTGGCCTTCATCAGCTACGCGAGCGAGAACCGCGATCGCGCGGAAGAGTTGATGGCGGCGCTGCAGGCGCGCGGCATCAACGTCTGGCAGGACAGACAGGACCTCAGAGCCGGAGACGACTGGAACCAGAAGCTGATCCGCGTCATCCAGAAGATGGTCGATTACGTCATCGTCCTGCAGACCGAGGAAATGATGTCGCGCACGGAAGGCGTGTTTCATCGCGAGATCAGGGAAGCGGAAGTGCGGCAGTGGGGCATGTCGGAGTACGAAGGGGAGAAGCTGCGCTTTCTGATTCCGGTCAAATGCGGGGCGTGCGGGATTCTCAGCAGCCTCGAAAACCGTCACGTCATCGACATCGACGAGCCTCGCGGCGAGGACGCCGTCGCGGACTCGATCCTCGAGGACTGGCGGAAGCGCGAGGCACTGCGGGCGCGGTCGAAGGCAGTCGCCTGATGAGCGCAGCCTCCGCGACACCTCCCGCCCAACTCCGCAGAAGGTACCCCGGCACGGGTCCGTTCGGACCGGAAGATGCGGCACTCTTCTTCGGACGCCCGAGAGAGACGGAGGAGCTCTATCTCCGCGTCCTGAGCGTCCCGCTGCTCCTGCAGTTCGGCAAGTCCGGCCTCGGCAAGACCTCGCTGCTGCAGGCCGGCCTGTTTCCGCTGCTGCGCGCCAGAACCTTCCTGCCCGTCATGATCCGGCTCAACGACACAGGCGAGTCGTTGACCGACGCGGTGGCGCGCTCGATCCGCGAAAGCGTCGTGAGCGAAGGCGTGGACGTAGGCGACACCAGCGCCACCAGCCTCTGGGAACTGCTCGCCACCACCACCGCCTGGCGCGACGACCTGTTGCTGACGCCCGTCCTGGTGTTCGATCAGTTCGAGGAGGTCTTCACGCTCCGCGACCAGGCCTTCCGGGACGAGCTCGCGGCGGAGCTCGGCCGCCTGGCCACCGGCACTCCGCCGGAGCGCTTGCGCGGAGCGCCACTGGATCGTCCGGAGGTGAAGCTGCTCATCAGTCTCAAGGAAACGCACCTTGGCGAGTTGGAGCAGTTCAGCGCCAGGATTCCGCGTCTCTTCCAGGAGCGCCTGCGCCTGCAGCCCTTGTCGGAGAGCAACGCCGCCGATGCAGTCGTGAACCCGGCAAAGCTGCAACCGAAGGAAGGGGAGGCGCCGTACTGGACGAAGCCCTTCTCCTATGACGACCGCGCGCTCGACGGAATGCTGACGTACCTGAAAGGACGCTCCGAAGTCATCGAGCCCTTCCAGCTACAGTTGCTGTGCCGGCATGCCGAAGGGATCGCGCAACGGAAGGAATCGACCCAGAGCGACCCCGTCACGCTCACGATGGACGACTTCAAAGGCAGCAATGCCTTTTCGGTCGTTCTCGAGAACTTCTATCGCGGCGTGCTGTCGCGGATTGCCTCCCCCGGCGAGCGCAAACGCGCGGCGGTGTTGTGCGAAGAGGGGTTGCTCGGATCGTCCGG
>DASWMP010000048.1:0-11331 GCA_036399695.1 Thermoanaerobaculia bacterium | reverse complement strand
GCGCGCCGGTACACCGCGAGCGCGCGCCGGTACACCGCGAGCGCGCGCCGGAGCAGTTGCGTTCGGTACCCGTCGCTACCACTCGCGCAGCCGCGCGGCGTACGCGTCGTAGTTGTCGCGCATCTCCTGCAGGGAATCGCCGCCGAACTTCTCGCGGATGGCGTCGGCGAGGATGACGGCGAGCATGGCTTCGCAGACCACGCCGCAGGCCGGGACCGCGGTGACGTCGCTGCGCTCCCATTGGGAGCGGTGGGCTTCGCGGTTCTCGATGTCGACGGACGGCAAACCGCGGCGCAGCGTTGAGATCGGCTTCATGAAAGCGCGGATGACGACGTCTTCGCCGTTCGTCACGCCGCCTTCGAGGCCGCCGGCTCGGTTGGTGGTGCGGTGGTAGCGGCGCTCGTCGTCGAAGTAGATGGGATCGTGGACGTCGGAACCGAGGCGGGAGGCGGCGGCGACGCCGTCTCCGATGGCCACGGCCTTGACGGCGTGAATGGAGAGGATGGCTTGTGCGATGCGGCCGTCGAGCTTCTCGGTCCATTGCACGTACGAGCCGAGGCCGACGGGGAGGCCGCGTGCGGCGACGACGATCGTGCCGCCGAGGGTCTCGCCTGCCTCGCGCGCTTTGTCGACCTCGGCGATCATGGCCGCTTCGTGGTCCCGGTTCACGGCGCGGAGCGGTGAGTCGTCGTCGACCTGCGTGAGCTCTTCCCAGGTGGCGGGGTACTGCGGGTCGCCGGCGCTGCCGACGGCCACGACGCCGGAACGGAGCTCGACACCGAATGCGCGCAACAGCGCCTTGGCGATACCGCCCGCGGCGACACGGCCGGTCGTCTCGCGGGCCGAAGCACGCTCGAGGATGTCGCGGAGGTCTTTGCGGCCGTACTTCATGCCGCCGGCGAGGTCGACGTGGCCGGGACGGGGCGCGTGGACGCGGCGTTTGTGCGTTTCGTGCTCGTCGAGCGTCCAGGGGTCCATGGCGCCGCGCCAGTTCTCGAAGTCGCGGTTGACGATGGTCATGCCGATGGGCGATCCGAGCGATTCACCGCCGCGGATGCCGGAGGTGACCTCGACGGCGTCGCGCTCGATCTTCATGCGGCCGCCCCGGCCGTAGCCGTGCTGCCGCCGGGCGAGATCGCGGTCGATGGCTTCGCGCTCGATGCGCACGCCTGCCGGCATCCCGGTGACGATCACGGACAGCTCCGGCCCGTGCGACTCCCCCGCGGTGGTGAAGGTGAATCTCATGCGGGCGCGTTCACGGGCGCGACCGTGGCGGTCTTGCGGGTTACGAAGACCAGCCCGGCGATGATGAGCAGCACGGAGATCAACTGGGCGACGGTGAACGGGCCGAGGAAGCGGTCGTCCTTCGCGCGGACGAACTCCACGAAGAAGCGCTCCACGCCGAGCATGATCATGAACAGGCCCCAGCCGAGGCCTTTACGGTGGGGGCGGTTGTTGAGGCGTAGCAGGATGACGAACATCACCAGGGCAGCGGCCGTCTCGTAGAGCTGCGTCGGGTGGACGCTCAGCACGGTGTCGGAGGGCAGCGACGGATCGACCGGCGAGCCGAACTCACGGAGCGACTGCGCGGTGGTCGGAGGGGAGCCTTTGGGGAAGGCGACGCCGAACCACTCGTTCGTCGGACGGCCGTAGTCGTCGCCGACGAGGAAACAGCCGATGCGTCCGAGGGCGTAACCGAGCGACAGGGCCGGGGCGGCGCAGTCGGCCGCCGTCAGGTAATCGGCCCGGCGCCGGCGCACGACGTACGACGCGGCCAGGAAGCCGCCGATCAGGCCGCCGTACCAGACCAGTCCCGCGCGGTCGAACAACAACTGCCAGTTGCGGAAGAGGATGGCGTAATACACCTTCCCGCCGACGATCCCGCCGATCGCCCCCGCCATGACGATCGTCGACGCGAGCTCTTCGTCGAGACCGTAGCGGCGGAACTGACGCGCGAGCACGACCCCGCCGAGGATGAACGCGAGGAACATCATCAGCCCGAAGGTCGTGATCTCGAAATTACCGAAGCGGACTAGCGTGGGGTACATGCGGGGGGAGGATACAACGGCGGGGAACGGGTTGTCGGTGTTGGTTTCCGTGTTGGTTTTTGGTCGTTGGTTTTTGGTTGTTGGTTCAGACCAAACCAAAAACCAACAACCAACAACCAACAACTGCTTCTCTCCGCTTCTACGCCCCCACCCTCTCCAGCGACGCCTTCTGGTCCGAGATGAAGCGGAAGACGTCGACTTTGCCGGCGGCGTCGAGGTGCTGGGAGACCTCGAAGAGCTGGACGGAGAGGAGGGTGTTGAGGCCTTCGTCGAGGACGGACTTGCGCTTCTCGAACGGGAGCTCGGAGATGTTGGCGATGAGCATGTTCTCGTCGAAGCGGCCGTACTGGTCGAAGAACACGCCGGCCCAGAGGTCGTCCGTCTCAGCGTTCTGCAGGACGGTCATGAAGACGTCGCGGGCGTGGTCTTCCCCGATGGCGTTCTGCAGCGCTTCGAAGAGGCGGCCGAACATGTCGTTGTACGTGGAGATGATCTTGAGCAGTTCCGGCGAGTCCTCCACGTCGAGGAAGACAGGGCGGAACGACTTCTCCTCGGGGGCCACTTCGATCAGGCGGGCCGAGAGGAGCTGGAAGAGGATGCGGGTGACCTCGAACTCCGTCAGGTCGGAGCGGCCGGTCAGCTCGCGGACCGACAGGCGTCCATCGATCTTCTGGTAGAGCTGGATTTCTCCGTCCGACATGTCGAGCTCGTCGAAGTTCGGGACGCTGCCCGGCACCGGGACGAAGACGATGTCCAGGCTGGGGATCTTTTCGCGGATGCGCGCCGATTCGTCGAGGCGGCGGATGCCTTCCATGATGACGCTGGACGTGTTGAGCTGCAGGACGATGCGCTCGGCCGCCAGTTCCTCTGCCGAATCGAAGAAGGAGAACTCGCCGCCTTTCCAGGAGAAGAGCGAGTAGAGGATCTCCAGGACCTGGTTCTTGACGCCCCACCAGAGGTCCTTGGGGGAGAGCGCGCCGGTCTGGACGAGGAGCTTGCCGTGGCGGAGCTGCGGCGTGACGCGCCGTTTGGTCTCGTCGTACTGCTGCTGGGAGATCTTGCCGTTACGCAGCAGGAACTGCCCGAGCGAGTGCTCGAGTGAGTTCGACGCGGCGAAGACGATCTCCCCCTCTTTCCAGAGGATGGTCCGCTCCAACTGCGCCTGACGCACGGCGAGCTTGCCGCTGCCACGGATCATGGCAAGGAAGCTCAGGACATCCGGCAACTGGATCTTGGAGAGGTCGCCTTCGAGGATTGCTTTCTCGGGCATCAACGGGAACCAACGGACGCAACAATGCCAGAGGAACCGAGGAGCGGCAAGGGTTATTGCCGCTGCTCGCGGGATTGAGGATTGAGGATTGAGGATTGAGGACGGCTGCGCTCGGCGGGCACCGGCGCAGTCGGAGCGTGACCGGTCGATGAGGCGTGGAGAAGGCGGTGACGTTCTCCTCCTCAATCCTCAATCCTCAATCCTCAATCCTCCTCACCGCCGGCACTTCGGCACCAGCACCCGCAACAGCTCCACCACCGCGTCCACCTCTTCCTCCGTCGTAAACCGGCTCAACGAAAAACGCACCGTGGCCCGGGCATCGTCCGCCGGCAGGCCCATCGCCAGCAGCACGGGGCTCGGCTCGATGCGGCCGGACGAGCAGGCCGAACCCGTCGAGACGGCCACGCCGCTCAGGTCGAGGGCGATGACGATCCCTTCCCCGTCGGCGTTGTGGAAGGTGACGTTGCTCGTGTTGGGGAGGCGGGGGACGGCGCTGCCGTTGATCGTGATCCCGGCGCCGAACGTCTTGCGCAGGGCAACCTCGAAACGGTCGCGCAGCGCCGGGGGCATCGGGGTGCCGGCGATGCGTGCGGCTTCGGCGAACGCGGCGGCGAGGGGGACGTTCTCCGTCCCGGCCCGGCGGCGGCGCTCCTGCGCGCCGCCATGGAGGTGCGGAGTCATGGCCGTCCCTTTGCGGACGAACAGCGCGCCGATGCCTTTCGGCGCGTGGATCTTGTGCGCGGAGAGGGCGAGCGTGTCGCACTGGAGCGCGTTCACGTCGACGGCAATCTTCCCCGCGGCCTGCACCGCATCGCAGTGGAAGTGGATAGCCCGCTCGCGGGTGACGCGACCGATCTCACCCGCGGGCTGGATGACACCGGTCTCATTGTTCGCCAGCATGACGGCGACGAGACGCGTGTCCTCCCGCAGCGCCGCCACGACGGCTTCGGCCCGGATCACGCCGTCCGAATCGGGCCCAACGTACGTGACCTCGTGGCCGCGCCGCTCCAGCTCGCGTACCGCTTCGAGCACCGAAGGATGCTCGACGGAGCTTGTGACAATGTGGGAACGACCGGAAAGCGGCACCGCGCCGAAGATGGCGGCGTTGTTAGACTCGGTACCGCCGCTGGTGAATACGATCTCGCGCGCGGTGGCGCCGATGAGCGTGGCCACCGACTCACGCGCCTCCTCGATCGCCTGCCGCGCCGTCTGGCCTTCTTTATGAATCGACGAGGCGTTACCGAATACATCGCGGAGCGACGAGGTGACGACTTCCAGGACGTCAGGATGGATCATCGTCGTCGCATTGTTGTCGAGGTAGATTCGCATTCAGATCACGTTCCGGGAAGGACTTGGACTTCAATGACGCGCTTCGCTCTGGCAGTCCTGTCGTTAGCGTTCACCGCCAACATTGTCGCAGCACCGCAAACTTCGCCCGCGCCGCCGGCGGAGCCGAAGGCCGCGGCCGCTACACCCGCCTCCGCGCAGACGATCCGTAAGCTCTCCCGGCGCGAGCGTAAAGACCGGATCGCCAAACTGAGCGAGAAGCACCGCCAGTTCCTCACGGACGTCGAGCCGATCATGCACCAGGCGGAGCTCGATACGTTCCTCCTGCTCGAGACCGAGCCGCAGCGCGACCTCTACATCGACGAGTTCTGGCGCCGCCGCGACCGCCATCAGGGCACGAACGGCATGGCCTACCGCGACGAGTACTACGCCCGTCTCGATGAATCGAAAGAAGAGTTCGGCCAGGTCTCCTCCGATCGTGCGCGCATCTTCCTGATGTACGGCCCGCCGGCCGATCGCCTGAAGTCGAACTGCGATCGCTACCTGCAGCCGCTCGAGATCTGGACCTATGCCTTCATCCCCGGCATCGGCCACGACGTCCGCCTCCTCTTCTACATCCCGCGCCACCTGCGCGACTACAAGTTCTGGAACGCTCTCGGCGACGATGAGATGGCCCTGGGCGAGCTGATCTCCGTCGACGCCCTCGGCAAGTCGATGACCGGCGGCGCGGCCGTCAACGACGTCTTCAGCGAGTCCGCCAGCCCGGTCGGCAACATCAGCAAGATCGAGGTCGACTGCCCGCGCGGCGACGAGATCCTGCGCGCCATCTACGGCACGCGCCAGAACAAGACGCAGCTCCTCTCCCTGTTCGAGCCGCCCCCGGCCGGCAGCGATGAAGACGTCCGCAAGATCCTCCGCTCGGTGGTGCTGGCCAACCCGAACGCGCCGAAGCTCACGGCCGACTTCGCCGTCCGCTTCCCGGCGAAACAGGGAGCCCGCACCGACGCGGAGATGACGATCCTGGTCCCCCGGTCACAGCTCTCGACAAAGGAAGTCGGCGGCGCGGTCGTGTACAGCGTGGACGTCACGGGCGAAGTGCTGCGCGACGGCCAGCTCTACGAGAACTACCGCTATCGCTTCGACTTCCCCGGTACCGAGACGTCCGAGAAGCTGCCGATCCTGGTCGACCGCTTCCTCCGTCCCGATACCTACACGGCGCGCATCAAGGTCCTCGACGTCCACTCCGGTGCCGAGGCGGTGATCGAGAAGGAGCTCGTCGTGCCGGAACTGCTCGACACGGCCGAGCAGCGGGCGGCGAAGGACGCGGCCAACGCCACGATCGCCCAGCTCAAGAACGAAATCGTTTCCGGCGAGACGAAGCTGCGCATCGTGCCGCCGCCGGACGAGCTGCTGAGCGGCATCCAGACGATCGAGACGCTCCTCACGGGCGACCAGGTCAAAGCGGTCGAGTTCTGGCTCGACGGCAAGAAGATCGCGGTGAAGCGCAATCCGCCGTTCGTCCTCGACCTCGATTTCGGACAGGTGCCGCAGGTGCGGCGCGTGCGCGTGGTCGGCCTCGACGACAAGGGGGAGATCCTCACCGGCGACGACATGGTCTTCAACACCGGCAACGAGCCCTTCCGCGTGCGGATCTCGTCCCCCCGCATCGCGCACAACCTGAGAGGCAAGCAGCGGGTCGAAGTCGACGTGCGCGTGCCTGAAGGAAAAGAGGTAAGCGCGGTCGAGCTGTACTGGAACGAGACGCGCGTCGCCACGATGTACAACGCGCCGTTCGTGCAGACCGTCACGATCCCGGCCACCGAAGGCGTCGGCTACATCCGCGCCACGGCGACGCTCAAGGACGACGAGACCCCCGCGGTCGAAGACGTCGTCATGGTCAATACGCCGCAGTTCATGGAGGAGGTGAACGTTCACCTCGTCGAGTTGCCGACGACCGTCTTCTCCGGCGGTAAGCCGGTGAACAATCTCGCCGAAGCAGCCTTCAAGGTCACGGACGAAGGAAAGCCGGTCAAGATCTCGAAGTTCGAGCATGTGAGCAACCTCCCGCTCTCGCTCGGCCTGGCCATCGACACGTCGGGCTCGATGCAGCAGCGCATGGCCGAGGCGCAGAAAGCAGGCGCCGAGTTCTTCCAGAAGACGATGAAGACAGGCGACAAGGCGTTCCTCGTCGAGTTCAACACCGAGCCGCACCTGGTGCAGAAGTGGTCGCCGAAGCTCGCTGACGTGCACGCCGGCCTGGCCAAGCTCCGCGCCGAAGAATCGACCGCCCTCTATGACGCCGTCGTCTACTCGCTCTACAACTTCCTCGGCGTCAAAGGGCAGAAAGCACTCGTCCTCCTCAGCGACGGCAAGGACACGAGCTCGAAATTCACCTTCGACCAGGCCCTCGAATACGCCAAGCGCGCCGCCGTCCCCATTTATACGATCGGCCTCGGCATCCGCTCGACCGAAGTCGACGTCCGCTACAAACTGAACAAGCTCTCCACCGAGACCGGCGGCACGACGTACTACATCGAATCCGCCGCCGATCTCCGCCGCATCTACGACGACATCCAGGAAGAGCTCCGCTCGCAATACGTCCTCGGCTTCTACCCGCCGGAAGGCGTGAAACCGGGCGGCAAGTGGCGCGAAGTGTCGGTCCAGGCGACGGGCGGAAAAGCGAAGACGATCCGCGGGTATTACCCGTGAGGTGAGTTGGCGGTTGGCAGTGGGCGGTTGGCAGCAGAGCCGCCGCCCACCGCGGATGGAATCGCACAGTGGTGTCGAATCCCAAAGATACACCCCTCACCGAAGAGCAGATCGACGCTCCGAGAGCGCCCACGGAACCCGTTTGGAGTGCGGCAGCTCGACGCTGCAGGTGTAGGAAAGCGGTAGCTGATGAAACTCGCTGCCGCACTCCAAGCCCGGCGTCCCCTTGCGCCGGAATGACCTTTGCGGTCTGCTGGATCACCCTTCCACGCCGGCTTTGCGTTCGTGGGCGATGCGTTCCCGTTCGGCGGCGCGTTCGGCGCGCTTCTGGTTGACCTCTTCCTTGAGGCGCTTGGCGATGGCGGTGCCGGTCTGGGTGGTGGCGAGGCCGCCTTCGGCAGTCTCGCGCAGACCGCGAGGCAGCGAGCGGCCGATGCGGACCATTGCTTCGACGATCTCGTCCATCGGGATGACGGATTCGACTCCCGCGAGCGCGAGCTGCGCGGCGGTCAAACCGTGGACGGCGAACAGCGCATTGCGCTTCACGCAGGGCACTTCCACCAACCCACCGACCGGATCGCAAACCAGACCGAGGGTGTTCTTCAGGGCGATGGCGGCAGCGTGGATGGCCTGGTGGGTCGTGCCGCCCATCATGTACGTCACGCCAGCGGCGCCCATCGACGCGGCCACACCGACTTCGTTCTGGCAGCCGCCCGCCGCACCGGAGATGTTCGCCGAAAGGGCGATGATCGAGCCGACGCCGCCGGCGACGACCAGCGAGCGCACGGTCCGCTCCGGATCGATGTTCCGCTCTTCCTCGAGCGCCAGCAGCATCCCCGGGACGATCCCGCCGGCGCCGGCCGTCGGCGCCGCGACGATGACTCCCATGCGGGAGTTCTCCCCCATCACGGCCAGCGCGTAAAGCTCGGCTTTGATGGTCAGCGGATCGAGGAACGTCCTGCCCGAGTCGAACGCCTCCTGCAGCAGGCGCGCTTCGTTGCCGACGAGCTTGCCCATCGAAACACCGCCGCCCTTGCCGCGCTCCACGCAGTCGCGCATCACGCCGCGGCGCTTGCGCAGCGCTTCGAGAATCATCTCCGCGGGAACGGCATGCTCCTGCTCGTCCGTCTCGAGAAAGACGTCGGCGAGGTCGCGGTCGGCAGCGAGCTCTTCGAGGTGTTTGAAGGATTCGATCATGTGTAGTCAATCCTGAGCGAAGCGAAGGATCTACGGAGCCTCAGCTACGCGCATGCCATCGCAACAGCATGCACGTCTTACGGCTTCCATGATGGTTCGTAGCTGTGGCTCCGTAGATCCTTCGCGTCGCTCAGGATGACCACTACGGGATTCGATCCAGATACTTCGCCTCCTCCACGTCCTCGGTCGCGCAGATGCGCCGCAGCGCTTCGTCGCCGATCGGGGAGTCGACGTCGATCTCCATGAAGGCGTCCTTGCCGCGCTGTTTTCGCGAACAGTAGAGCGAGGCAATGTTGACGCCTTCCTCGGCGATGATCTTCGTCACTTCCGAAATCATGCCGGGGCGGTCGCGGTAGAAGAGCAGGAGCGACGGCGTGTCCCCCTTGAAGCGGGCGGTGAAGCCGTTGATGCGGAAGACTTCGATCACTCCCCCGCCGATCGACGAGCCGACGATCTCCGCTTCCCGCTGCGCTCCCTTGATCTCGACGCGCACGGTGTTCGGATGCACCTCGCCGAGGTCTTCCTCGGAGAAGGCGATCGTGACGTCCATCTGCTCGGCGATGCGGATGGCCTCAGGAATGCGCGGGTCGTCCACGTTCAGTCCGATCGAGCCGCCGACGAGCGCGAAATCAGAGCCGTGCCCGCGGTACGTCGCGGCGAGCGGCGGATGCAGGTAGAAGTGCACCTCGGTCGGATCCTCGTCGAGAATTTCGCGCGCCACGCGGCCGAGGCGGGCCGTGCCGGCGGTATGCGAGCTGGACGGTCCGACCATCACCGGACCCATGACATCGAGAATCGAAACTTTGCGGTCGTGACGGGTTGCCATTGGCCGGTCAGTGTATGCCGCTTCGCGCCCGGGAATCGAGCTGATACACTCGCCGCCGGTCTATGACTCAAAAGCCGGTAATACTTGTGGTCGACGACGACGTGCCGATCCTGATGCTGATGCATAACCTGCTCCGCGAATTCGGGTTCGAAGCCGTCACTGTGAACAATGGCCAGAAAGCCATCGACGGCGCACTCGCCCGTACGCCCGACCTCATCCTGCTGGACAAGAACATGCCCGGCATGCCCGGCGACGAGGTGATCCGGACGCTTCGCAGCACCGCAAGGCTGGCCTCCGTCCCCATCCTGATCCTCAGCGGCGAGCCCGTCGGTCCGGACGAGATCACCCGCCTCGGCGCGAACGGCGCGGTGCTCAAGCCGTTCGACGTTCCCGAGTTGATCCACCAGATCCGCTCGTACATCGGCGCCGCGCACGCGTAGAGACGAAGGCGATTCCGGATTCGCGATTCCCGATTTCCGGCGATGCACGCGCCGCGTAGACCCGGAAAGAATCGAAAATCATAGTTCGCGGTCTCTCTTCTGCATCGGCTGCGACGTTTGATATAAACCGTCGCCGGAGGCGTACCCCGATGATCCATGAAAGCGTCAAATCCCTCGAGAGCGCGAGGTCGGTCGACGACCTCGTCTATACGGCAGTCTTCAGCAAAGACGCGGAGACGAAGGCCGAGGCGCGGAAACAGATCCACCTCCGCGCGCGCCGCAGTGGCGCCGTGCCGTCATCCATCTATCCCCTCTACATGGCCATGGGCCGCGGTGAGGTCGATCGCAAGTTCACGGTGCCGGCGTTCAACATCCGCGCGCTGACGTACGACGCAGCCCGTGCCCTGTTCCGCGCCGCCATGCGCAATAACGTCGGGCCCTTCATCTTCGAGATCGCCCGTTCGGAGATCGGCTACACCGAACAGCGTCCGGCCGAATACGCCGCGTGCGTCCTGGCTGCCGCGATGGCCGAGGGGTACCAGGGGCCGGTGTTCATCCAGGGCGATCACTTCCAGGCCAGCGCCAAGAAGTGGGCCTCGGAGGAAGGCAAGGCGTCGGAAGTGAAGGCGCTCGAGTCACTCATCGACGAAGCCATCGCCGCCGAGTTCTACAACATCGACATCGACACCTCCACGCTCGTCGACCTCTCCCACGAGACGCGCGACGAGCAGCAGCGCAACAACTACGAGTACACCGCCCACCTCACCAAGTACATCCGTGCACGCGAGCCGCAGGGGATCACCATCGCCATCGGCGGCGAGATCGGTGAGGTCGGCAAGTACAACACGCAACCCGACGAGGTCCGCGCCTACATGGAAGGCCTGCGCCGCCTCCTCGGCGGCGACGTCGGCATCGACAAGATCTCGATCCAGACCGGCACGTCGCACGGCGGTGTCCCGCTCGCCGACGGCACCATCGCAGAGGCGAAGATCGACTTCGACGTGCTGCGCGAAGTGACGGAGATCTGCCGCAACGAGTACGGCATCGCCGGCTCGGTGCAGCACGGCGCCTCGACGCTGCCGGAGGAAGTGTTCAACCGCTTCCCGGAGAGCAATGCCGTCGAGATCCACCTCGCGACCGGCTTCCAGAACATGGTGCTCGACGCGCAGACGCTCCCGTCGTCCATGCGGGACGAGATCCGCCAGTTCTGCTTCGACAACTGCGCCGACGAGCGCAAATCGGGCGAGACGGACGAGCAGTTCGTCTATAAGACGCGCAAAAAGGCCATCGGCCCCTTCAAGCAGCGCATGTGGGAGTTGCCGCCCGAAGCCAAGCAGCCGATCATCGACGCCCTGGAAGCGAAGTTCGAGTTCCTGATGAGCAAACTCGGCGTCTTCAACACGAAGGACATCGTCGAGCGCTACATCCAGACCGACGTCAGCCTCCCGGAGTACGCCGCCGCCTCGGAAGAACTGACTGCCGCCGCAACGGTGGACCCGAACGAAGGGGAGTAGGAAGACCGCGACGTCGGAGTGCGGTGGCGGCATAGCTACC
>DASWMP010000047.1:0-11908 GCA_036399695.1 Thermoanaerobaculia bacterium | reverse complement strand
GACGCTTCCACTGTAAGAAAGCGGCAACTGATGAAGCGTCGCTGCCGCACTTCATACTCCGCGGCGGCCTTGCGCCGGGAGAGGATCGTTTCCAGCGGTCCCATCGTCTCTCCGCCGCCATCCACTACAATGCGCGCCCTGTGAGCGACACCACCGAGACTTTCTCCGACGAACCTTTCGAGCCGGCGGTCCCGGAGACCGCGCCCGAGGTGGGTGTAGTCGCCGAACCGGAGGCGGTGCCGGTCCTGCCGCTGGTCGATGACCGCCCCGTCCCCAAGCGGCACGACCACCTCGCCATCCTCTTTCTCATCCTGCTGCCGACGGCCTTCTTCGCCGACGTCCTGTTCGGCGTGAATCAGTTCTACATGCGCGACCTGACGCGCTACTACTACCCGGCCAAGCAGGTCGTCCGCACCATCGCCCTCGGCGGCGAGTTCCCTCTCTGGAACCGCTACTTCTCGGCCGGCCAGCCGATGGCCGCCAATCCCGAGCACGAGACCTTCTACCCGCTCACCTGGCTGATCCTCCTGCCGAATTACGATCTCGGCTACCGGCTGCACATCCTCATTCACCTCTACATCGCCCTGCTCGGCATGTACGCCCTGCTGCGATCGCTGGAGTTACGCCCCCCCGCCGCCGTCTTCGGCGCGCTCTCCTTCGGGCTCGGCGGACTCTTTCTCTCCTACGTCAACCTCCTGCCGATCATGTTCTGCGCGGCCTGGCTGCCGCTGACCTGCCTCTACACGCGCAAGTTCCTCTTCAAGCCGAGCATCCGCGACTTCGGGATCGCCTCCCTCTTTCTCGGCCTGCAGTGCCTCGTCGGCGAGCCCACCACCGTCGTGCAGACCGGCTTCATCCTCGGGATGTACGCGCTCTACCGCGGCTGGTACTCCACTCCGCGCGTGGCGAAGATGATCACCAACGTCCTCTGGATCGGCGCGATGACGGCGATGGCCATCGCTGTCGGTGCGGCGCAGATGATCCCGGCGGCCGATCACGTCACGGACTCGGCTCGTTCGCGCGTCTTCGACTTCAGCCTCGTCAGCGCCTGGAGCTTCCCTTGGGCCAAGCTCACGGAAGTCATCTACCCGAACTTCCTCGGCTACATGTCGATCAAGCAGGTCATGTGGTACTGGGCCGGCGGCCTGTATCCCGGTATGGGCTCGCCGTTTCTCTTCAACATCTACTGCGGCCTCCTCGTGACGGCGCTGGCCATCGCCGGCGGGTTCGTCCACGCGCGCGGCGGCCGGTTCGTCCTGATCCTCGTGCTCTTCTCGCTGCTCATCGCGCTGGGCGGCAACACGCCACTCCTGCGCGCCCTCTACGACGCCGGCATCGCCACGTCGATCCGTTATCCCGAGAAGTTCATCCTCATCGGTGTCTTCGCGATCATCGTCTTCGCCTCGCAGATGCTCCAGCGGATGCTCGACGGCGACAAGGCGGTGCGCGACTCGGCACTCGGCTTCGTCCTCGCCGTGACGCTCGTGGCCACGGTGATCGCCATCTTCACGTTCTTTCCCATCTACGGGAAGACGTTCAGCAAGCTGTGGGGCCTGACGCCGGGTGGCGGCGCGACGAAGATGATCGGCCTCTCGGCGGGCGGCTGGATCGCCGCCGCCGCGCGCGGGGCCGCGCTCCTCTTTCTCCTCTGGAGCGTGCGCGTCCTCAAGCGGCGGATCTGGCTCGCCCTGGCGCTGCTCTTCGTCTGCTTCGACCTCGGCCCGGTCGTCCACCAGTTGAACCCCCGCATGCCGCAGGAGTTCTTCACCGTGCAGCCGGCATCGGCGGCGGATCTGCCGCCCAACCGCCACCAGTACCGCGTCTTCCACGAATCCGACTGGTACGGACAGGAAGAGGTGGCCAAAAAGTTCTTCTCGACCGGCGACGCCGTCTACTGGATCGTCCGCAACGGCGTCTACCCGATGACGCCCGCGGGCCACGGCATCGCCACGGTGATGGAGCGCGATTACGACAAGACGGCCCTGCTGCCGACGATTGACCTCGTCGAGTCGGTCTGGGACGTCAAACGCTCAGGACGGAAGGACTGGTGGCAGCCCTTCACCGCCATGTCCAACTCCTGGTACCGCGGCATCTACCGTCCGTTCGACGCGGAGTGGAAGCGGACCGGCGGCCGGATGAAGAAGGCCAAACCGATCCAGTTCGTCCGCATCGATCCGAACCCCCGCTACTACTTCGCCGACCAGCTCGTGACGATCAAGGACCGCAAGGACTTCGTCGACAAGCTGATCAAGAACAATTACAGCAAACGTGTCGCCTTCCTGACACGGCCGACCTTCGTCCCGGCCGACGGCAAGGTCCTCGGTTGGCGGGAGACGTCGAACACCGCCGTCATCGACGTCGAGAGCCGCGGACGGGGGTTCCTCGTCATGAGCGTCACGCCGCACAAGTACTGGGAAGTGACGGTGAGCGGGCGGCGCGTGGAGCCGGTCGTCACGAACATCGGCTTCCAGGGCATCGACATACCGGCCGGGCGCCACCGCATCCTCATGCGTTACCGGAACCCGCTCGTCGAGCGCGGTGTCCTCATCAGCATCATCTCCATCGTCATCCTCGGCGCGCTGACGCTCGTGCGCCGCCGCCAGTCGATTCTGACCGAGGCATGAGCCACCGTAATCAGCGGATCGTCGCCGCCGTCGTTTTAGTCGTCCTCGCGGCAGCGCTGATCGTCTTCGTCCGCTGGAACCAGCAGGAAGAGGAACGGCTCAAGGCCGAGACGACGTACGTCCCGAAGCCGGAGAAGATCACCCCCGAGATCCTTCTCCTGCGCGAGTACCTGCGCATCGATACGACTGCCGGCAAGGAGCTCGCTGGCGCGCGCTGGCTCGTGGCGCAGTTCGCGAAGCGCGGCATCCGGCCGGAGCTGATCGAATCCGGCCCCGGCCGCGGCAACGTCTACGTGCGCATCCGCGGACGCCAGCCCGGCGAAGGGCTGATGCTCCTGCACCACATCGACGTGGCGCCCGTCGATCCCGCCGAATGGAAGCACCCGCCGTTCGCGGGCGACATCCAGTACAACATGCTCTACGCGCGCGGCGCGCTGGACATGAAGAGCATCGGCATCTGCCATCTCCTCGCGTTCGTCGAGATCGCGAAGAGCGGCCGTCCGCCCGAGCACGACCTGATCTTCCTGGCCACGTCGGACGAAGAGCAGGGCAGCGTCCTGGGCATCCAGTGGCTGCTGGCGAACCGTCCCGACCTCTTCGAAGGCGTCCGCTACGTCCTCAACGAAGGGGGCATCACCGAGATGCAGGCCGAGCAGGTTGCCTACTTCGGCATCGAGATCGGGACGAAACAGCGCCTCGAGCTGCGCCTGCACGGATCGGAGGAACAGCTCCTCGCCGCGCGGCGCGCGCTCGAGCCGATCTTCGGCGCGCATCAGCCGGAGCGCGTCCTCCCCGAGATCCGCACCTTCATGCGCGACATCGCGCCGACACGCATCCAGTTCGGCAGGATGCTGGCGGATATCGACCAGACCATCGCCAACGGCGAGTTCTGGGAGCTGCCGAAGGGCTACCGGGAGCACACACAGAACAACCTCTGGGCCGAAGCGCCTCAGGGTGGGACGATGACCGTCCGCGCCGCGCTGCTGCGGGACGAAGATCCGGACCGGCAGGTGCGGCGGGTCGAGCAGACCGTCGCCGGCACCGGCGTGCGGCTGGAGGTCGTGGCCAAAGACGGCCAGCTCCCCTTCAGCCCCGCCGACACCCCCCTTTTCCGGATCATCGCCTCCGAAGCCGAGCGGGAGTACCGGACCCGCGCCGGCACGATGGTGCTGCACGGCGCGACCAACGATTCGCGCTTCCTGCGCCGCCAGGGGCTGATCTGCTACGGCGTCTGGCCTTACCCCGTGGACGTGTTCCAGTCCGAGGCCATCCACCGCAACGACGAGCGCATCCGGCTCGACTGGTTCATGCAGGGGATCGGGGTCACGAAGCGGATCGTGACCAGGTACGCCTTCCGGGAGTGATGATCTCCACGGTTCCGCTCTCTCCGTAGCGTTTGCACCGAGTGACACTTACTGTCACAGAACCGTGCCGCAAAGCGTCAACCACCCCTTTCGCGGAACGGCCACCAATCAGCTAAGCAGCGCCACGTCAATCACTTACTAAAATCGGCGAAGTGGTATTTCGATTGCGATTAGAGGCAGTCACGAAAAGGAGGACATCAATGTCCAGGAAGCAAAAAGGTTTCACCCTCATCGAGCTGCTGATCGTCGTCGCGATCATCGGCATCCTCGCCGCCATCGCCATTCCGAACCTTCTGACCGCCATGCAGCGTTCGAAGCAGAAGCGTTCGATGGCTGACATCCGTTCGCTGGCCACCGCCTGGGAAGGCCGCGCCACCGACACGAACAGCTACACCGCCGCCGGCCTGACGGCCCCGGGCACCACGGTGACGATCGCGACCATGAAGACGATGGTCTCGCCGACCTACATCAAGCAGTTCCCTGACAAAGACGGCTGGAACACCCAGTGGGAGCTCGCCGCCAACGCCAACGAGTACTGGGTCCGTTCGTACGGCAAGGACAAGGTTGCTGACGGCGCCGCCGGCAACGCCACGACGAACTTCGACTGCGACATCATCTACCAGAACGGCAGCTTCGTTCAGTATCCGGAAGGCGTGCAGACGCAGTAGTCTGCTCCATCCGCAGAATGATGACGGGCGCCGCAAGGCGCCCGTTTTTCTAGCGCCGTGTCGTTCGACACGAGACCAGCAGGGAGATCCTCGATGCTGCAGAGAGAGGAAAAAGGGTTCACCCTCATCGAGCTCCTGATCGTCGTCGCAATCATCGGCATCCTGGCCGCCATCGCCATCCCGAACCTGCTCAGCGCCATGACGCGCGCCAAGCAGAAGCGTTCGATGGCCGATATCCGTCAGGTAGCCATGGGATGGGAATCACGATCGACTGAGACCGGTGGTTATAGCGCGGCAGGCCTCGCGGTCTGCTGCGACGAGGCCGTCACTGTCGCCGACATGCGGCAGATGCTCGAACCGACCTTCGTCCGGCCGCCGTTTCCGGAAAAGGACGGGTGGGCACGCCTGTACGACTTCCGCACTGACGCCAGTGCCCACAGCTATTCCATCACGTCATACGGCAAAGACGGGATCCGTCAGGGTACGCCCGACGGCGGCGGAACCAACTCCCCCGATTGCGACATCATCTACAGCAACGGGATGTTTCTCCAGTACCCGGAAGGCGTGCAGACCCCGTAACAGGCAATTGCAGGATTGAGGAAGGTCCCACGCGCCTTCCCCGATCCTCAATTCGCCTGTTATCTTCCCGCGGTCGACTCATCGTCGGGCCAGATATAGTTCCAGAAGTAGATCAGCTGAGCGACCGACGATCCCACGAAAATGAGGGCACCCCAAAGCGCCCTTTTTTCGTCGGGTAATCGGTCGGTATCGCGTACATCACGCGTGTAGATGAAGAGCAGCGTGACGTATAGCGCCATCAGGACGTAGTGGATCCTCTGTATCGTGTCGTATTTAAAGTCGCGATACACGAACAGAATCGTAAAGATATACACCAGCGGCAGCAGCGTCGCCACCCCGAGCAGGATCTTGGCAGCCTTACTCATCATTCGACCCTTATTGTCGTGCAGCGTGTGCCGGCAAAACCCGCGCCCCAGGATTTCGAGACGCCAAAGCTGTTACTCGTTCCACCGGGCTTAGTCCCACAGCCGCTGCCGTCGATATTGATCGGCCCCACCCATCCGGTCCAGCCTCTGGATTTTCCTAGCAATCCGGTTTCATTGCAGGCGCAAGCCATCGGCTTAACGCCCGCTGGCCCACTGAATCCGATGCCGAGCCCCAAGATGGGACCGAGCATTGTGCATTCGATCCGCACCTTCACTTGGCGACCATTTCCCTTGCACACGTAAGTTCCCCAGGTCACAGAGCGTCCATAGAAGCCTGCGCCCGAAACGCCGAAACCAGGCGCGTCAAAGTTCCATTCGCCAGAGGGGCAGTCGTCGCAAGCAGCACACAGTCCAGACGGATCGATCATCATCGTTGGGCGGCCGTTCACATAGCTATACAGGTGGGGACCGTCCACCATGCCGATTGGATCCGCCTGGGTATATCGCCCCCACCCACTCCGGTACCATCGGAAGACGTTGTAACTCTCCTCCCCTCGAGCGGTGACGGTTTCGAGCTCCTGTCCCGGGAAACGGAGCGGTTGCTCAGGTGCCGCGCCAGAACGCATGACGAAGACGTTCCCGTACGGCTCGTGCTCGGCGCGCCACACCACCGTGCCGGAGGCGTCGGTCTGAACGATCGGAGTACCGAGGTGGTCAGAGATGGTGTAGCGCAGCGATCCGCCCCCGGGCGTGGTGTCGATCTGGGCCACGGGGACACCCGAGAACCAGACGATCTCGCGGCGGCTCGATTCCGTCGCCTCGCCCCAGTGGATGAAGTAATCGATGGTACTGAGTGCCTGAAGCTCGGGCGTATACAGCGAGTGACGGAGGGATGCGCCGTCGGCGATGCGTTTGATGAGGCCTTGCCGCGTGGTGCGGATGCCGCGCGCGTCGAATCCGTTCAACGTGACAGAGTCGGCCGTCTCTACACGGCTGAGAAGATTACGGGGCGACCAGGAGTAGCTGCTGGCGCCGACGGTCGTCTCGTTCCCGGCCGCGTCGTACGTCGGGATGGTAGCGACACCCAACTCCGTCGCGGTGGCGATCTTCGGCGTCGAACCGGCGAACGTAAAGGTGGAGTTGCGTTGCGCGCCGAGGCTGGCCGTGAGCATGTTCCCCATCGCGTCGTACGTGTACGATCCGTTCCCCCAAAGCCCCGCACCCGTCGTGGCCGCGGTCAGGCGATTCAGGTCGTCGTAACCGAAATCGCGGTTGTACTGCGGCGCGAGCAGATCGTGAATCTCCGTGATGTTACCCACGGCATCGATGTCGTATTGAAAGCTGACGACCGCGCCGCCGGGACCGGAGACGCTGTGAAAGATCGGCTGGTAGCGGTTGCCGTAAGCCGTCTGCCGCACCAGCCCATTACCGTAGGTGAACTGTTTGAGCGGGCCGAACGGGTAATAGCTGGCTGACGAAACGAGCGTCGTTGCACCAACAGAGGCCGAAACCGACCGGCCGGCGTAATCGAACGTGTACGTCACACTTTTGCCCGAGGGATAGCCGATTCCGACGCGATTCCCGTCCGCATCGTACCGGAAAGATGTGACGTAGGCCTTTTCCCTGATGACCTTCGTCTCACTACGGGGCAGGCCCCGTCGTTCGTAGGCGTACGTCGTCGTGCCTGTCGGATCGCTCAGCGAGGAAAGCCGCCCCCTCTCAAAAGAACCGGAGTCGTAGCTCCAGGACGATGATTCCGTGGTCATGCCGAGGGTGCTGGACGAAGATACGGTCCGTCCCAGGACGTCGTAGCTGCGCGTCGTGGCTGACCCGTTCGCGTCCACGGTCGACAGGAGATTGCCGCCGACGTCGTAGCTGTATCTCGTCACGCCCGTGACGGGACTCGTCTGCTGCAGCAACTGTCCGAAGTCGTCGTACGCGTAGGTCGTGGTGTTGCCGTTTGGATCGGTGACCGAGACCACATTGCCGTGCAAATCGTAGGCATAGGCGGTCACGATCTCCCCGGCGCCGAGTTTCTGCCGCACGTCGAGCAGCCGGCCTGCGGCGTCGTACCAGTAGTGCGTCGACGGCTCACCGGCAGGATCATTCTCGTCGCGAACGGTGAGCACCTGCCCCATCGGGTCATGCGTGTACCTGATGGTGGTGCTGTCGGCATGCGCGACGGTATCCAACCAGCCAAAGAGATCGTATCCGTAGCCGTCGGACTTCCGCTGCACCCATGTGCCGCTCTCGAGGGCAAAGTACGAATCGAGGCTCTTCCGGCCGCTCGACGGGTCGTAGATGGTCTCGATCTTCTCGACGAGCGCATTCGTCCCCGTGCCGCGCAGTGTGGCGGTGACCCGGCTGCGATTGTCGTACTGGTACGTCGTCACTCCGCCGCTCGGCTTTTGGAGCACGCTGAGCTGGCCCGAGGTTGATGAATAGATGGACCGCGTCGTCAGGTCTGTCGCGCAGAGAGGATCGGCCGCCGTGTCGCAGCCTGCTATCCCTTTCACCGTGGAGGTCAGCGGCCGCGCGAGCAGGTCGAACGTACTTTCCACCACCACATCGTTCGGGTCGACGCTGCGCGTGACGTTACCAAACTTGTCGCGCAGCCGGAAGAGTCGTCGACCCACGTCCCGCCATGCACCTTCGTCGTCTGCGGTTCCTTCTTCGCGACCGGCGGCAGGGGCATGTCGGCGGCGGGCTGCGCCAGGGCCGGGCGGGGACGGAGGGAAGGAGCGGCAGGGCGAGCAGGAGCGGTCGCAGCGATGGCATACGGGCGTCTATCTCCTTTGGTGGTCCAGGGCTCGTTGGGATCGCCTGCAGTTAATCCAATGGCGCCGCCGTTTCCGGCGGCGCCATTGACGTTGTGAGGCGGGCGCCGGTCAGAGCGACCGGTGAAAGAGCTCGACGGCCTGGATGTACTCACGGGCGGCGAGGCGCGCCTGGCCAGCGGCCACGAAGGCCTTCGAGTCGGCGACACGCTTCACCTGGCCGGGTGTCGCGGCGGTGCTTTCGGCGGACGCGATTTGCGCCACCGCGACCGATTTCGCGACGAGCGTGAGGAGACTCTTCAGCTTCGTGAAGTCGAGTGAGCTGTCCGCGCGCTCGGCGGCTTCGAGGTCGCCAATGACGCCGGCGATCGCTTTCAGAGCGGCCGCGTACTGACCCGCGGCGAGCTTGTGGAGCGCGCCGTTGCTCGCGCCGGGATTGCCGTTCAGGCCCTTGAGCGCCTTCTCGAGCGATCTCGCCGCGTCGGCATTCGTTGACGTGATCGTCGCCAGCGCCGCGATGGCTTCGGTGGTCGCCTGCACCGGCGTGACGACGCGGATGTCGCGGCTCGCGGTGCCGGCGCCGCTGTCGTCGTCCGTGACGATGACGGTCAGCGGATACACGCGCGCTGCCGCGTAGACGTGCACGGCCGAGGTGGTGGCGGTGACGACGCCGAGCGCCTCAATGGGAGTCCCGTCGCCCCAGTCCCGCGTAGCCGTACGCGTGTCGCGCAGACCTGTGTCGGCGTAGCTCTCGTGTGATGTCACGGAGAGTCCCGCGAGCACCGGACCGTCGAGCCCGACGAGCTGGCCCGCTTCATCGACGAGCGACGTGATGGCGGCCACGGGCTGCACGTTCGAAACCGTCACGCCCGCGATCGTGGCGGCGGTGCCGCCGTCGTCGTCGCGCAGCGAGAAGGCAACGGTGTACAGATCCGACGGCGTACTGGTCGGGTCGTCGTCGCCGTACCGGTGGCTGTACGACGTCGTCCCCGCGGCGGGCGTGAACGTCTCCGGCGCGCCGCCGTCTTTCCAATCGATCGTGAGGGTGAACGTATCGGGGACGCCGGGATCGGCGATCGTCACGTCGAGCGTGGCAACGTCGTTTTCGTTGATGGCGGCGCTGGTGACGGCGATCGTGGGATTGACGTTGGCGACCGTGACGATGACGTCCTTGCTGGCGGTGCCGTCGTATCCATCATTCACCGTGACGGTGGCGGTGTAGCTGCCGTTGTCAGCGTACACGTGCGTCACGGTCCGGCCGCTGCCCGTGCTTCCGTCGTTGAAGTTCCACGACCACGTCAGCGCGTCGCCATCCGCATCAGTCGCCTCCGCGGAGAACGTCACAGCCCCACCCTCGGCCAGCGACGACGGCGTGGCGGTGATGGCTGAGAGCACCGGCGGCCGGGTGATGTAGACGGTTCGCGGCGCCGTGTCGGACAAATTGGCGTGTGGGAAACCGGGCCGGCACTGGGCATTGGCGCCGGTGACGAACACGGGCGCGCTGCCGTAGGAGTCGACCGCGGCGACGTTGAAGTAGCGGTCATGAAAATCGGCGAGGAGGAAGCGCTCGCAGTCCGCCGAGCCGCTCGTGAACGTGGGAATGGTGTAGCGGCCGTTGTTGATGACGGTGCTCACGCCGTCGAGCGTGGCGGGCGCCTTTCCGAACAGCTCGTGCAGGTGACCGCCGAAGATCGCGACGACGTTCGTGTTGGCGATGGCGGCCGTGAACTGCGGGTCGGTGATGACGTTGCCGGGATTGCAGCGGGTACCACAGTCGCGGGCAAGAGGGTCGTGCATGTTGATGACGATGCGCTTGCCGGCCGCGGTGGCAGCGGCGAGGTCGGCCGTCAGCCAGCCGAACGACTGCGTGACGCTGAAGCCGGGCGAGTCGAAAAACACGTAGTCGACGTTCTGCAGATTCGCTGCATAGTCGGGCCGGTATTGAAGCTGTACGAAGTGGTAGTTGCCCACATCGAACGAGTAGGCGAGGCTGCCGTTACTGCCGTCGGGCCAGCGGGTGCTGCAGGAGACCGCCGCCGCATTGGGGAAGAGGGTCGTGCCGGTGAGCTCGTAGCAGCCGCGCCACGGCCGGGTGGCGGTGGGCTTGACGACAGATTTCCAGTTGAACCCCGTGTGCTCCTCCAGGTGCGCCTCCACGTTGGTCGCGCCGGGAGGAATGATGAGCGTGCGGCTCTGCAGGACCTCGAAAACGTCCGTGCTCTGAGACTGCCTGCTGCCGCCCTGGTCGTAGCTGATGGAGAAGCGGGCCACGAACGCGCCCATGTTCTTCACGGTGATGGCGCCCGAGACGTCGTGATTGACGAGGCCGGGCAGCGACTGGATGGCGTCGGCCATGTACCAGATCGCTTCTTTGGCGCAGCGGTTGCCGTCGATGGGCGGATACTGATAGTCGCTCCTGCAGTCGCCGAGATTGTTCTTGTAGTCGTGATTGCCGAGGCCGGGATAGAGCGGATAAGGGGCCGTATTCTGGCCGTCGCGGTTGACGACGTTGTTCCGGTAGAACTGGAACTGCCACTGGTGAAAGTAGGCGGTCAGGTCGCCGTTGATGATGACCCCCGACGGCTTGGCGATCGTCGCGCCGCCCCCAGTGCGCAGCGAGTATGGCCACCTGCCGAGCTGTTGGATGTTGTCGCTCGCGGCGACCATGCGCTTGATGGCGGCCGCGCTTTTCGCCGCGTCTTCCGGCGAATACCAGACGTACTGCGGGTCGGACATGTACACCATCGTCACGCCCTTGTCGTCCTGTGCGACAGCGACGGCACTGACGAGCAGCAGCACCAGCGCGACGAGCAACGAAAGACTGCAGACACCTCTCCTGATCGAACCCATGGTTTCTCTCCTCCGGTTGCATTGGCTTCGAGGCAGAGGACCAACTCCGCATCCAGCCATCCGGGAGGACGGGGGAATCGGGTGCGATTTCCAATCTAGGAGAGAATTTTGTGTGGAGCGGTCTTTCAGTGCGGCGCACGCGAGGAGATCGTGAACCTGAAGCCATCCGGATCGCGCAGCCGGAACATGCGCACACCCCAGGGGGTGTCGGTCGGCTCCGTGTCGAACGTGCCACCCTGTTCCCTCACCCGGCTCGCCACCTCGTCGATGTCCTGATCGGTCGTGATCTGGAGCGAGAAGCCCGCGCCCTTGACGCGATCCTCACCCTTGGCGCCGTCGTCCTGCGTGAGCAGGATGCGCACCTCTCCGGCGCGCAGCGATACGGCCATGAGCCGTCCCTCGCGCTCGAACGTCTTCGCGACCGCGAAGCCGAAGACGTCGCAATACCAGGCCATGCTTTTCTGGAGATCGGTGACGGTGAGCGAGGCATCGAGACTGACACCGCGGAAAGAGGAGGGAGTGGGAGCTTCAATCGTCATCGGGCGCAACGATACACGAGGGCGGTCGCCTGGAACGTTGTCGTGGAGGATGGACAATCCTGTCCGTCACGCGAGCAACCACGCCAGCACGCTACAGCTCCGCACACTCCCGCCATCATGATTTGCGAACCGGCAACTCTCT